>JBOHYC010000192.1:0-2245 GCA_050737755.1 Lysobacter sp.
CCGCGACATCCTGCGCTACAACCCGCACGCGGTGATCGAGGGCATGGCGATCGCGTGCTACGCCACCGGTTCCACCGTGGCCTACAACTACCTGCGTGGCGAGTTCCACCACGAGCCGTTCGAGCACCTGGAAGAAGCACTGGCCGACGCCTACAAGCACGGCTGGCTCGGCAAGGATGTCCAGGGTTCGGGCGTCGATGTCGACATCTACAACGCGCTGGGCGCCGGTGCCTACATCTGCGGCGAAGAAACCGCGTTGATGGAGTCGCTGGAAGGCAAGAAGGGCCAGCCGCGGTTCAAGCCGCCGTTCCCGGCCAACTTCGGCCTATTTGGCAAGCCGACCACGATCAACAACACCGAGACCTATGCCTCGGTGCCGGCGATCATCCGCAACGGCGCCGAATGGTTCCTCAACCTCGGCAAACCCAATAACGGCGGCGCCAAGGTGTTCTCGGTGTCGGGTCATGTCGCAAAGCCCGGCAACTACGAGATCCGCCTGGGTACGTCGTTCGTCGATCTGCTGGAGATGGCCGGCGGCGTGCGTAATGGAAACAAGCTCAAGGGTGTGATCCCCGGCGGCTCTTCGATGCCGGTATTGCCGGGTGACACCATGATGTCGCTGACGATGGATTACGACGCGCTGCAGAAGGCCGGTTCCGGCCTCGGCTCGGGCGCGGTGATCGTGATGGACGAGACCACCTGCATGGTCCGCGCCTGCCAGCGCATCGCGCGGTTCTACTTCAAGGAAAGCTGCGGCCAGTGCACGCCGTGCCGCGAGGGCACCGGCTGGATGTACCGCATGCTGACCCGCATCGTCGAAAAGCAGGCGACGGTCGAGGACCTGCACATGCTCAAGACCGCTGCCGGCCAGATCGAGGGCCACACCATCTGCGCGTTCGGCGAAGCCGCGGCGTGGCCGGTGCAGGGTTTCCTGCGCCACTACTGGAACGAGTTCGAGTACGCGATCGTCAACAAGCGCTTCCTGGTCGACGACCAGGCCGCGGGCAAGGTGGAGCAGGCCGCATGAGTGCGCAGCCCACCAATCCGAACGTGCCGCCGGATCATGTCTCGATCGAGATCGACGGCGTGGCAATGACTGCGCCGAAGGGATCGATGATCATCCATGCCGCCGACAAGGCCGGCATTCCGATCCCGCGCTTCTGCTACCACGACAAGTTGTCCATCGCGGCCAACTGCCGCATGTGCCTGGTCGAAGTGGAAAAGATGGGCAAGCCGGCACCGGCCTGCGCGACCCCGGTGATGGATGGCATGAAGGTCACCACCCGCAGCGACAAGGCCTTGAAGTCGCAGCGCAACGTGATGGAGTTCCTGCTGATCAACCATCCACTCGATTGCCCGATCTGCGACCAGGGCGGCGAGTGCGAGTTGCAGGACCTGTCGATGGGTTACGGCCGTTCGGTCAGCCGTTTCGCCGAGCGCAAGCGCGTTGTGCCCGACGAGGACATCGGTCCGCTGGTCGCCACCGAAATGACCCGCTGCATCCAGTGCACGCGTTGCGTGCGCTTCACCGCGGAAGTCGCCGGCACCTATGAGCTGGGTGGCATGTATCGAGGCGAGAACCTGCAGATCGGCACCTACGACGGCAAGCCGCTGACCACCGAGCTGTCGGGCAACGTCATCGATGTGTGTCCGGTCGGTGCGCTGACCAACAAGCCGTTCCAGTTCAAGGCACGCGCCTGGGAGCTGGTTGCACGCGAGTCGCTGGGCTACCACGACGCGCTGGGCAGCAATCTGTTCCACCACGTGCGCCGTGGCGAAGTGCTTCGCAGCGTTCCGCGCGACAATGACTCGGTCAACGAGTGCTGGCTGTCGGATCGTGATCGCTATTCGCACCAGGGCCTGTACGCCGAGGATCGCGCGACTGTTCCGATGCTGCGCGACGGTGATGACTGGCGTGAGGCATCGTGGGAGGAAGCGCTGGCGAAGGCCGCGAAGATCCTGCGCGACAACGGCGCCGACCAGCTCGGCATGCTGGTGAATCCTGCGACCTCGAACGAAGAGGGCGCATTGCTGGCCCGTCTCGCCGATGCGCTGGGTACCGGCAACCTCGATCACCGCATTTCCCAGCATGACCTGTCGGATGCAGCGACTGCCGACGTATTCGGCATGCGCGTCGCCGACATCGAGAAGGCCGACGTGGTCGTGATCGTCGGCGCCAACCTGCGTCACGAGCTGCCGCTGGTCAATGCGCGCGTGCGCAAGGCCTGGCAGAACGGCGCGAAGG
>JBOHYC010000193.1:0-2028 GCA_050737755.1 Lysobacter sp.
GATGTTCGGCGTGCCGGCTTCGAACTTGTGCGGTGCGTCGTTGAACACGGTGCCGTCGAAGCGCACCTGCTTGATCATCTCGCCGCCGCCAAGGAACGGCGGCATCGCGTCGAGGTGTTCGCGGCGCCCCCAAAGTACGCCGGTGCCGGTCGGGCCGGCCATCTTGTGGCCGGTGATCGCGTAGAAGTCGCAGCCGATCGCGGCCACGTCCAGCGGCCGGTGCGGCGCCGCCTGCGAGCCGTCGACCACGGTCACGATGCCGCGCTTGCGCGCCTCGCGGCAGATCTCGCGCACCGGGTTGACGGTGCCGAGCACGTTGGAGACATGCGCCACGCCGAGCAGCTTCACCTCCGGCGTCAGCAGCGAATACAGCTGGTCAAGATCGAGGTCGCCGTTCTGGTCGATGTCGGCGACCTTGATCGTCGCGCCAGTGCGTTCCGCAACCAGCTGCCACGGCACGATGTTGGCGTGGTGCTCCATCCGGGTCAGCACGATCGCGTCGCCCGGTTGCAGCCGCGGCAGCGCCCAGCTGTAGGCGACCAGGTTGATCGCGAACGTGGTGCCGCTGCACAGCACCAGTTCGTCGGCGCGGACGTTGAGGAACTTCGCCAGCTTGGTCCGTGCGCCTTCGTAGGCGTCAGTGGCTTCCGCACCGAGTGCGTGCACCGCGCGACTGACGTTGGCGTTGTGGTTGCGGAAAAAGTGGTCGACCGTGTCGATCACCACCGCCGGCTTCTGCCCGGTGTTGGCCGAGTCGAGGTAGATCAGCGGCTTGCCATGGACCTGCCGCTTGAGCACCGGGAAGTCGTCGCGGATCGCAGCCCAGTCGAGCGTGGCGCGGACGTGCTCGTGGTTCATGCCGCCTCCATCGCAACCGTCACTGAGCGCGCCAGTGCCGCGTCCAGTCGCGCCGCCACCGCCTCGCGCACACCGGCATCCTCGAACACCGACAGTGTCTCGCGGCAGAACGCCGCGGTCAGCAGCGCACGCGCGGTCGGCTCGGGGATGCCGCGCGAGCGCAGGTAGAACATCGCGTTCTGGTCGAGCTGGCCGACGGTGGCGCCGTGCGCGGCCTGCACCTCGTCGGCGTGGATCACCAGCACCGGCTGGGTGTCGATCTCCGCGCCTTCGCTCAGCAGCAGGTTCTTGTTCGACAGGTTGGCGTTGGTACCGTCGGCGCCCTCGCGGATCAGGATGCCGCCGTGGAACACCGCGCGGCCACGATCGGCGCCGATGCCGCGCCAGGTCAACTCGCAACTGCTGTCACGCGCGGCATGGTCGATGCCGAGGCGGGTGTCGAGATGGCGCTTTCCGTCAGCCAGCAGCACGCCGTTGGCATGCAGACGGGCGTTGTCGCCCTGCAGGGTGACGTTGAGTTCGTGCCGCGACAGCGCGGCGCCGAGCTCAAGGTCAAGCCGGCGGTACTCGGCGTCGCGCGCCAGCACCGCGTCGGTGCGGTGCAGCAGGGTGGCGCCGGTCGATTCGTCCTGCACCCGCGCGTGCAACAGACGCGCGTCGCGGCCCAGGTGCACGTGCATCAGCGAGTTGCCGAGGTGGCGGTGGGCGCCGCTCGACAGCTGGTGCTCGACCACGCGCAACTCGGCGCCGGCCCTGAGTTCGACCAGGTGGCGCAGGTGCCAGGCGAGGTCGTCGTCCGTTGGCACGCCGACGAACACCAGGTGGACTGCGGATTCGGCACGGACACCGGCTTCGGCGTGCAGCACCACGCCTTCGTCGGCCAACGCGGCGTTGACATTGGCGAAGACTTCATCGGCGCGCTCGAAGCGGCGGGCAAGGAAGTTCGCCTCGCGTGCGTCACCTTCGCGCAGCACCTGCGACAGCGGCTGCAGGGTCACGCCTTCCGGCAGGCCGGCGAGATCGGAATGGCCAGCATCGAAACGGCCGTTGACGAACACGATCCGCGGCGCCGGGATAGCGGCCAGCACGGCATCGTCAAACGCCGGGGCCGAATCGGCGTGGGCGAACGCGCGGCGTTCGAGCGCACGCAGCGGCGTGTACTTCCATGCC
>JBOHYC010000194.1:0-4839 GCA_050737755.1 Lysobacter sp.
CTGCCTTCGCGGTCGTACATCACCATGCCGGCGACCGGGAAGGCGCGCTGGTAGGACAGGCCGTCGATGATCGGCGGCGGCGTGGGCGCGGCCAGGGTCATGCGGATCACGCCGGCTTCGTCGACCAGGTCGATGCGGCGCGCGGTGATGCGCTCGTGGTCAACCGCCTCGACGGTGGTTACCGGTGTCTTGTCGGTGACGATCTTTTGCAACTGCTCGGTGGTGTAAGGCTTGATCTCGGCGGCGTCGGCCCCGTTGATCGCCGGGGTAATGGCCAGGGTGGCTACGAGTACGGCCAGTGCGATGCGGCTGGGTGCTGCAGTCATTGCTTGCCTCTCCTTCGGTCGGTCCTGCCATCATCACCGGGTGGTATGGATCTCGACATATGCCGATCCGCACGGTGCCGGTGGAGACGCTCGAACCCGCCGCGTTCGTGGCACTGTCTGCGACACGTTGAACATGGAAAACCAGATGATGAGAATTGCGATGACCGCGCTTACGCTCGCGGCCGCTACTGCCACGGGGAACGTTGCGGCGAATGACACGCAGCCCGTCATCGAGACCGGCGACGTCGCGCGCTTCTACGAGATCTACGATGCGGCAGGCGGCAAGCCGACGGCCGAGGTGCTGCAACGCGACTATCTCGATGAGGGTTCGGATGGCCTGCATACGCTCGCGCAACTGCGCCGGGTCGATGGCGAATCGATCGCCGCGGCGATTGCCAAACGGCCCGAGATCTACTCGGAGGCGCGCGAGTGCGTCGAGGTCCTGCCGCGCGTGCATGACCGGTTGGCGGCGGCGATGGCCCGCCTCGGCGAGCTCTATCCCGACGCGCGCTTTCCGCCCATCACGGTCGCGATCGGCCGCGGCAAGCCGGTCGCCGTCGGCGGCTACGCAAGCGGCGTGCAGATCGGGCTGGAGGCGCTGTGCGCGACCGACTTCATCAACCCCGATATCGAGGACCGCTTCGTGGGTGTCGCCGCGCACGAGTTCGCGCATGTGCAGCGGACGGTCGACTTCTCCGAGCGGGAAAACGTCACCGTGCTTGCGATCTCGCTGGAGGAAGGTTTGGCCGAGTTCGTTACCGAGCTGACCACCGGTGCCACGGCCTACGCCTACATGGACGATCTGGTGGCCGGGCGCGAAACCGGGATCGAGACCGCGTTCCTCGCCAACATGGACAGCACCGAGCTTTCGGACTGGGTCTACAACAGCACGCCGGACAAGCCGGGCGACCTCGGTTACTGGGTGGGCTATCGCATCACCAAGGCGTATTACCAGCAGGCCGATGACAAGCAGCAGGCGCTGCGCGATATTTTCGGGATGACCGACCCGGAGGCATTCCTGGAACGCAGCGGTTGGCGGCCGGGCATAGCGCTCGATTAGATTGAGCACGGCTGCATGGCAGAGTACGAAGGTGTCCGGCGTACCTGCATTGCGAGGATCAAGATGATGGCCACTGCAAACAAGTCCACCGCCAGCATTCGTTTCAAGACCCGGTTGCTGCGTCCGGCCAAGCCCGCCAACGCGAGCTGGACATTCCTTGTCCTGCCCAAGGCCGCCAGCGAGAAGCTCCCCACGCGCAGCATGACCACAGTCGATGGCAGCTTCGACGGCGCGCCATTCGTGGCCACGCTCGAACCCGACGGCCAGGGCAGCCATTGGCTCAAGGTCGACAGGAAGTTGCGCGAGGCCGCGGGCGCCAAGGTCGGCGACCAGGTTGAACTGGAAATCGCTCCGGTCGAACAGGAAGCCGAACCCAAGGTCCCCGCCGACCTGCGCAAGGCATTGGCCGGCGCCCCGGAAGCGCGTGCGGTGTGGAAGGACATCACCGCCGTCGCGCGGCGCGACTGGATCCACTGGATCACCTCGCCCAAGAAACCCGAAACCCGCGTCCGGCGTATCGAAGTCGCGTGCGACAAGCTCGCCAACGGCCAGCGCCGCGCCTGCTGCTTCGACCGCTCGGGGATGTACAGCAACAGCCTGGCGGCCCCGGAGGCGGCGGACTAGGCTGCCAGTGACACCCACGCCAGCCGGAAGCACCGATCAATGGCCACCACTCGCGACTTCATCGACTACATCGCCGAGCAGGCGGACCTCGGCGATGCGCTCACACACAAGCGCATGTTCGGCGAGTACGGGCTGTACCTGCACGGCAAGGTCATCGCGTTCGCCTGCGACAACAGCCTTTTCATCAAGGCAGCTCCGGCGACGGCGGCACTGACCGATCCATTGCCGAAGCGGCCACCCTACTCTGGCGCGAAGGACTATCCGGTCGCGGACGAACTGCTCGACGATGGCGACGCATTGCGCGCCTTGCTGGTGGCGACCGAGGCGGCATTGCCGGCGTCGAAGCCGAGGAAAGAAAAAGCGAAGAAGCGCAAGCCGGCCTGAGCGCGTTGACGTTGCGGCGCGGACCTACGACGCGCAATACCCACCAGTTGCCGACGTGCCCGGTCGAGCGGCAGACGCCCCCCTTCTTGGCACCACGTGGGTCAGGATGTTGCGCGCGTTCAAACGGTCTTCGTCATTGGCAAGGCCGCGGGACAGCGCTTCCCGCGCCGCGTCCTGGGATTCTGCTGGACGTTTCGCCTCCCACAGCAGGCCAGCCAGGTCCAGGTACGTGTCGCCGGTCGTGTCCAAAGGTGCGATCTGCTGGTAGAGGTTGATCGACGCATCGAACTGTTCCGAAAAGAAGTACAGCCTCGCCAGCTCCTCCAGCGTCTCGAAATCCGGCTCCAGCGCCTCGCTCTGCAAACCAGCGCAGATGACGTCGATTGCCCGCGGCTCGCCGCCTTCCATACCGACGTAGATCGAAGCCAGCTGCCGGTATTCGGTGGCTTGCTGGAACTGGCCCCGGCTCCGCAATCCCTCGAGCACGTCGGCTGCCTTCACCGGCATGCCGTTGCGCTGATAGAGCGTGGCGAGGTCTGTCTGCGCGCGTTTGTCGTCCGGTGAACCGGCGGCAACCTGTTCGGCCACCCGCACCGCATCGGCGGTCTTGCCGCTCTTGATGTGGGCCTGCATCAGCAATGCCCGCCATTGCGGATCGGGTGTTGCACTGGCGTCGACCGCCTGCTGGATGACGGCCGTCGCTTCCGGGTATCGGCCGGCCAGATACAGGCCGTTACCGTACGCGACCAGATCCTGCGGTTTGGAGGATCCGGTCGCGGCGAAGAAACGTTCGTATGTTGCAATGGAATCCGCCAACAGGGCCTGCTGTTGTTGCAGCATCGCCAGATTGCGCATGGCTCCGAAGTGCGCGTCGTTGTCGAGCACGTCCAGGCCGACCGCCCGCTGGTAATAGGCGATCGCCGCCGCCGGCTGATCGGTTGCGAGAGCGGCCTGTGCAGCAACTTGTGCGGCCTTTGCCTGTTCCAGCTTCGTTGCCGTGGCGTCGGCGAGCACGGCGTCCGCGGCCGAGCGGGCAGGCGCGAGGTCGCCTGCGTTGTACAGCTCGAAAACGTGATTGATCCTGACGGTCTGCGCCGGAGACAGCGTACGGCCGGGTGACTGGCGTTTGGTCGCCGGGAACGACTCGGCCTGCACGCCCGTCATGAGCAGCAGTGACATTCCGATGACGAATAGAAACGGGACTTTTGGAAGCAGGGAGAACTGTCGATCGGCCATGCGTCACTCCCTGGTCGGATCACGCGAGGCTACAACATGGCCACGTTGGAGGCGGCGCAACCGGGTGATCATGGCGGGACGTGGTCCCGGCCCGGTCACCGCGCCTTGAGTTTCGCGAACGCCGCCAGCGCGTCGCGACGGCTGTCGGCCAGGTCCACCATCGGCCGGTCCGGATAGTCGTCCATCCCTTCGCGATCGCGCACCCAGCGCGCGATGTATTCGCCCTGCGGGTCGAACTTGCGAGCCTGCAATACCGGGTTGAACACGCGGAAGTACGGCGCGGCATCGACGCCAGTGCCAGCCACCCACTGCCAGCCGAGCGTGTTGTTGGCCAGGTCGGCATCCACCAGGGTGTCCCAGAACCAGCGGGCGCCGTAGCGCCAGTGGATGCGCAGGTTCTTGGTCAGGAAGCTGGCGACGATCATGCGCACGCGGTTGTGCATCCAGCCGGTCGCCCACAGCTCGCGCATGCCGGCGTCCACGATCGGCACGCCAGTGCGTCCGTGTTGCCAGGCATGCAGGGCCGCGGGTGCCGGGTCGGCCCAATCGAAATCGTCGAAGCGCGGATTGAAGTTGGTGTCCGGCGTGTGCGGAAAGTGGTGCAGCACGTGGTGCGCGAACTCGCGCCAGCCCAGCTCGCGTACGTAAGCCGCACGCTGGTCGGCCGGACCGGCGTCGTGCAGTGCTTCGACGATGCGCCACGGCGCGATCTCGCCGAAGTGCAGGTGCGGCGAAACGCGAGAGGTCAGGCTGCGGCCGGGCCGGTCGCGACCATCGCGGTAGTCCTGCAATCCCTCTCTGGCGAATGCCTGCAGCACTGCGTCGGCACCGCGCTCGCCGGGTGTCCAGTAATTCCAGAATGACGCGTCCCAGCGTGGAGACGGCTGCAGGCGCAGGTCGTCAATCGCCACTTCGCCCGGCATTGACTGGAACGCTGGCAGATGGTCAGGCGCAGGCAGGGTGCGCGGCGGGTGCCACTTCGATACCGCCGCTTTCCAGAACGGCGTGAAGACGCGGAACGGATCGCCGGTCTTCGTCTCGACCTGCCACGGCTCGAACAGCAGGCTGCCGTTGTACCCGTCCGCGCGCAGTCCGCGCTGTCGCAATTCACGCCGGATGCGGGTGTCGCGCGCTTCGATCGCGGGGTCGTAACGCCGGTTCCAGAACACCGCCGACGCGCCGCTGGCGGTGGCAATGGCCTGCAAGGTG
>JBOHYC010000195.1:0-4396 GCA_050737755.1 Lysobacter sp.
TCTCCATAATTGATGATCAAGAAACGTTCCCCTTTCCGGGATAGCCGCACCGGCCACAATGCAGGTGCGGGGCTATCGGAAAGAAACGCGACGAGGCGGGGGCGCCGGCCAGACGCGCGGGGGCGTGCTCAGGCGGTGCCGGCCGCCGGCTTGATGGCCAGTTTCGGCCAGCGTGCGAGCACGGCTTGGCGGATGCCGTCGGTGTCGAGCCCGGCCTCGGACAGCAACTGCTCGCGACTGGCGTGGTGCTGGAACGCATCGGGCAGGCCGAGGTGCAGCATGGAGACGACGATTCCCTCGGCTGCCAGCAGCTCGGCAACGCCGGAACCGGCGCCACCGGCGACCACGTTGTCCTCGAGGGTGACCAGGCCTTCGTGGGTGTTCGCCAGTTCGAGCACCAGTGCGCGGTCGAGCGGCTTGACGAAGCGCATGTTGACCACGGTCAGGCCGAGCGCCGCGCCGACTTCTTCGGCCGCCGGAACCAGTGCGCCGAACGCGAGCAATGCGACGCGCGCACCGCGCTGGCGGACTTCGGCCTTGCCGATCGGCAGCGTTTCGAGTGTCGATTGCACCGCAACCCCGGGGCCGGTGCCACGCGGGTAGCGCACCGCCGCCGGGCCTTCGTGGCGGTAGCCGGTCGACAGCATCCGGCGGCATTCTTCTTCATCGGCCGGTGCCATCACCACCATGTTCGGCACGCAGCGCAGGTAGCTCAGGTCGAGGTTGCCGGCGTGGGTCGCGCCATCGGGGCCGACCACGCCGCCGCGATCGATCGCGAACAGCACGTCCAGGTCCTGCACGGCGACGTCGTGGACCAGCTGGTCGTAGCCCCGCTGCAGGAACGTCGAATAGATCGCGACCACCGGCTTGGCGCCCTCGCAGGCCATGCCGGCGGCGAGCGTCACCGCGTGCTGCTCGGCGATGGCGACGTCGAAGTAGCGCTGCGAATACTCCTTGCTGAAACGCACCAGCCCCGAGCCCTCGCGCATCGCCGGGGTGATGCCCAGCAGCTTGTCATCGGCCGCGGCCATGTCGCACAACCAGTCGCCGAACACGTCGGTATAGGTCGGCTTCTTCGCGCCGGGCTTGCTGACCATGCCCTGCGACGGGTCGAACGGGCTGACCGCGTGGTAGCCGATCTGGTCGCCCTCGGCGAGCTCGTAGCCCTTGCCCTTGGTGGTGACGATGTGCAGCAGCTGCGGACCCTTAAGGCCCTTGAGCGTCTTCAGCGCGCCAAGCAGGGCGGGCAGGTCGTGGCCGTCGATCGGGCCGGTGTAGTGGAAGCCCAGTTCCTCGAAGAACGTGGACGGCACGAACATGCCTTTCCACTGCTCCTCCCAGCGTTTGACGAAGCGCGCGGGCGCGCCGTGCTTGTCGCCGAGCAGCTTCTTGCCGCCTTCGCGGATGGCATTGAGCGTGCGGCTGCCCGACAGCCGGCCGAGCATCCGGGTCACGCCACCGACGTTCTCGGAGATCGACATCTGGTTGTCGTTGAGAATCACCAGCAGGTTCGGCTCGACATTGTCCGGGTCGTCGCCCATGCCGCCGCCGTGGGCCAGCGCCTCGAACGCCATGCCGCCGGTGATCGCGCCGTCGCCGATCACCGCAACGACCTTGCGATCGTCGCCCGCGCGCTGCAGTGCGATCGCCATGCCAAGCGCTGCCGAGATGCTGGTCGAGCTGTGGCCGACGCCGAAAGTGTCGTACTCCGATTCCTCGCGCTTGGGGAACGGCGCGACGCCGTCCTTCTGCTTGACCGTATGAATCGAGTCACGGCGACCGGTCAGGATCTTGTGCGGGTAGGTCTGGTGGCCGACATCCCAGACCAGACGATCAACCGGGGTCTCGTACAGCCAGTGCAACGCGACGGTCAGCTCGATCACGCCGAGGCCGGCAGCGAAGTGGCCACCCGATTGGGCGACCTGCTCGATCAGGTACCCGCGCAGCTCGGCGGCGATCTCGGGCAGTTCCTCTTCGGGAAACGCGCGCAGGTCGGCGGGGACGGCAATGCGGGAGAGGCGCGGATAGCGTTGCGGGTCGATCATCAATACGGTATCGGACGGCAGTCGCCCATTGTCCCGCCGGTGCCGGGGCGGGGCAAGGCGTGCGGTACGCGGGGCTTCAGCGTCCGCGCAGGCGCCCGAACAACCCGCCGGACTTCGGCGTTTCGGCTTCGGGTTCGGGCAGGTGCTCGATATCGGCGAACCCGGTGGCGAGACTGGCGTTGACGAAGTCGGTGACGTCGGCCTCGGGCACGCCGCTGGCCTCGGCGATCTCGCCGAGCGTGGCCGGGCCTTTCATCATCGCGGTGGCGATGCGGAAGTGCTTCGGATACTCGCGTTCGGTCTGGGGCCACTTCAGCATCTGGTAGCGCGCTTCCGGATCGAAACCGGGCATCAGCTTGCCCTGGCCCGCGAGCAGGCCACCGAACCAGACCAGACGCGACAGCGGTTGTGGCGCGCCGAGCGCCGCCACTTCGGTGCCCCAGTCCTTCACCGGGGTGAAGTCGCCGGCTTGCAACGGGCTGCCGACATGGCCGGTCAGCGGCTTGAGCGCGGCCGGGCCGTGATATTGGCGCTGCGCGGTATCGAGCAGCAGGGCGACACCGTCGCGTTCGAGCTTCAGCTGGCCCTGGACCCGGCCGGAAGCCAGCCATTCGGCCAGTGTGCGGGGTTCCGGGTCGACGGCGGCCACCGGCGCCGTAGCCTGCGACGGCGTATGGGGCTGCATGCTCGGTGCGGCAGGCACCACCTGGGCGACCGCAGCGCTCGCGGGTTCGCGCGGGCGGGTCGTCTCCTCGGTCGGCGCACTGGCATTTGCGGCAATTGCGCCGGCTTCCTCATCGACCGGCTGCGGCTGCTCCTCCGGCAACTGGTCCTGCGCCTGCGGTGCCGGGGTAAGGCCGGCGGGCGCGGATTGCGGGGCAATTTCGTTGAGTACCTGCATCAGCGAGTTGGCATCGAACGGCTGGGCCAGCCGGAAGTCGGCCTGGGTACGCGGCGCCGAGGTCAGGCCGATCACGGTCTTGCCGGCGGCATGCAGGCGCAGCCAGCTCATCGGGCCATACATGCTGTCCATGTCGACCGCGATGTAGTCACCCTGGGTTTCCGGAAGCAGCTGCCAGGTGCCACCGAGCCGCCGGTTGGCCTCGTCGAACGCTGTCTTCAGCGAGGTTTCCGTGGCCGGATCCATGCCCGTCAGGCCGAAAGTCAGTGACATCGTCGATTCCATTGCAGCAGATTCCCGCCAGTGTCGGGGAGCTGACCACGGGCGTCAACGCGCGCTCAGTGTCGAAATCGGGCGCGACACGGCAATCACTGACACTGAATATGACGGCTGTCGTCAGTTCGGCGAGCGTGCGTGCTTCTTCGGCAACTGGTTTTTCAGGAACGCCATCTGGTCGGCCAGGATGTTGCGGTTGGACAGGATCAGGTGTTCGACCCAGCTGGGCCGGTACGGCACCGCCAGCAGCGGCATGTTGGCCTGCTGCGGGGTGCGGTTGCCCTTGCGCGAGTTGCACTGGAAGCAGGCGGCGACGACGTTCTCCCAGACATCGCGACCGCCCTTGGATACCGGCAGCACGTGGTCGCGGGTCAGTTGCGGACGATGGCACTCGCGGCCGCAATAGAGACACAGCTGGGCGTCGCGGGCGAACAGCGCGGTATTGGTCAGGGCAGGGGTCGGATCCAGCGCATGGCCGCGGGCATGGCCACGGGCGGCGACGATGGGGTGCAGTTGCAGCAGGCTGAGTTCGCCGCTGATCCGGTTGATGCCGCCGTGCACGGTGAGGCAGGGATCACCGAGCGTCCATGCCACCGCGTCGCGGGAGTACAGGCAGGCGGCCTGTTGCCAGTTCATCCAGTCCAGCACGCGACCGTGCGCGTCCAGCGACAACAGGCGGACGGCGTTGAGCCGTTCGAGGCCATGGCGCGGGGTGACGGGGAGGCTCTCCGGACCGGGTCGGATCGAACCGACCGGGTTTCCAGAGTGGACCAAGCGCAATTTCGCTCTGGCGGTCTCCATTGGAAACCGAGCATATACCTCAATTGTTGCGATTTGGACCGTCTATTCGCCGAACTGTTCGGCATCCAGGGCCATCAGCGGCGCCGTCCCGCTTTCCATCGCGGCTGCGTGGCCGAGCGTCCGCGGCAGGATCCGGCCGAAGTAGAACCGCGCCGTCTCCCGCTTGCCGGCCTTGAACCCGTTCGACTGGGCCGATGCCTCGCTGGCGGCGACGCTGCGCGCCCACCAGTAGGCAAGGGCGACGTAACCCGAATACATCAGGTAGTCGTAGGCGGCCGCGCCGACCTCGTCCGGATTGGCCACCGCGCGCTGCCCGACCTGCATGGTCAATTGCTGCCACTCGCTGGCCTTGTCGCGCAACGGCGCGATGAAC
>JBOHYC010000196.1:0-8358 GCA_050737755.1 Lysobacter sp.
GCGATCGGCCTGCCGGTCGCGCTGCTGGTCGGACTGGTACTGCTGAGCCTGCTGGCACGGGAACTGCAGGGGCCGGTGCAGCGGCTGTTCGAGGATGCGTTCCTCGCAGCGCGCGCACTGACTCCCTAGCGGCAACCCAGGCACGGCAGAAGCGGCGAGATGGCAAGCGAAGACAAGGACGACCGCACCGAGCAACCTACCGAGAAGCGCCTCCGCGAGGCGCGTGAAAAGGGTGACGTCCCGCGGTCACGCGAACTCGGCAACGTGGCGGTGCTAGGTACCGCAGTCGTGGCGTTGATGATGACCGCCTCCTCGCTCGGCAATGCCGGCCAGGGCTGGTTGCGCGGCGCGCTGACCGTCGACCCCGCCCTGCTCGGCCATCCCGACCGGCTGCTCGAACACACCGCGCGGCTGGCCGCTGGGCTGGTGCTGCCGGTGCTGCCGATGCTGGCCGCCGCACTGCTGGCCTGCCTGATCAGCCCGGCGGTGCTGGGCGGCCTGCGTTTCTCCGGCAAGTCGCTGCAACCGGATTTCAAACGCCTCAATCCGGCGTCAGGACTGGCCCGCATCTACGGCAAGGAAAGCTTCGCCGAACTGCTGCGCTCGCTGATGCGCGTCGGGCTGATACTCGGCGTCGGCGGGGCGATGGTCTATCGCGCGTTCCACAAACTGCTCGCGATACCGGGCATGTCGCTCGAAGACGCCGTCGGCACCGGGCTGGACACCGCGCTGTGGACACTGCTGGCGATGGTCGGCTCGCTGGGGCTGCTTGCCGCAATCGACGTGCCGTGGCAGCACTACCGGCACCTCAGCAAGCTGAAGATGACCAAGCAGGAGATCCGCGACGAGTTCAAGGAGATGGAGGGCAACCCGGAGGTCAAGGCCAAGGTCCGGCAAATTGCCCAGCAGATGTCGCAGCGCCGGATGATGGAGGCGGTGCCGACCGCCGACGTGGTGGTGACCAACCCGACCCACTACGCGGTCGCGCTCAAGTACGACGCCGGCAACATGCGCGCGCCCAAGGTGGTCGCCAAGGGCGTCGACGAGATGGCCCTTGCGATCCGCGACGTGGCCGGCAAACACCGGATCGCCGTGCTGGAGGCGCCGCCTCTGGCACGCGCCTTGTATCGGCAGGCGCAGGTCGATCAGGAAATCCCGGTGAAACTCTATGCCGCCGTCGCGCAAGTGCTGTCCTACGTCTTCCAGCTTCGCCGCTGGCACCCGGCCCATGGTCCGGCGCCGGTGCTGACGCAACTGGATGTCGGTGCCGATGGCGCGCCGGACATGCCGGCGCCGGGTGACGGGGAGCCGACGCGATGAGTGGCAACAGCCGGCTTTCCGGCATCGTCACCGCGATCCGCAACGGTGCCGCCGCCCCGGTGATCGTGCTGGTGATGCTGGCCATGGTGGTGGTGCCGCTGTCGCCGCTGCTGCTGGATGCGCTGTTCACCATCAACATCGCGCTGTCGCTGGTGGTGATGATGGCGGTGGTCTACGTCAAGCGGCCGCTGGAATTCTCGGTGTTTCCATCGGTGTTGCTGATGGTGACGCTGCTGCGGCTGGGCCTGAACGTGGCCTCGACCCGCGTGGTGCTGATGCATGGCCACCAGGGTCCGGCGGCCGCCGGCCACGTGATCGAGTCGTTCGCGCAGTTCGTGATCGGCGGCAGCTATGCGGTCGGCCTGATCGTGTTCGCGATCCTGACGATCGTGAACTTCGTCGTCGTCACCAAGGGTTCCGGCCGCATCTCCGAGGTGTCGGCGCGCTTCATCCTCGATGCGTTGCCCGGCAAGCAGATGGCGATCGACGCCGACCTCAACGCCGGCCTGCTGTCGCGCGAGGACGCCCGCGCCCGCCGCGAGGAAGTGCGCGAGGAAGCCGACTTCTACGGCTCGATGGACGGCGCCAGCAAGTTCGTCCGCGGCGACGCGATCGCCGGCCTGCTGATCCTGGTGATCAACCTGGTCGGCGGCATCCTGATCGGGCTGTTGCAGCACGGGATGGATTTCGGCCAGGCGGCGCAGACCTACACCCTGCTCGCGATCGGTGACGGCCTGGTGGCGCAGCTGCCCGCGCTGCTGATCTCCACCGCCGCGGCGATGCTGGTCACCCGCGCCACGCGCGAGCAGGACATGGGCCCCGCCGTGCGCAAGCAGGTGTTCGGGCACAAGCGCGCGTTGATCGTGGCCGCGTTGCTGATGGGCCTGGTCGGCATCGTGCCGGGCATGCCGAACCTGCCGTTCCTGGTGCTGGCCGGCGTGCTGGGCTACGCCGCGTGGCAGGCGCACAAGCGCGAGATCCGCGAAGCCGCGGGCGAGTCCGACCCGGCCGAAACCGCCAGCGCGCCCGCCGCCACCGCGGAGCTGAGCTGGGACGAAGTACGACCGGTCGAGCCGCTTGCGCTGGAAGTCGGTTACAAGCTGATCGCGCTAGTTGACAAAGCCCAGGGCGGAGAACTGCTGGCGCGCCTCAAGGGCGTGCGCCGCAAGCTGACCCAGGACCTCGGCTTCCTGATCCCGGCCGTGCACGTGCGCGACAACCTCGAACTCGGGCCGGGCCACTACCGCATCCTCGTCCACGGCGTGCCGGTCGCGACTGGCGAGCTGCACGCGGACCGCGAACTCGCGCTCGACCCCGGCCGCGTGTTCGGGCCGCTCGATGGCATTCCGGGCAAGGACCCGGCGTTCGGGCTCGACGCGGTCTGGATCCAGAAGACCCAGCGCGCGCATGCCGAGTCGCTGGGCTACACCGTGGTCGACGCCGCCACCGTGGTCGCCACCCATCTTTCGCACCTGGTGCGCGAGCGCGCCGCCGAGCTGCTCGGCCACGAAGAAGCGCAACAACTGCTCAACAGCGTCGGAAAGGCGGCGCCCAAGCTTGTCGAGGAATTGACGCCCAAGCTGCTGCCGCTGTCGGTGGTGGTTCGCGTGCTGCAGTCGCTGCTGGTCGAGAAAGTTCCGCTGCGGCAGATGCGCCAGATCGTCGAGGCAATGCTCGAGCACGGCGCCCACACCCAGGACCCGGCCACGCTGACCGCCGCGGTCCGCACCGCGCTGGGCCGCTTCATCGTGCAGGAGCTCAACGGGCTCAACCCCGAGCTGCCCGTCTACACCCTGGCGCCTGCTCTGGAACGGGTATTGCAGGACTCGGTCAACGGCCAGGGGGCCGCGTTGGAACCCGGACTCGCCGAGCGGCTGCACCAGAACCTCAGCGAGTGCGTGACCCAGCAGGAAGGCCGCGGTGAACCCGCGGTGCTGCTGGTCCCGGCGGGCATCCGCGCAACCATCGCGCGGCTGGTCCGCCACAGCGTCCCCGCGCTGTCGGTACTGGCCTACACGGAAGTGCCGGAAGACAAACGGTTGCGCCTGGTTGGCGCGATCGGCTGAAGACAACGAGGCATCGCATCGGCGGTGCGGGACACAACGAGAACGGCACGAGCCGGAGTGGTCAGGGGTAGTTGATGAGAATCAAGCGATTCATTGCCAGCGACATGCGCACCGCGCTGCGGATGGTCCGCGACGAGCAGGGCCCGGATGCGGTGATCCTGTCCAACCGACCTTGCGAGGGCGGCGTGGAAGTGGTCTCGGCCACCGATTACGACGAAGCCCTGGTCCATCAGGCGCTGCGTGCCGCGGCGCCGGCGATGGCTCCGACGCCCGCCGTTGCACCGGCACCCGTCGCCGAGCCGGCCGCCGCACCGGCCCCGGCATTCGCCACCGCCACCCCGGCGCCGTCGGTACGCGAGACCCTCGCCACTCGCGCCCGGGCCGTGTTCAAGCTCGGTGATGCCCCCCGCGCAGTGTCGGTCGAGCCGACGCTGGCCGAACTCACGTCCGATACGGTATCGACGGCCCAGGCCATCGCCGCGCCTGTCGTCGCCCCCGTGGCCGCGCCGGTCGCCAGCGCCGAGCCGACCCGCTTCGACGCGATGATGGCCGCGCTCGGCGCAGTGCCCGCCAGCGTCGCCGACGCCGAGGCGGCCAACGATGTCGTCACCCTTTCCCACGCCGCACGCGCCCAGGTCGAAGCCACGCACGCCGCACCCCCTTCCCCGCCTGCGTCGCCGCGGCAGCACCCGGAGCGGGAAGCTCCGGTTGCCGCCGCGGCCGCGCAGGTCCTTGACGACGTGGTCCCGGTCCCCGCTTCCGTGCCTGCGCCGAAGCTCGAACTGAGCCTGGAGCCGCTGCCGGAGCCGATCGCGGAAACAATGCGCGACACCGCACCCGCCGAGCGCCACCTGCATGCCGTCCCGCGCTGGGACGCCGACCCGGCGGTCGCCGCGATGCGCGAGGAACTGGCCACCATGCGCCAGCTGATCGAGCGCGAGATGGGCCAGTTCTCGGTCGAGCGCCTCAAAGGCTCGCCGGCCCGCGCCGCCGCGTTCGACATCCTGCTCGGCTACGGCTGCGACGATGCGCTGGCCCAGACCCTCGCGGCCAAGATCGACCCGGCGCTGGACCCGGCCCGCGTGCATGCCCCGATGCTGGCCGAACTCGCCCGCATGCTGACCATCAGCCGCGAGGAACCGATCGATGATGTCGGCGGCAACAACAACGTGATCGCACTCGTCGGCCCGACCGGCGCCGGCAAGACCACCACGGCGGCCAAGATCGCCGCGCGCTTCGCCGCCCGCCACCGCGCCCGCGACGTGGCGCTGGTCACCACCGACTTCGAGCGCGTCGGCGCCTGCGAGCAGTTGCACGCACACGGCCGCCGGCTGGGCATCACCGTCTGCGAGGCCCAGGGCCCCGAGGCGTTGCAGCAGACCCTCGCGCAGTTGCAGGACTACCCGCTGGTGGTGGTCGACACTGCCGGTTACGGCGCCCGCGACCGCGCCCTGCTCGGCCAGATCACCTGGCTGCGCGCCACCCGGAACCTGCGCAGCCTGCTGGTGCTGCCTGCCAACGGCCACCCGCACGACATGAACGAGGTCGTCCGCCGCTACCGCATCGCCAGCCCGGAAGGCGTCGTGCTGACCAAGCTCGACGAGACCGGCCGCCTCGGCGCCGCGCTGTCGGTGGTGATCCGCAACGGCCTCAACCTCGCCTACACCTCCGCCGGACAGCAGGTTTCGACCGACCTGGCCGCCGCCAATGCCTCAAGTCTCGTGCTGCTACTGGAGAAACTGCGCCGTGCTGCCGATAACCCCCTTGCCACCGAGGACCGTCATGCCGTCGCCTGACCACAATCCCGTTTTCCCGGCGACGCAGCCCGGCGCTGCGCCGGCGTCCCTGCGTGCCCCCGTGCGAGTGCTCGCGGTCGCCAGCGGCAAGGGCGGCGTCGGCAAGACCAGCGTCTCGGTCAACCTCGCCCTGGCCCTGCAGAACGGCGGCCAGCGCACCCTACTGCTGGATACCGACCTCGGCCTGGCCAATGTCGACGTGATGCTCGGCCTGTCGCCGCGGTTCACCCTGGCCGACGTGTTCGCCGGCCGTTGCGAGCTGCGCGACACCCTGCTGAAAGGCCCGGGCGGGATGTGGATTGTTCCGGCCGCCTCCGGTAAGCGCCACATGACCGAACTGCTGCCACAACAGCACGTCGGCCTGGTGCACGCCTTCAGCCAGCTGGACGTGCCGATCGACACGATGGTGGTCGACAACGCCGCGGGCATTGCCGACGGCGTGCTGACCTTCTGCCAGGCCGCGCAGGACGTGATCGTGGTGGTCTGCGACGAGCCGGCTTCGGTCACCGACGCCTACGCGTTGATCAAGGTACTCAGCCGCGACCGCGGCGTCAGCCGGGTGCAGATCCTCGCCAACCAGGTGCAGCACAGTGCCGAAGGACGGCATCTGTTCGACAAGTTGCAGCGGGTCACCTCCAAGTTCCTCGACGTGACCCTCAACTACCTCGGCGCAATCCCGCGTGACGAGTGGCTGCGCCGCGCGATCCAGCGGCAGGAGGCGGTGGTCGACGCCTTCCCGTCCGCGCCGGCCTCGGCCGCGTTCCGTGACATCGCCCGCCGGGCCGGCCAGTGGCAGAGCCCGCAAGGCCCGCGCGGCCATGTCGAGTTCTTCATGGAGCGGTTGATCGACCAGCCTGCCAGGAGTGCCGCATGAAAGCCGCCGCTGCCGCCTATCGCGCCCACCAGTCCAGCGACGCCTCGCTCGTGGTCGAGCGCCACGGTGAACTGGTGCGTCGCATCGCCCACCACCTCGCCGCGCGCCTGCCGTCCAGCGTCGAGGTCGACGACCTCATCCAGGCCGGCATGCTTGGCCTGATCGATGCCGACCGCAATTTCCAGTCCGACCAGGGCGCCGCGTTCGAGACCTACGCCAGCATCCGCATCCGCGGCGCGATGATCGACGAGATCCGCCGTGGCGACTGGGTGCCGCGCTCGGTCCACCGCAAGTATCGCGACGTGGTCGCCGCCACCCGCCAGGTCGAGCAGGACACCGGCCGCGCCGCCAGCGCGCAGGAAGTCGCAGCGCAGCTGGAAGTACCGCTCGACGAATACCACCGCATGCTGGAGGCCGCCGCGCGCGGTCAGCTGATCAGCCTCGATGCGCACCTGGAAGAGCACGACGGCGAGCCGCGACTGGCCGCCGGCAGCACCGCCAGCCCGGCCCGCGAGTTCGAGTACACCGCGTTCCGCGAAGCACTCGGCGGCGCGATCGGGCACCTGCCCGAGCGCGAGCAACTGGTGCTGTCGCTCTACTACGAGCAGGAAATGAACCTGCGCGAGATCGGCGCGGTGCTGTCGATCAGTGAATCGCGGGTCTGCCAGATCCACGGCCAGGCGATGTTGCGCCTGCGCGCGCGCCTGGGCGACTGGCGCGAGGAAGCCCACCTCGACGACGACGCCTGAGCCCCACGCCGACCTCCCCCCACGCCGACCCCTCAACTTCCCGCTGCAAGAGCCTGACCCATGGACAAGAACATCCGGATCCTGATCGTCGACGACTTCTCGACCATGCGCCGCATCGTCAAGAACCTGCTCAACGACCTCGGCCTCTACAACACCACCGAGGCCGACGACGGCACCAGCGCGCTGGTGGAACTGCGCAAGGGTCCGTTCGACCTGGTCATCACCGACTGGAACATGCCCGGCATGCCCGGCATCGACCTGCTCAAGGCGATCCGCGCCGATGCCGCGCTGGCCAAGACCCCGGTGCTGATGGTCACCGCCGAAGCCAAGCGCGAGCAGATCATCGAGGCCGCGCAGGCCGGCGTGAACGGCTACGTCATCAAGCCGTTCACCGCCGCCACGCTGGGCGACAAGCTCAACAAGGTGTTCGAGCGGCTGGAGAGCGTGGCGTGAGCAGCGCCGCTGCCGACACACCGGCGACGGCCAACCTGCTGCCACCGCAGGACCGCGCACTGATCACCCAGCGCCTGCACGCGGCGCTGTGGGCGCTGGAGCACGACGACCCGATTGCGTGGCGTACCAATGTCGACGAACTGATCCAGTGGCGCACGCAGCCATTCGTGCAGGGGCTGGCGCGGATCGCGCGGGAGCTGGAACTCGCCCTTGGCGGACCCGGAAGCCACGGCAACCACGGCTCGCTGCCCGACGCCTGCGCGCGGCTGGAGCACGTGGTCACGCTGACCGAAACCGCCAGCATGCGCACGCTCGACCTGATCCAGGAATGCTCGGGCCTGCTGGGCCGGATGCAGGCGGGCGATGCGTCGCAGGACGGCGCCGTCGCCGGCATCCGCGAACGGCTGTCGGAAATGACCGCCGCACAGGGTTACCAGGACCTCACCGGGCAGATCATCCTGCGCGTGGTGGAACTGGTGCGCGCGGTGCAGGAAGGCCTCGGCGACGTGTCCGACCCGACCGAGCCGCTGAAACTCGCCAACCGCGGCCACGGCCCGTCGATCGCCGGCCTCGACGCCACGCCGGCGACGCAGGACGACGCCAACGAGCTGCTGTCGTCGCTGGGGATCTGACATGAACGCGGCGTTCGACGACGACACCGGCAACGACATCTGCGCCGACTTCCTGATCGAGGCCCGCGAGATCCTCGACCAGCTCGGCGAGCAGATGGTCGCGCTCGAGCGCAGCCCGGCCGATCGCGAATGCCTCAACGCGGTGTTCCGCGGTTTCCACACCATCAAGGGTGGCGCCGGCTTCCTCGATTTCCCGCCGATGGTGGCGATCTGCCACGCGGTCGAAGACCGTCTCAACGTCGCGCGCAGCGGCGAGGTGCCGCTCGACGCCGACGCGTTCGACGGCGCCCAGCAATCACTCGACCTGCTGGTCGACCTGCTCGACTGCGTGGCCGCCGGTGAAGTACTCATGCCGGCGCCGCAGGCATTGCTCGACGGGTTGCGTGCCGGTGCGCGCGGTGCGGCCCCGGCCACGCAGGCGGAAACCGGCATGGCGGCCGGGATGAGCGACGATCTCGACGATCTGGA
>JBOHYC010000197.1:0-1763 GCA_050737755.1 Lysobacter sp.
CAGGAACACCGTGCACGACACGTCGGTGCGCAGATTCAGCGCCGGCGATCCCTGCGGAACCGCCACTGCCATCACCGAGCCGTCGACGTGGAAACCGTATTGCCCGCCGCCTTCGTAGCGGTGGAAGCGCGGCGGCAGCGTCCGTGCCGGTAGCACCGCGGAGAAGTACAGAGGATTGCCGGCCAGCGCGGCGAGCACGACCTCGCCCAGTTCCGCCCGCAGTGGCGAGGCGTCCGGCAACTGCAGGTTGCGTTTGACCCTGGCGCCCTGCGGGCCGACGGTCTGCTTGCCGTCGGCCCAGTCGGCGGCGTCCAGCGCTTGCCGGAAACGGGCAACCTGCCGGGAATCCAGGACGGCGGGAACGTGCAGCAGCATCGGGGTCTCCTTCGACGCGGGTCAGAAGCTGAAGCTTGCGCTCAGCATCGCCGAACGGGGCGCTCCCGGGGTGTAGCGGTAGCCGCTCTTGTTGATCGCCGCCACGTAGTCTTCGTCCAGCAGGTTATAGAGGTTCAGGCGCAGGTCGAGGTGCTCGTTGACCGCATAGCTGGCAACCGCGTCGACCACCCAGTAGTCCTCGGTGAACGCCGGGGTTCCGACCGCACCGTCATTGCCGCGCTTCATCTCGCCCGAGTACCGCGCGCCGCCACCCACGGTCAGACCGAACGGGAACTGGTAGGTGGTCCATGCGGTGAACGCGCGGCTCGGGGTATAGGCCAGGTCGCTCGAGCCGTCGACGGAAACCGTCGGGCCTTCGACCACTTCGGCGTCCATGGTGGTGAAGCCGGTGGAGACCATCCACGCATCGGTGATGCGGCCGACCGCGCTCACCTCCACGCCGCGCACGCGCTTGCGGCCGGTCTGGTAGTACTGCTGGTCCACCGGGTCCTGCACGATCTCGTTGGTGACCTCGGTGTCGTACAGCGCGGCGGTCAGCAGCAGCGAATCGTTGGCCACGCTCCACTTGGTGCCGATCTCCGCGGTGCGCGCCTTCTGCGGGTCGAACAGCGGGTTGTTGGCGCTGTTTGCGCTGTCGCTCAATTCCAGGCTGCCGCCGCCCGGGGGCTGCTGCGAGATGGCGTAGTTGGCGTAGATGCTGCCGTTGTCGGTCGGCTTGTAGAGCGCGCCGAGCTTCCAGTTGACCAGTGTGTCGGAGGTTTCGGCATCGACCCCGGGGAGGATCGAGCCCTCCGGCAATGCACCGCAGTCCGGGCCGCGACGACCGCCACACGGCACCAGGTTCCTGAATTCGGTGCTGTAGTGGTCGATGCGAAGCCCGCCGTTGAGCTGCCACTGCGGGTTGAGCTTGACGGTGTCGAAGGCGTAGACCGCGGCGGTGTCGGTGCGACCGTCGCCACGCGCGCCGGTGTAGGCCCATTGCAGGCCACCGACGGCGGGGTCCGGGTTGTACAGGTTGGCGGCCGGCCACGCGCTATCGCCGATCCCGTCGATGCCCTGGGTCTGCAGTTCCTCACGGGTCAGCTCGATGCCGGTGCTGAGGTCGTGCTGCACGCGGCCGGTGTCGAAGCGCGCGGTCAGGCTGGTCTGGTTGGTGAGGATCTCGTTGCGGTTGTCCTTGAACGTCGGCAGGCTGCGCGCGATCGTCCAGGTCGACGGATCGTCGATGTCGGGCGTCACCAGGTTCGCGGTCGAGCCCATGAACGCGGTCAGCAGGTAGTCCTGCTGGGTGCGGCCCCAACGGGTGGTGTTGATCAGGCGGGCGTCGTCGGACAGGTCGTGCTCGACGCGCACGGTGGCCATGTCGG
>JBOHYC010000198.1:0-8165 GCA_050737755.1 Lysobacter sp.
CGACGCAGATCCACAGCGCCAGCATGTGCGCCTCGTAGGCGTTGTTCGACAGGTGGGTGACGCCGCGGCCCATGTTGAGCTGCCAGCGCTCCGGGTCGGCACTCTGTGCGAACGCAACGAACGGTGAAGCGATCATCGCCACACCCGCTGCCCACTGTTTGATACGACCGGCTTTCATTGGTTCTAGCCCCAGGATCAGCTTGATAATCAATAGGTTAGGTTTTAATTTTCCGCAAGCTGCCGCTCCTGCCGCCGAGCGCCTCGCGGCGCAGGATGGTGGATGGAGAGGTGGCTGCGAGCCCGGACAGGACTCGCCACACCCGGGACAAAACGCCCATTGGTGCGATGGATAGCCGGTAAATGGTAGCCGCCGGGCAGGGTTGCGGCAAGCCGGGACGGGTCCGTCGACCGCTCTCCGGCAGCGCCTGGAAGGCTTGGACACGGTCTCGCCATACGTCTTTTCGACCGCGGTCGCGGTTCACCGATGCCGCCACGTGAACCGCCTAGTCGCGCACGCGCGCGACGGGTGTCGCAAGCCCTAGACTATGCGTCTTTCCAAGCTCGCTCGCGGGTCCCATGTCCACCGATTTCCCCCATCACGACGGCTCGCCCACCCCATCGGGGATGCGGACGCTGATCAGCTCCGAGTTGCCATCTCCGCCAATCGGTCCACGTGCAGCGATCACCGCCGCCTGGGTCCGCGACGAGACCGCCCACGTCCACAGTCTCGTCGAACAGGCCCGCCTGCCCGAAGCCGAGCGCACCGCCGCCCAGGCAGTCGCGGCCGACCTGGTCACCCGGGTCCGCGCGCGCGCGCAGGACCAGGACGCGATCGAGGCCTTCATGCGCCAGTACGACCTCGGCAGCGAGGAAGGCGTGTTGCTGATGTGCGTGGCCGAGGCGCTGCTGCGCATCCCCGACGAGGAAACCACCGACAAACTCATCCGCGACAAGCTCGGCGAGGCCGACTGGAAGCGCCACATGGGCAAGTCCGACTCGGTGCTGGTCAATGCATCGACCTGGGGCCTGATGCTGACCGGCCATCTGGTCGACCTGGCCGATGACACCAAGCGCGACGTCCACAACGCGTTCAAGCGGCGGATCGGCCGCGTCGGCGAGCCGGTGATCCGGCGGGCGGTGCGCCACGCGATGAAGATCATGGGCCACCAGTTCGTGATGGGCCAGACCATCGCCGACGCGCTGGCGCGCTCGATCAAGGGCCGCAACGCGCAGTACCGCTACTCCTACGACATGCTCGGCGAGGCCGCGCTGACCGACGCCGACGCATTGCGCTACATGGAGGCCTACCGGCGGGCGATCCACGCGATCGGCGCCAGCGGCGACTTCCGCGCCAAGGACATCTTCGCCACCCCGAGCATCTCGGTGAAGCTGTCGGCACTGCACCCGCGCTACGAGCACGCCAAGCGCGCCCGGGTGCTGGCCGAGCTGACCCCGCGCGTGCTGGAACTGGCGCAGCTGGCCAAGTCGCACGGCATCGGCTTCACCGTCGACGCCGAAGAAGCCGACCGTCTGGAGCTGTCGCTCGATGTGTTCGCCGGCGCCTACGCCGATGCCTCGCTGGAAGGCTGGGAAGGTTGCGGGCTGGCGATCCAGGCCTACCAGAAGCGCGCGCTGGAGGTGATCGACTTCATCGCCGACCTCGCCCGCCGCACCGGCCGCCGGATCCCGGTGCGACTGGTCAAGGGTGCCTACTGGGACAGCGAGATCAAGCGCGCCCAGGTCGACGGCCACCCCGGCTACCCGGTATTCACGCGCAAGCCCAACACCGACGTGTCCTATCTCGCCGGCGCACGCCGGATGCTGGACGCGACCGACGCGATCTACCCGATGTTCGCCACCCACAACGCCCACACCATCGCCACCGTGCACCGGATGGCGAACCTGGGAGGACGCAAGCTGGCGTTCGAGTTCCAGAAGCTGCACGGCATGGGCGACGACCTCTATGCCGAAGTGATCCCGGCCGACCGGCTCGACGTGCCGTGCCGCGTGTATGCGCCGGTCGGCAGTCACGAGGACCTGCTGCCGTACCTGGTGCGGCGCCTGCTCGAAAACGGCGCCAACTCCAGCTTCGTCAACTCCATCACCGACGAGAACGTCGCGATCGAGGACCTGATCCGCGACCCGGTGCAGGCGGTCTGCGCGTACGAGACCATCCCGCACCCCCGCATCCCGCTGCCGGTCGACCTGTACCGCAGCCACGCCAACTCAATGAAATACTGCGACCGGAGCAACTCCATGGGCGTCAACCTCGCCAACGACGACAAACTGCGCTCGCTCGCCGAGCAGGTCAACGCCGCGGTGCGCGACGACTGGTTCGCCGAACCGCTGGTGCCGGGTGCGAAGCCGGTAGGCGAGCGCTTGCCGGTGACCAACCCGGCCGACCGCCGCGAAGTGGTCGGCCAGTGGCTGCCGGCCGACGCCGCGACGGTCGAGAAGGCATTGCAGAACGCCGTGGTCGCGCAGCCGAAGTGGGACGCGACCCCGGCCGCGAGCCGCGCGGCGATCCTCGAGCACGCCGCCAACCTGCTCGAATCGCGCACCGCCGAGTTCATCGCGATGTGCACCAAGGACGCCGGCAAGACCATTCCCGACGGCGTCGGCGAGGTACGCGAGGCGGTCGACTTCCTGCGCTACTACGCCTGCCAGGCGCGCAAGATGTTCACCCCCGAGGCGCTGCCCGGCCCGACCGGCGAGACCAACACCCTGCAGCTGTCCGGCCGCGGCGTGTTCGTCTGCATCAGCCCGTGGAACTTCCCGCTGGCGATCTACATCGGCCAGGTCGCCGCCGCGCTCGCGACCGGCAACAGCGTGATCGCCAAGCCGGCCGAGCAGACCAACCTGGTCGGCTACTACGCCACCCGCCTGCTGCACGAGGCCGGCGTGCCTGAGGACGTGCTGCAGTTCGTCCCCGGCGACGGCATGACGGTCGGCGCCGCACTGACCAAGGACGTGCGCATCGCCGGCGTCGCCTTCACCGGCTCCAACGAGACCGCCAACGCGATCAACCGCGCGCTGGCGTCGCGTGATGGCGCGATTGGCGTGCTGATCGCCGAGACCGGCGGCCAGAACGCGCTGATCGCCGACTCCTCGGCGTTGCCGGAACAGTTGGTCAAGGACGCGATGAGCTCGGCGTTCACCTCGGCCGGCCAGCGCTGCTCGGCCGCGCGCGTGCTGTTCGTGCAAGAGGACATTGCCGACAAGGTGACCACCATGCTGGCCGGCGCGATGGCCGAACTCAGCGTCGGCGACCCCGGGCTGCTGTCGACCGACGTCGGCCCGGTGATCGACGAGGACGCGCTTGAGATGCTGCAGGCACACGCCGAACGGATGGACCGCGAGGCGACCCCGATCGCGACCGTCGCGATGGATGACAGCACCGCGCACGGCAGCTTCTTCGCCCCGCGCGCATATGCGCTGAAGTCGCTCGACCAGCTCGACAAGGAAGTATTCGGCCCGGTGCTCCACGTGGTCCGCTGGAAGGCCGGGGACCTGGATGGAGTGATCGACGCGATCAACGGCACTGGCTATGGCCTGACCTTGGGCGTGCACTCGCGGATCGACGCGACGGTCGAGAAGATCGCGGCGCGGATCAACGTCGGCAACTGCTACGTCAACCGCAACCAGATCGGCGCGGTGGTCGGGGTGCAGCCGTTCGGTGGCCATGGCCTGTCCGGCACCGGCCCCAAGGCGGGCGGCCCGCATTACCTGCCGCGCTTCACCAACGAGAAGACCGTCACCATCAACACCACCGCCGCAGGCGGCAATGCGTCGTTGCTGACGCTGGGCGAGTGACGGCGGTCCGGCCTCCTCCACGGTGAGGAGGCCAACCTGCCGGGCACGCCGGCAGTTCTCCGCGAACAAAAAAAGCCCCGCCGAAGCGGGGCTTTTTCTATTGCAGTTGAAGCCGGATCAGAACTTGTATTGCGCCGAGATGCCGTAAAGATCGGCGTCGCCCTCGAACTCACCGTACAGCCGGTAGCTGCTGCCATCGATGCCGATGTGCGGCGTGTCCGGCTTGAGGTGGGTGAACGCGAAGTTGAACTCCAGGTTGTCACTGAAGGCCCAGGTCGCGCCCAGCGAGTACCACTGGCGATCCTCGTCCGGCAGGCGCGGGGTGCGGTGCTGGTACGTGGTCGGGGTCTCGTCGTAGGCGTAGCCGGCGCGCACGGTCCATGCGTCGTTGAGCATGTACTCGGCACCGATCGAGGAGAAGCGGGTCTCGCTCCACTCGAACGGCTCGACGCTGTCCGGATCCGGATTGTCGAAATCGACCCGGACTTCCTCCAGCGACTGCCAGCTCGTCTCCGAGTAGGTGGCCGCCATGGAGAAGCGGTCGGTGAACTGGTAGTTCACGTCGAGCGTGGTCATCGCCGGGGTGGTCAGCTTGGCGCCGGCACCGCCGTCGTTGAACAGCATGCCGCGACCCACGGCGTCAAACGTGGCGCGGGCCGGGGCAGGCACGGTCCAGTCGGCGTCACCGCGCAGTTCGTACTTGACTTCGGAACGGTGGTTCAGGCCGATGCTCAGCTTGTCGGTCGGACGGAAGTTGACGCCGGCGATCCAGCCCATGCCGGTGTCGTCACCCTGGATCTCGGCAAAGCCGTCGGCGCTCTGCGGCAGGAAGCCCGGCACGCCCGAGGACGCCAGCAGCGCACCGAGGTCGACCGCCTTGGACAGGGTCACGTCGGCCTGCGAGAAGGTCAGGCCGAAGCCGACCGACAGACGGTCCGGCACGAGATCGATCGCGCCGGTCACCGCCAGCTCGACGACCTGCACGTCGGAGTCGACCGCCGAGTAGCGGCCCATCCAGTCGGCGTCGTACTTGGTGGCCAGGCCGAACGGCGCGCTGACCATCGCACCGAGGGCGGCGCCGTTGTCGAACTTGTGCACCAGCGAGAACGCGGGGATGGGGGTGAAGTCGCCTGCGTTGCCGCCGTCGCCACCGGTCAGCGGACGGCCGAGCGCGTCGTAGCCGTCACCGCGGTACTCGTAGTTGAGGTCGATCGCGGTCGCGTCGAACTGCACCGTGGTGCCCTCGAACTGGGTCATGGTCGCCGGGTTGTTGACCACGACCGAAGCGTCGCCGGTCTTCACACCCGCACCGGCGAATGCGCTGCCCAGTGCCTTGACGCTGTTCTCCTTGAGCTGGAAGCCCGAGGCGTGGACCTGGCCCAGCGCCAGTGCGCCGGTGATGCCCAGCGCGAGCGCCGACAGGCGGGAAATGCGGTGTACGTGCTGCATGCTTGGAGTCTCCAATTGGCGTGTCATGTTGGGCGATTCTGTTGTAACGGGCCGCCTTTCCGGCGCCGGCAGCGCCGTGCGCGGCGTAGGCCGGGCTGCCGCCATACGGCGCCGTCTGCACTATAGCGTTTAACCCTGCGCTAACAACCCTGCTACAGCCCAATTGCGGGCATGATGTCCAAGCGGATCAACTGTTTGCCTATTCATGTTTATCGCGATCCCCTCCCGCCACAAATCCTCATTGCGATGGGCCACCCCGTTGCTGTTCGTGGGGCTGTGGGGCTGCTTCACCTGGTTGACCCTGCTGCCCGACGCCGCCCAGCGCGAGTTGCTGCTCGACTGGGGCGCGCTGTCGGGCGGGCTGGGCAGTCCGAGCGGCTGGCGACAGGCGTTGCAGAACGACAGCCTGTTGCGGCTGGTCACGGCATTGCTCCTGCACGCCGACTGGGCCCACCTGCTCGGCAACCTGGTGTTTTTGCTGATCTTCGGATTGCCGGCCGAACGGGCGATGGGCTCGTGGCGGTTCGGATTGCTGTTCCTGCTCGGCGGCGCGGTCGCCAACCTCGCCGCGGTGATCGCGATCGCGACCCCGGATCGGCTGATCATCGGCGCCAGCGGCGCGGTGTCGGCGCTGATCGGCGCCTACCTGGCGCTGTTCCCCGGCGCCCGGCTGGGCGTGGTGGTGCCGCTGGGGCTGTTCCTGCAGTTCGTGAAGGTACCCGCCGCCCTGCTGATCGGCGTGTGGGCGCTGCTGCAGGTGGTGTTCACATTCATCGGTCCGGCGTTTGGCGCAATCGCGTGGTCGGCCCACCTCGCCGGTTTCGCGTTCGGCGGTGCGTTCGCGCTGCTCGCGCGAGCCGGGATCGCGCGGCGGATGCGACGCACGCGCGGCTACTGAGCCGGGTACATCCTGCGGGCTGCCGCGGTGCGGCTCAGCCTTTCGGTACCGGCTTCGCGGTCGCGACCTGCTTCTTCAATTCGGCCAGTGCAGCGGTGATGTAGCTGTCGCCTTCGAGCACGTCACCGGCGTTGATGCCCGGCTGATCCTCGCCGTCACCACTGAGGTGTCCGGGCAGGTCCGCTTCGGAATACGGTGCCGGGCCGCCGTTCTCGGCTTCGGCATCGGCGTGCAGCACCACGTCGGGCACGATGCCCAGCGCCTGGATCGACTTGCCGCTGGGCGTGTAGTAGCGCGCGGTGGTGAGCTTGACCGAGTCGCCATTGTCGAGCGGTAGCAAGGTCTGCACCGAGCCCTTGCCGAAGGTGCGGCTGCCGACCACGCGGGCGCGGCCGTTGTCGCTGAGCGCGCCTGCAAGCACCTCGGACGCGCTGGCCGATCCGGCATCGACCAGCACCACCACCGGCGCGCCATTCATGCGATCGCCCGGGGTGGCGCTGAATACCGCGTCGCTGATCGCGATCCGGCCGCGGGTGCTGACGATGCCGCCCTCCTCGAGCAGGGAATCAGCGATCTGCACCGCGGCGGTCAACAGCCCGCCCGGGTTGCTGCGCAGGTCCATCACCAGCCCGCGCAACTGGCCACCGGACTGCTCGGACAGTTGCGCCAGCTGGCGTTCGAAGTCGGCGGCGGTGTCGGCCTGGAAGGCGCTGATGCGGACACAGCCATAGCCCGGTTCGAGCATCCGGCTGCGCACGCTGGCGATGCGGATGGTCTGGCGCTCGACGGTGATGTGCAGCGGCTTGTCGACGCCATCGCGGGCGATGGTCAACTCAACCGAGGTTCCGGGCTCGCCGCGCAACGGCGCGGACTGGTCCTCGTCGCCGGCGCTGAGGGGCTTGCCGTCGATCTCCACGATCAGGTCGCCGGCCTTGACCCCGGCGCGCTTGGCCGGGGTGTCGTCGATCGGCGCGATCACGCGCAGGGTGCCGTCGGGCTGACGGAAGATCTCCACGCCGATGCCGTCGTAGTTGCCGCGCGATTGTTCGGCGAAGTTCTCCGCCGCGTCACCTTCGAGATAGGCGCTGTGCGGGTCGAGGTCGAGCAACAGGCCGCGGATCGCCGAGTGCATCAGTTGCTCGTCATCGACCGGCTCGACATAGGCGGCCTTGACCGCACTGTAGACGGCGACGTAACGGCGGATCTCGTCGAGCGGGATTTTTGACCCACTGTCGGCCGCCGCTTCTTCGGCGTCGACGGTGGCAGGCGCATGGGACGGGGCGGCATCCGCGGGGGCTTCTTCTGCCGGGCTCTGTTCCACCGGTTCGGCCGGGGTCGCGTCCTGCGCGAGGGCCGGGGCGGCGGCGAGCAGCAATGCGATGGCAAGGGCGGACGGAGTGAGGTGACGCAGGGGCATGGAGTAACTCCGAAAACGATGGACTTCGGACCGCATGCGGGCCGGGTTCGTTCCGACCGGCGCAGCTGCGGGCCGGAGCGACGGTTAAGTCCCGATCCTGCGGGGCGGGAACGGAAAGTTTCGTAAAGGTCGATGCATCCCCGCGATCAACGATCGAGCCACGTACCCGGGTTGACCGGCTCGCCATTGCGGCGCAGCTCGAAGTACAACGCCGGGCGGCCGTGACCGCCGGAGCTGCCGACGGTCGAGACCGCATCGCCACGCTTGACGGTGTCGCCGGCATCGCGCAACAGGGCGTCGTTCTGCGCGTACAGGCTCATATAGCCGTTGCCGTGGTCGACGATCAGGATCAGCCCGAAGCCACTCATCCATTCGGCGTAGACCACCGTGCCGTCGGCGACCGCCTTGACCGTGCTGCCGGCACCGGCGCCGATCAGCAGGCCTTCGCTTTTGCGACCGTCGGGCAGCTTGGCGCCGTAGCCGGCGAGCAGAGTGCCGGCGAGGGGCCAGCCGGCACCACCGACCGCGGGTCCGGTGGCGGCGACGACGGGCTTGCGGGTCGGCGCCAGGGTGGGCTGGCCGGTGCGG
>JBOHYC010000199.1:0-1879 GCA_050737755.1 Lysobacter sp.
AGATCGCCAAGCAGCAGGACCTGTTCCACCTGCAGGAAGAGGCGCCGGGCCTGATCTTCTGGCACCCGAAGGGCTGGTCGATCTGGCAGGTCGTCGAGCAGTACATGCGCAAGGTCTACCGCGACTCCGGCTACGCCGAGGTACGCTGTCCGCAGATCCTCGACGTGTCGCTGTGGCAGAAGTCCGGCCACTGGGACAACTACAAGGAGAACATGTTCTTCACCGAGTCGGAGAAGCGCACCTACGCGCTCAAGCCGATGAACTGCCCCGGCCACGTGCAGGTGTTCAACCACGGTTTGCACAGTTATCGCGACCTGCCGATCCGTTACGGCGAGTTCGGCGCCTGCCACCGCAACGAGCCGTCCGGCGCGTTGCACGGCATCCTGCGCGTGCGCGGTTTCACCCAGGACGATGGCCACGTGTTTTGCACCGAGGCCCAGATCGAGTCGGAGGTCACCGCGTTCCACGCGCAGGCGATGGCGGTCTACGCCGCATTTGGCTTCAGCGACGTGCAGGTCAAGCTGGCCCTGCGCCCGGAGCCGCGCCTCGGCGACGACGCCACCTGGGACAAGGCCGAGGACGCCCTGCGTTCGGCCCTGCGCGCCGCCGGGGTGGAGTGGGAAGAGTTGCCGGGCGAGGGCGCCTTCTACGGCCCCAAGATCGAGTACCACCTGCGCGACGCGATCGGTCGCACCTGGCAGTTGGGCACCATGCAGGTCGACTTCATGATGCCGTCCCGTCTGGGTGCGGAGTACATCGACGAGGCCAGCCAGCGCCAGCACCCGGTCATGCTGCATCGCGCCATCGTGGGCTCGATGGAGCGCTTCATCGGCATCCTGATCGAGCACCACGAGGGTCGTTTCCCGGCCTGGCTGGCGCCGGTCCAGGCGGCTGTGATGAACATCACGGATGCCCAGGCCGACCACGCCGAGGACGTGCGCAAATCCCTTGTGGAACAAGGATTCCGCGTCGAAAGCGATTTGCGCAACGAGAAAATCGGCCGTAAGATCCGCGAGCACACGCTGCAGCGCGTGCCGTACCTGCTGGTGGTCGGAGACCGCGAGAAGGAAACCGGCACCATTGCGGTGCGTACCCGCGGAGGGGAGGATTTGGGGTCGATGACTGTCGCCGAATTCGCCGCGCGTTTACGTGAAGAAGACGCCACATAAGGCAACCTAGCCTGACGACCCGGCTGCAGAAGCGGCCGGCACGATCCATACCGGAGATTGCAACATCAGCACCCCTGACAAGCCGAATCGCAAGAACCAGGAAATCCGAGTCCCCAAGGTCCGCGTCATTGGCGCCGACGGCGAGATGGTCGGCGTACTCACGCGCGACGAAGCGCTGGACCTGGCCCTGGAAAGTGGCATGGACCTGGTCGAGATCCAGCCGCACGGTGATCCGCCGGTTTGCCGCGTCATGGACTTCGGCAAATACAAGTTCGACCTGCAGAAGAAGGCCAACGCGGCCAAGAAGAAGCAGAACAAGATCGAGATCAAGGAGATCAAGTTCCGCCCGGTCACCGACGAAGGTGACTACCAGATCAAGCTGCGCAAGATGCGCGAGTTCCTGGAAGAGGGCGACAAGCTCAAGGTCAACATCCGCTTCCGCGGCCGCGAGATGAGCCACCAGGAGCTCGGCCGCCAGATGGCCGCACGGATCGAGGCCGACCTGGGCGAGGACATCGTGATCGAGTCGCGCCCGCGTCTTGAAGGCCGGCAGATGGTGATGATGATCGCGCCGAAGAAGAAGACCTGATCCGGCCGGCATCGATCCGACCTGCGAAAGGGCGCCGAAAGGCGCCTTTTTGTTGGTTGGCGGCCCGCCAACCGGGAGTCGGCATTTTGTAGGAGCGACGTAAGTCGCGATTTCACGGCGA
>JBOHYC010000200.1:0-17265 GCA_050737755.1 Lysobacter sp.
TGCAGGCCGACAACGCCGCCAAGCTTGAGCAGATGCGCGCCACCGTCGACGAGAAGCTGCACGCCACCCTGGAAACGCGCCTGACCGAGAGCTTCGGCAACGTCACCACCATGCTCGCCAAGGTCCACCAGGGCCTGGGTGACATGACCAAGCTGGCCGCCGACGTCGGCGGTTTGCAGCGGGTGCTGAGCAACGTCAAGTCACGCGGCGTGTTCGGCGAGGTGCAACTGGCCGGCCTGCTGGAGCAGGTGTTCGCGCCGGACCAGTATTCCGCCAACGTGGCGACGGTGCCGGGCAGCAACGAGCGGGTCGAGTTCGCGGTGCGCTTCCCGGGGTCCAGCGGCGAGGCCCCGGTGTGGCTGCCGATCGATGCCAAGTTCCCGCGCGAGGACTACGAACGCCTGCTCGATGCGCAGGAGCGCGGCGAGGTCGAGTCCGCGCGCGCGGCCAGCGATGCGCTGGAGCGTGCGGTGCGCAAGGAGGCCGCGCGCATCCGCGAGAAATACATCTGCGCGCCGCACACCACCGAGTTCGGCATCCTGTTCCTGCCGACCGAGGGCCTGTACGCCGAGGTGCTGCGACGGGCCGGCCTGGTCGACGCCTTGCAGCGCGACCAGCGAATCGCCGTCGCCGGCCCGACCACGTTGCTGGCGTTGATGACCAGCTTCCAGATGGGTTTCCGCACGCTCGCGATCCAGGAGCGATCAAGCGAGGTCTGGCGCACCCTCGGCGCGGTCAAGACCGAGTTCGGCAAGTTCGGCGACGTGCTGGCCGGGGTCAAGAAGAAGCTCGACGAGGCCAGCAACAAGATCGAGCAGACCCGGACCCGCACCAACGTGCTGAACCGCAAGCTGCGCGAGGTCGAGTCACTGCCGTCCGACGAGAGTCAGGTCCTGCTGGGTATCGACGAAGCCGGCGACGAGTAACGGTCCCGGTATCAGCCGTCGGTCGGCATCACCGGCACCGCGCCGGCGGGCACGATCGGCAGGCTGTCATCGAGCAGGTAATCGGGCAGGGCGACTTCGTCCTGCTTCTCCCGGCGGTCGCCGAAGATCTGGTAATCGCGGCGCTGCATCCACGCATCGCGGACCAGCGCGTAGTCGTCGGCAGCGCCTTCGCGCAGGCTGTCGGTCGCCAGCAGCTGGGTACGCACGTCGACCAACTGCAGGCCCTGCAGCGGGATCCGGGTGGTGTCGTCGTCGACCTGGCGCAACGGGCTCAGTGGCGCGTCGCCGACCATGCCGACCACGTCACGCACGGTGCGCGGGCCGAACAGCGGCAATTCCACATAGCGCGACCGCTCCCAGCCCCAGATGCCCAGGGTCTGGCCGAAGTCCTCGCTGCGCCGCGACAGCCTGGCGTCGCTGGCGGGGTCGAAGATGCCACCGATGCCCAGGGTGGAGTTGAGCGCGAAGCGGCCGATCGCCTGCGCGGCCTGCTTCGGCTTGCCCTGCAACAGCGCGTTGACCGCCGACACCGGCTGGCCGAGGTTGCTGAAGAAGTTGCGCACGCCAAGCCGGATCGGCCGCGGCACCACCGCGACGTAGGCGCGAGCCAGCGGCCGAGCGATGGTGCGGTCGACTGCGTTGTTGAAGCGGTGCATCTGCCGGTTGTACGACTCCCACGGGTCGTAACCGCCGCTCATCTGCGCCGGTGCCGGCAGGGTGGGGTCGGCCACCGGGTTGTAGCTGTCCTGTCCGCCGTAGATCGCGGCGTAGTCGATCTCGGCCTGGGTGCGCGGGTCGTCCGCGGGTGTGACATCGGAAACGGGAGCTGTCGGAGCCGGGAGCGTTGCAGCCGTCTCCATGTCCGGAGTTGCGGTTTGCGACGCCATCGCATCGACCGGAACCGGGGCAATGGGAGCCGTGGCTTCCGTGCCGGCAGTGACCACAGGCGTGGACGACTCCGGGGGTGTCGGAGAGGGCGCTTGGCTCGCTCCGCTGGATGCGCAACCGGCGCCGGCCAGCGACAACGCCAGCACCGTACCGATCAGGAGGCCGCGGACACGGGGCGTGCGGTCGGCGACGGAGGCCGACGGGGTGGGGGCGTGGGGGCGCATAAGAAGGGCAGTTTAGGGCGCGGTGGCAACGAGGGCCATGCGCGGGGTCGCAACAACGTGTTGCGGATCAGGCACCACTGCCGAACCCGAGGTCCGGACCCAGCCGGTAGGCGGCGCGCAATTCGGACAGGCCGGGCGGGTCGCCTTCGACCACGATCCCGGGCGCGCGGGCGGCCAGTTCGGCCAGCAGGGCAAGGCCGGCGCTGTCGATCGTCCCGGCCGAGCCAAGCGCGATCCGCCGGCTGCCGGCCAGCAATGGCTGCGCCTGCTTCCACAATTCCGGGGCCGCGGCGCGGTCGATCGCGCCGCGGAACACCAGCACGTCGCCCTCGCGGACGACGCTGGCGGGCACGGCGGCAGCCGGTGCGGCGGGCATGTTTACTCGCCGGCCTTGAGCTTGCCGGCCTTGAGGTCGGCCGCGACCTCGGCGATCGACTTGCGCGACAGCGGGCCGTCGAACTGGTTGCGGAACGTCTGCACGAAGCTCACGCCCTCGACCATCACGTCGAACACCTTCCAGTCGTTGCCGACCTTGCGCATCAGGTAGTCGACCGGAATCGGCTCGCCGCCCTCGCGCAGGAACTCGCTGGAGACCTTGACCATCGAACCGCCGCGCAACGGGGTCTCGGACTTCATCCGCACCCGCAGCTTGCTGTTGAAGTCGAGCAGCGAGGAGCCGTAGCGCTGCATCAGGTTCTCGGCCAGGGCGTCGGCGAACAGCTTGATGTCGGCGTCGGACGCGCCGCGGCCGTGGCGGCCCAGCACCAGCCTGCCGGCGTAGGTGCGGTCGAACATCTGGTTGAATTCGCCGGTGATGAATTCCTTCAGCGCCCCGCGGTCGGTCTTGAATTCGTCGCGGCGGGCTTCCAGCGTGGTCAGGATGCGGGTCGAGTTCTCCAGCACCATCTTGCTCGGCGAACCGGCGGTGGTGGTGGCGGCCGCAGCCTGCGGGGCGGCGAGCACGACAGCCGGGGCGCCGGCGAGCAGCGCGGCGGCAATGACGGTGGCGATGAGGTTGCGCTTCATGGGATTCATTCCGTGGGGGAGGCGGGGTCGCTTTCCTGCAGGTAGGCGGGCACGTCGGTGGCCGGAGCCTCGTCCGCGCCCGCAGGATTGCCGCCATTGTCCGGGCCGCCGCTGAACATGTACTTGCCGACCATCTGGATCAGGTCGACCGAGGACTGGGTCAGGAAGATCGCGTCGCCTTCCTTCAGCGGCTCCGGGTCGCCGCCGGGCTGCAGGCCGACATAGCTCTCGCCGAGCAGGCCGGAGGTCAGGATCGCGGCGCTGGTATCGGCCGGCAGGTCGCTGTAGCGGTTGTCGATCGCCAGCGTCACCACCGAATCGAGCTTGACCGGGTCCAGCGTGATGCCGGACACGCGGCCGATCGCGACCCCGCCGATCTTGACCGGCGCGTTGGCGCGCAGCGGGCCGAGGTTGGTGAAGCGCGCGGTGATCTCGTAGCTGTCGCCACCAAAGCCGAACTTGCCGTTGGTGGAAGCGATCGCCAATACCAGCAGCGAGGCAAGCGCCAGCAGCAGGAAGGCGCCGACGGCAAACTCAATACGTGGGGCACGGGAGGACATAAGTAGTTACCTGAAAAGCAACGCGGACATGACGAAATTGAACATCAGCACCAGCAGCGAGGCGTTGACCACCGCCTTGGTGGTGGCCACCGAGGTGCCCTCGATGGTCGGCTCGGCGTTGAAGCCGACGTAGGAGGCGACCAGCGCCGCGACCGCGCCGAATACCGCCGACTTGACAAGTGCCATGCCGAAGTCGTCGACGAAATCGACGCTGTCCTTCAGCACCTGCCAGTAAATCCCCGAGTCGATCCCGATCACGTGGACCGCCTCGAAATAGCTGGCACTGATCGCCAGCGAACAGAAGAAACCGGTCAGCAGCGGTACGCACAGCACCGCCGCCCAGAACCTTGGGGCGACCACCTTGCCGACCGGGTTGATCGCCATCAGTCCGAGCGCGGTGATCTGGTCGGTGGCGCGCATCAGGCCGAGTTCGGCGGCGATCGAACTGCCGGCGCGGCCGATGAACAGCAATGCGGTCAGCACCGGGCCGAGTTCGCGGTAGATGCCGAGGCCGAGAATTGCGCTGACCTGGTTGGACGCGCCATAGGTATCGAGTGCCCGATAGCCCAGCAAAGTGACGGAAAGTCCGACGAACGCGCCGCCAACGGCGATGATTGGAAGCGAACGTGCGCCGATCTTGTAGATCTCGCGCACGAACTCGCGGAACAGGTCGACGCTCGGCTTCGAGGCCGACAGCACCGACAGCGTGAACAGGCCGGCACGGCCGACTGAACGGGTAGCGGCTACGAACGGCATCAGGCGGCCTCAACAGTGCGCGGTGCGGCGTCGAACGGAATGGGGCCGTCGGGCTCGCCATCAAGGAACTGCCGGACCAGCGGGTCGGTGCTGGCCTGCAGCGCCTGCGGGGTGCCGGAGAATACGATCCCACCATTGGCGATCACGATCGCGTGGTCGGCCACCGGCAGGGTCTCGTGGACGTGGTGGGTGACCACGATGCTGGTCAGGCCGAGGCTGTCGTTGAGCCGGCGCACCAGGTCCATCACCACGCCGGACGCAATCGGATCGAGCCCGGTCAGCGGCTCGTCGTAGATCATCAGCGGCGGATCCAGCGCCAGTGCGCGGGCCAGCGCGACCCGGCGCGCCATGCCGCCGGACAGCTCGCGCGGGAACGCATCGGCGGCGGCGCGCAGGCCGACCGCGTTGAGCTTCATCGCCACCAGCCGCTCGATCACCGGCTTCGGCAGTCGGGTATGCGTGCGCAGCGGCAACGCGACGTTCTCGGCCGCGGTGAGGTCGGTCAGCAGGCCGTTGCCTTGCAGCAGCACGCCGATGCCCTTGCGCAGCTCCAGAAGGGCGCGGGTGTTGCGCGGAACCGGCTGGCCCAGCACCTCGACCGACCCGGCCGCCGGCTCCAGCTCGCCGGTCAGCGCCGCCAGCAGCGTCGACTTGCCGCTGCCGGACGGCCCGAGCACGGCGACGACCTGCCCGCGCGGCACCACCAGGTCGATATCGCGCAGCACGGCGCGGCCGCCGCGGTCGAGGCGGAGGCCGGTGAGGCGGACGATGGGGTCGGAATCGGTCATCGGGGGCGGTGTGCCAGGCAGCGTTGCATCGGCGCAGCTTGGCGACAGGAACCTGAACAATGGATTGGCGGCATTGTCGCAGGGCCCGGACCGGCACGCACGCGGCGGCCGGGGTGTCTCGCACCCTGCGACACCGCTGCGGCAAGATGGCCGCATGCCCGATGCGCCCGACTTCCGTCTTTACCACTCCAATTCGCTGGAAGTCCTGGCCGCCCTGCTGGCCGAGGCGTTGCGTACCCCGGCCCCCGGGCAGCCGCTGCTGGCCCCCGACATCGTGCTGATCCCGCAGGTGGCGATGCGGCGCTGGCTGCAGGCGACTCTCGCGCAGGCGCACGGGATCGCCGCCAACCTCGAGTTCCTGACTCCGGGCGAGCTGGTCCGGCGTGCGCTGGATGCCAACGTGCCGGGCGCGGGCGACGACCTCGATGCCGCCGCCCTGCAGTGGCGCCTGCATGCGGCGCTGACCGATCCGGCGACCCTGCGCGAGCCTGCGCTGCAGCCGCTGCGGCGTTATCTGGAGGGAAATATCCCGCTTAAGCCGTGGACGCTGGCCGGCGAACTGGCCGCGGTGTTCGAGAAGTACCAGGCCTGGCGTCGCGACTGGCTGCTCGGCTGGGAGGCCGGGGAGGCCCCGCGCGATCCGCAGGCGGCGTTATGGCGCAAGGTCGGCGCCGGCCGCGCCCATCGCGCGCGACGCATCGACGAATACCTGCAGCGGTTCGCCGGTCCCGACGCGCCGCTGCCGGCCGGGCTGCCGACGCGGCTGTTCGCGTTCGCCACGCTCAATATCTCGCCCGACGTGTTGCGGGTGGTCGCCACCCAGGCCCGGGTCGGCGAGTTGCACTTCTACATGCCGAGCCCGACCCGTTCGTACTGGGGCGACCTGCAGACCCTCGCCGAGCGGTTGCGCGCGCAGCAGGCCGATCCGTTCGCGGGCAGCGGCGAGGAAAACCCGTTGCTGCAGCAGTGGGGTGAGGCCGGCCGCGATTTCGTCGCAGTGCTCGGCGGTTACGAGGTGGTGCATCCCTCCGGCGAGGTCGCCGCCTACGACGATCCGGAAACCCGACCCACCGACACGCCCGCCAGCGACAACCTGCTGCAGCGCCTGCAGCGCGACCTGCTGCATCGGCGCGCGCCGCCGTCGACGCCGTGGCGCGACACGGTCGAGCTGACCGACAACAGCCTGCAGGTCCACGCCTGCCATACCCGGCTACGCGAGGTGCAGGTGCTGCACGACCAGCTGCGCGGCCTGCTGGAAGACCCCCGTTTCGACCCACCGCTGCAGCCGCGCGAAATCGCGGTGCTGGCGCCGGACATCGACCCCTATGCACCGTATATCGACGCGGTGTTCGGCGGTCGTGCCGGCCACGACGACTTCATCCCGTACGCATTGGCCGACGCCAGTCCACTGGCCGGCGAACCGCTGGCCGAGGTGTTCCTGCGACTGCTGGCGCTGCCGGTGTCGCGCTTCGGCCTCAATGAAATCCTCGACCTGCTGTCGACCCCGGCGATCGCCGACGCGTCGGGTTTCGACCCGCCCGCATTGCAGCGGCTGCACCACTGGCTGCAGGCGGCCGGCGCGCGCTGGGGTATCGACGCGGCCCATCGCGAACGCAGCCACGCCCCGCGCGACGACGCCTACACCTGGGCGTTCGCACTCGACCGGCTGCTGCTCGGCCACGCCAGCGGCGATGAAGCCGACATTGCCGGTGTCGCCCCGTACAGCGAACTGGAAGGCAGCGGCCTGGACGCGCTCGACGCGCTGATCCGGTTGCTGCGGGTGCTGGCCCGCCACGAACGCTCGCTGGCCGGCGCGATGCCACCCGGTCAGTGGCGCGACCGCCTGCTCGGCCTGCTCGACGCGCTGCTGCCGACGCCGCCACAACGATCGACCGACCAGCGCGCGCTGGACCGTCTGCGGGCTCTGATCGGCGAATTTGCCGATGGTGCAGCCGCAGCCGGTTTCGACGCGCCGGTGGCGGCGGAGGTTGTGCGCGCGCACTTTGGCGCGGTGCTGGCCGAAGCCGACACCCGCGCGCCGCTGCTGACCGGCGGGATCAGCTTCGGCCGGATGGTGCCAATGCGGCTGCTGCCGTTCCGCGCGATCTGCGTGCTCGGCATGAACGACGGCGACTACCCGCGGCGCGACCCGGTCGGCGGCCTCAACCAGCTCACCGCCGAACTCGGCACCGACAGGCGCCGGCGCGGTGACCGCTCCTTGCGCGACGACGACCGTTTCCTGTTCCTGCAGTTGCTGGCCTCGGCGGGCGACGTGTTCTACCTGAGCTATCTCGGCGCCGACGCGCGCGACGGCAGCGCACGCGAGCCGTCGGTGCTGGTGTCGGAACTGCTGGACGTCGCCGCCGGTTATCACGCCGACCTGGCAACCGCGCGCGAAGCCCTGGTGCTGCGGCACCCGCTGCAGCCGTTCTCGCCGGCCGCGTTCGGTGCGGGCGACGATCTGCGTCATTACAGCTATCGCGGCGAGTGGCATCCGGCCGCCGACCGCGCTGCCGGCGGTCGCAAACCGTTGGCGCCATGGAGTACCACTGCGCTTGCGGCGCCGGTCGCGGTAGAGGATGAAATCAGCATCGCCGAGCTGCGCCGGTTCCTGCGCGACCCGGCCGGCGAGTACCTGCGTCATCGGCTGGCGATGCGGCTGCCGGATCCGGTCGAGTCGATCGAGGACGTGGAGCCGCTGTTGCTTCCCACGCGCGGCCTCGACCGCGTGGCGCTGCAGGACGCGGTGCTGCGCGCCACGCTTGATGGCGACACCGCCGACCTCGCGTCGCGCCTGCGCGCCCGTGGACTGTTGCCAACTGGTCCGCTGGCCGAGGCCCAACTGGCGGAACTGCGGCGTGGTTTCAATGACTACGTGCAGTTGTTCGAACAGCGGCGTGGCGATGCGCCGGAAACCCGGCTGGCGATCGACCTGCAACTCGATGGCATGCGTATCCACGGCCATGTCGAAGGCGTCTGGGGCGACGGGCTGGGGCGCATCCGCCCCGGGGAACCGGGTGCCGGGGCGCAGCTGCGCGACGGCCTCGACTGGCTTCTGGCCAACGCCAGCGGTGATCCATACGCGCTGGTGCAGTTCCACGATGTCGGTGACGGCCCGGAGCGCTGCGAACGTCCAGCGCTCGACCCGGCCGCCGCACGAGACGCGCTGCGTGGGCTGTTGTGCCTGCGCCAGCAGGGCCTGAGCGAGCCGCTGCCGTGGGGCCCGTACACCGGCTGGACTTATTACAGCGCAGACCGGCCCGACGCCGCACTGAAGAAGGCGCGCGAGCGTTGGGAAGGCGGTTACGACAGCTGGGGCGAACGCGACGGCGAAGCGTTCCGTCTGACCCTGCGCGGGCGCGACCTGTTCGACGACGCCGAGGTATTCCAGCGGTTCGAGGAGGTCAACACGCGCATCTTCCGCGCGCTGGTCGAAGGCCGCGCATTCGATGGCTTCACTGACGACACCGTTGTCGACTCCGACGGGGCCATGGCATGAGCGCGACCAGCCCCAACGACACCAGCTCTGCCGAAGCGGCCGTCGATCCCTACCTCGAACTGCCGCTCGACGGCCTGCGCCTGATCGAGGCCAGCGCCGGCACCGGCAAGACCTTCACCCTGGCTACGCTGGTCACGCGGCTGATCGTCGAGCGCGGCCTGCGCATCGGCCGGATCCTGGCGGTGACCTTCACCGAGGCCGCCACCCAGGAGCTGCGCAGCCGCATCCGCAAGCGACTGGAGCGCGCGGCGAAAGTCGTCGCGTCGCCCGACACGGACACCGACGACGCCGAAGCCGCACTCAGTCGCGCGATCGTCGAACGCCATCTCGCTGGCGGCGATGAAACCCGCGCGCAGCTCGCGCACCGGCTGCAACAGGCGGCGTGGGAAGTCGACCTCGCCGCGATCTTCACCATCCATGGTTTCTGCGCCCGCGTGCTGCGCGAGCACGCGCTCGAAAGCGGGCGCACATTCGACGCCCCGACCCTGCTCACCAGCGACGCCGCGTTGCGCGAGGAGCTGGCCGCCGACCTGTGGCGCATGTTCGCCGCCGACTCCGACACCGCATTGCTGCTGCCGCGGCTGTGGGCGAGCCCCGCGCAACTGCAGGCGGACCTGGGCGCGTTGTTGTCGCGCGAACCACTATTGCCGGTGCCGCAGGCGATCGCCAACGATCCGCTACCGCAACTCATGGCGGCGGCGGAGAACCTGCGCACGGCCTTCGGCGGTCACGGCCGCGAACTGCGCGATGCGCTCGACGCCGCCGTCACCAGCAAGTTCATCAACGCCACCATGTACAAGGCGGCGACCCTCGACACCTGCTGGCAGCTGTTGCAACGCTGGTGCGACCGCGCCGAGCCGACCATCGACTTCGACGAAAAGCTGTCGCGCCTCGGTACGCGGGTGCTGCTCGAAAAGACCAACAAGGCGGGGCAAGGCCGCACGCCACAGTCGCCGTTGTGCAATGCGATCGATGCATTCCTCGATGCGCGCGCGCAGTACGAAGCATGGCTCGATACGCACAGCACCACGTTGTTGCATCACGTCCGCACCGAGGCCCGAGCGCGCCTGGCCGAACTCAAGCGCGTGCGCCGGTTGCAGACCTACGACGACCTGATCGATGGCGTGGCGGATGCGCTCGACGGCCCGCGCGGCGACGAGCTGGTCACGGCGCTGCGCAAGCAGTACGCGATTGCACTGGTCGACGAATTCCAGGACACCGATCCGCGCCAGTGGGCGATCTTCCGTCGCGTGTTCGGGCAGTCGTCCGGCGACGACGCGGCCGAGTCGTTGTTGGACGCCCGGCAGCAGCCGGCCTCGTTGTTCCTGATCGGCGACCCCAAGCAGGCGATCTACGGCTTCCGTGGCGGCGACGTGCACACCTACCTGCAGGCCCGGGAAACCGCCGCGCCCGCCCCGCCCCTGGAGCGCAACTTCCGCTCCCGCCCCGGCGTGCTCGACGCGATCGCGACGCTGTACGCGGCTGCGGACCAGGCGCATGCCGCCGACCCCGCGGTTGCGCCACCCTTCGTGGACGATCGCATCCGCTTCCATCCGATGCAGGCCGGTGGTCAGCGTAGCGATGACGACTTCCTGCGCGATGGCACCGCGGCACCGGCACTGACCGTGCGCGTCATCGATGATCCCGACGACCTGTCGACTTCGAAGATCAGCGCCGATCGTTCGCGCGCACTGGCTACCCTTGCCTGTGTCGCGGAGATCCACGCGCTGCTGCTCGAAGGCCGCGCTGGCACCGCCACGCTCGACGGCCGGCCGGTCGTGCCCGGCGACATCGCGGTGCTCGTGCGCACCCATACCGAGGCCACCCGCATGCAATTGGCGCTGGCGGCCGCGGGCATCCCCGCAGTCGCCGCTGGCAAGCAGAGCCTGTTCGCGACCGCCGAGGCGCGCGAGCTGCTGGCAGTGTTCGAAGCGCTGTTGCAGCCGGCCGACGACAGCCGCCTGCGCGCGGCGTTGGCGACGTTGCTGGTCGGCCTGGACGCGGCCGCGATCGCGGCGCTGGACGGCGATGGCGGCGCCCGTTCGGGCGTATTGCAGCAGCAAGCGCAGGGCTGGCGCGAACGCTGGCAGCACAGCGGTCCGTTGGCACTGGTCGCCGACCTGTGCGCGACCGCGGGCGAGCGCCTGCTCGGCCTGCTCGACGGCGAACGCCGGCTGACCAACTACCTGCAACTGGGCGAACTGATGCAGGACGCGCAAGCGGCCGCCGCGGGCCTGCACGGCCAGCTCGACTGGTTGCGTGCGGCCATCGCCGACGCCGACAGCAACGACGAGGCGCAACTGCTGCGGCTTGAATCGGATGCGCGCCGGGTGCAGATCGTGACCCTGCACAAGAGCAAGGGCCTTGAGTACCCGCTGGTGTTCATGCCGTTCATTGGCGTCGGTGGAAAGGGCCGCAATGACGCCCGCCATTGCATCGTGCACGACGGCGAACAGCGCGTGCTGCACTGGAAGCTCGACAAGGATTCCGCGGCCTGGAAAGCAGCCAGCGCCGAACACGCCGTTGAAGAGCAGGCCGAGCAGGCGCGTCTGCTCTACGTTGGACTGACCCGCGCACGCCACGCGCTGTGGCTCGCGAAGGGAGCGTTCTACAACCACGGCAAGACCCGCCTGGCACCGATGCTGGGCGACCTCGACCGGCTGCGCGCCGAACCCGGGATCCGCGTCGACACCGCGCCATTGCCGTCGTCACCGTCGCCACTGCCGCCGCAAACCGAGGCCGTGGTGCCAGCCGCGCGTCGCGCCAGCCGCGTGATCGACCGCGACTGGTGGGTCTACAGCTTCACCCAGCTCGCGCATGCCGAAGGCGGCGGCGACGGTCAGGCCAACGCGATGACCGGTGCCGGTGAGCGCGCGGCCAGCGACGAACCGTTGTTGCCGGAAGCGGATGCCGCGACCAGCGAGGTCGCGCCCGTCGACTTCGACCGCCGTTTCAGTGGCAGCCGCTTCGGCAACGTGCTGCACGATGCGCTCGAACACGTCGACTTCGGCGCATGGTCCGGCTGGCACCACGGCGGCGCGATCCCGGCCGGACAGGACGCCGCACTACGCAATGCTCTGCGTGCCGAAGGCTACGCCGACGCCGATCTCGAAGACGGCATCGTCGAACTGGCCACGCTGGTCGGCCGCACGCTGACCGTGCCGCTGCCCGAGGGCGGTCGCCTGTGCGATCTGCCGACCGAATCGCGTCGCGCAGAGCTGGAGTTCCACTTCGCGATGCAGCCGACCGCGGTCGACCGGTTGCTGGCGGTCCTGCACGACCACGGCGTGCTGCGCGCGCGCAATGCGTTCGGCACGCGCCGCCGGCTCGAAGGCCTGATGACCGGCAAGATCGACCTGACCTACGGCGCCGGTGGTCGCTGGTTCCTGCTCGACTACAAGTCCAACCGCCTGCCCGCCTACGACCGCGCCAGCCTCGACGCGGCGATGGCGCACAGCGAGTACGACCTGCAGGCGCTGATCTACACCGTCGCGCTGCACCGCTGGCTGCGGTTCCGGCTGGGTGACGGCTACGACTACGCGCGCGACTTCGGTGGCGTGCGCTACCTGTTCTGCCGGGGGCTCGATCCGGAGGCCGGCGCACCCGCCGACGCCGGCCCCGGTGTCCACGCGCACGTGCCGCCGCCGTCGCTGGTGCATGCGCTGGACGCATTGTTCGGAGGTCGCGCATGAGCCTGTTCGATACCCTCTGGAAAGCCGGTGCGCTGCGGCCGCTCGACCATGCGTTCGCGCAGAGCCTGCGCCGGCTCGACGGCGACGATGCGACGCCCGCGCTGGTGTTGGCCGGCGCCGCATTGGCTTCGCTTGCGGTGAGCCACGGGCACGCCGGGTTTGATCCGGCACGGCCGCGTCTGCTACTTGGCAACGACGTCATCGCCGCTGCCGACTGGCCTTCGGCCGCCGAATGGAACACCGCGCTGGCCGGATCGCACTGGGTCAGTTGCCCCGACGACGGCGACGACGCGCCCGCCACCGCGCCGCTGGTGTTCGAGTCCGGCCTGCTCTACCTGCGTCGCTATCGCCAGTACGAACACCGGTTGGCGCAACGCTTGCGCCGACTCGCCGCGCAGCCGCCGGCCACGGTCGAACGTGATGCGTTGGCGCCGTTGTTCGCGGCGCTGTTCCCGGCCGCGCCCGACGCCGCGACCCAGAGCGGGACAACCCCCGCGATCGATGGCCAGGCGAGTGCGGCCACCCTCGCATTGCAGCGCTCGCTGTTGCTGGTCACCGGCGGCCCCGGCACCGGCAAGACCACCACCATCACCCGGCTGCTGTTGCTGCTCGCGGCACAGGCGCGCCACGCCGGGCACGCGCCACCACGGATCGCGCTCGCCGCGCCGACCGGCCGCGCTGCCGAGCGCATGGCCGAAAGCCTCGGCAAGGCGCTGGCGGCGCTGCAGGGCGTTGCCGGCATCGACCCGGCGCTGTTCGCGGCGATGCCGACCGGCGCCAGTACGCTCCACCGCCTGCTCGGAACGATCCCCGACAGTCCGCGTTTCCGTTTCGATGCCGACAACCCGTTGCCGTTCGACGTGGTGGTGGTCGACGAAGCCTCGATGGTCGATCTGCCGCTGATGTGCAAACTCGCCGAAGCGGTGCCCGACGGCGCGCGGCTGGTATTGCTCGGCGACCCCGACCAGCTGCCGTCGGTCGAAGCCGGCGACGTGCTCGCCGCAATTGTCGAGGCAACCGCGGTCGATGCCAGTGCGACTACTGCGCCCGCCGCACCGCTCGCCGGCCACCGCGTGCATCTGCAGCGCGGCTACCGCCAGGCCGTGGGGTTCGAACTCGCACCGCTCGCATCCGCGGTGCGTGCTGGCGACGCCGACACCGTGCTCGCGCTGCTGCGCGGCGGCGAATTGTCCGGCGTGCATTTCCATGAGAATCGGCTCGACCCCCTCGACGGCGTCGGTCGCGACACGCTGTTCGACCACTGGCGCCAACTGGCCGTCGCAAGCGATCCGGCGACAGCCCTGGCACACGCCGCACGCATGCGCCTGCTGACTGCCCTGCGCGAAGGACCGCAGGGTGCGCGTGGACTCAACGCACGAATCGAGGACGCGTTGGCCGGCCCGCGTCGCGGTGGTGAGCAGACTTATTTCCAGGGCCGGTTGCTGCTGGTGACCGAGAACAGCCATCGCCAGCAACTGTTCAACGGCGACATCGGCGTGTGCCTGCGTGATGCCGACGGAATGCGGGTGGCGTGGTTCAACGGGGTCGACGGCGGCGTGCGTGGTTTCCATCCGGCTGCGCTGCCGGCGCACGAAAGCGCATTCGCGATGACCGTGCACAAGTCACAGGGTTCGGAGTTCGACACCGCCTGGCTGCAACTGCCACGCGCCGACGGTCGCGGGCTGTCGCGCGAGCTGCTGTACACCGCAATCACCCGTGCCCGCCGCGAACTGCATGTGTGCGCCAGTGAAGCGGTGTTGCGCGGCACGCTCGCGCGCCATGTCGAGCGCGCTTCCGGACTCGCCGGACGCCTGCGCTGAATGCGCATGTGCTGAACGGATTCAGGTGTACGACGCGTCAATTCACCGGGGCTGGACCGGTGCACGCCTAGGGTCGTTGTCACCGACGCATGCCGTCGGCTTCCCCACGTCCCCTACGGAGAATCCCCATGAACGATGTCAAGAAAGACCACAGTATCGGTGCAGGCACGGGCGCAGTTGCCGGTGCGGTGACGGGTGCGGCAGTCGGTGCAGTTGGCGGCCCGGTTGGCAGCGCAGTCGGTGCAATTGCCGGCGGTGTGATCGGTGCGAAGGCCGGTGATTCGGTCGCCGAAGCGGTCAACCCGACCGAGTACCGCGAGCACTTCAAGACCGAGTACAAGAACGCGCCGTACTACTCCGCCGAGCGCGACTGGAACGATTACGAGCCGGCCTACGACTACGGCTACCAGACCTACGGCCAGTACCGCGGCCAGAAGTTCGAGGACGCCGAGCCGGAGCTGCAGCGCAACTGGGACCAGACCCGCGCGCAGGCCAATTCCCGCCTGGAGTGGAACGATGCCAAGCACGCGGTGCGCGACGGTTGGCACCACATCGAACGCGCCATGCCCGGCGACGCCGACCGCGACGGCCGCTGAGCCAAGCAGCTGACAACAGGCAGTATCGGACTGACCGGACTGACGGGGTCGCATTGCGGCCCCGTTTTTTTGGCCCTGCAGTAGCATGGGCATCCCCCGTAACCAGGTCTGTCCGATGGCCGATGCCAGCAAACCCACGCGCGAAGAAGCCGAATCCGCCGTCCGCACCCTGCTGGCCTGGGCCGGCGAGGACCCGACCCGCGAAGGCCTGATCGACACCCCCAAGCGCGTCGCCAAGGCGTATTCCGACTGGTTCAGCGGCTACGGCCTCGACCCCGACGAATACCTTGCGCGCACCTTCGAGGAAGTCTGCGGCTACGACGAGCTGATCGTGCTGCGCGACATCCAGTTCGAAAGCCATTGCGAGCACCACATGGCTCCGATCATCGGACGCGCCCACATCGGCTACCTGCCCGACGGCAAGGTGGTCGGGATCAGCAAGCTGGCGCGCGTGGTCGAAGCGTATTCGCGACGTTTCCAGGTGCAGGAGAAGATGACCGCGCAGATTGCCGACTGCATCCAGCGCGTGCTGCAGCCGCGCGGCGTCGGCGTGGTGATCGAGGGCGCGCACGAATGCATGACCACCCGCGGCGTGCACAAGCGGGGGGTCAGCATGATCACCTCGAAGATGCTCGGCAGCTTCCGCGAGGACGCGCGCACCCGCGCCGAGTTCCTGCAGTTCATCGATGTCGGCCCCGGTCGCTGAACGGTTGATCTCCGATCGGCGACCGCGGTCACCGGCGGGTGATGACGTCGACGGTATGCTGACCCGATGACGACGCCTGTCGCCACCGCCGCGAACGCTGGCGCCGCAACCGCGGCCACGCTTTCCGCGCGCTATCGAACGGTCCGCGCCCGCAGCCTCGCGCTCGCCGCGCCGCTGTCGGCAGAGGACGCGATGGTCCAGTCGATGCCCGACGCCAGTCCCGCCAAGTGGCACCTGGCGCACACTACGTGGTTCTTCGAGCGCTTCGTGCTCGGCGCGCGCGATGGTTACCGGCCGGTCGACCCGTCGTGGGATTACCTGTTCAACAGCTACTACCAGAGCGTCGGACCGATGCACGCGCGGCCGCAGCGTGGGCTGCTGTCACGACCGACGCTGGCGCAGGTGCTGGACTACCGCGCGCGGGTCGACGAGCGGATCGGGCAGGCGTTCGAGTGGGAGGAGCTCGATGGCGAATTGCAACAGCGCATCGTGCTCGGCCTGCAGCACGAGCAGCAGCACCAGGAACTGCTGCTGACCGACATCAAGCATGCGTTCTGGTGCAACCCATTGAAGCCGGCTTATCGGAACGACCTGCGCACGCGAGAGGGTGTGGCCACGCCGTTGCAGTGGAGCCATCAGGACGAAGCGATCATCAAGGTCGGCGCACCGGCCTGGCCCGATGCCAGCAATGCGTTCGCCTACGACAACGAATCGCCGCGCCACCGCGTGCTGCTGCCGGCGCACGCGCTGGCCAGCCGGCCGGTCAGCAACGCCGAGTTCCGCGCGTTCATCGATGACGGCGGCTATCGCACCGCCACCTTGTGGCTCAGCGACGGCTGGACGCGGATCAACGACGAAGGCTGGACCCGGCCGCTCTACTGGGACGAAGCGATGGAGCGCGAATTCACCCTCGGCGGCCTGCGTGCGATCGACCCGCATGCCCCCGCCTGCCACCTGAGCTACTACGAAGCCGACGCGTTCGCGCGCTGGGCCGGCGCAAGGCTGCCGACCGAGTTCGAGTGGGAGCATGCGGCGGCGCAGGTGCCGGTGCAAGGTAACTTCGTCGAGGACGACCTGCTGCACCCTGCGCCGTCATGTACTGCCACATGTAGGAGCGACGTAAGTCGCGATTTCACGACGCAATCGGACATCCGGGAAATCGCGACTTACATCGCTCCTACATCGGAGCCACCCGTACCCGTTCGCGACCCGTCACGCCCAGCCCACCCCCGCCAGCTATTCGGCGACATCTGGGAATGGACCTCCAGCGCCTACACCGCCTACCCCGGCTTCCGCGAGATGCCCGGCGCGCTCGGCGAGTACAACGGCAAGTTCATGAGCGGCCAGCAGATCCTCCGCGGCGGCAGTTGCGCCAGCGCGCGGGACCATCTGCGCGCGAGTTACCGCAACTTCTTCCACGCACCCGACCGCTGGCAGTTCACCGGCCTGCGGCTGGCTCGGGACCACTGATGACGCCGCACAAGATCGACATGCCAATCACCGACCTGCATCCGACCCCCGACGACATCATCGGCGACACCGTCGCCGGGTTGTCGTCGACGCCCAAGTGGCTGTCGTCGAAATACTTCTACGACGCGCGCGGCTCGCAACTGTTCGAACAGATCACCCGTCAACCCGAGTACTACCTGACCCGGATCGAGCTGGCCCTGCTCGAATCATCGATGCCGCAGATCAACGACGCGGTCGCGTCTTTCGCGCACGTGGTCGAGTACGGCAGCGGCAGCGGCCGCAAGACCCACCTG
>JBOHYC010000201.1:0-35911 GCA_050737755.1 Lysobacter sp.
GACTTCCTGCGGCCGACTCCAGCCCCTCGCCCAATGTGTGGAGCGAAGCGGCGGAGCGATGGGGAGCCTTGCCAAGGCTCGCCAGTCCCCGGCAAGAAGCGGTGCAAGTGGCACGGGGGGTGCAGTACAGGGCCCAAGACAGACTCAGGGCGAGCATCGTCGCTTGCCAACCTTCGGCAATATCAGCTGCGAGTCGAGGAATAGTGACGGGCTACTCACTTCGTTGCGCCCGAGGGTCATAAGCGCGACCATCGTCCGCGAAAGCTTGGGGGATGGGAAATGCGACGAGGCATCGTGTGGGTGGCGGTTTTGTTCACAACGACTTGTGTTGCGAGCGCTATCTTTGGGAGAGGTGACGCAAGGGCGCAAAGCCCCGTTGTTGATCGATGGCACCTTATAGGCGTCTCAAACCAAGGGATGGTGGTCAGCATCGATCGATCCACAGCAGTTGATCAAGGTGGCGTCATCACCCTCTGGGTCAAGTACGCCTACGCCGAAGGGAAGGGCGCCTATATTTCGGGGAAAGGGCGCGTCGCCACGTCGCTGAGCCGTGAGGAAGTCAGTTGCCGCCTCATGCAGACTGCGGTGCTTTCGCATACCTCATACGACCAAGAAGGCAGCACGGTCTACTCGGTGAACTACCCGTACCCTATGCCCTCGCCAATCATTCCGGAGAGCATGGGAGAGTTGGTATGGCGCGCTGTCTGCTTGTAGCCGCTTGGGGTGGACGCGGACGACAGGCACCATCGACGCGCAACGACCCGCGCGTAAACAATCGGGGTCGCTCGGAAGCTCAGCGCAAGTACACCCGCGCCACGTAAGTACCCCTTCCGTCTCCATGGCCCAAGTCGATAGAAGTCTTGGCCCGTGCCTCCGCCTCGCTGAACCCCTCCGCCAGATAGCAGGCCATCCGATCACCGGCGTACGCGTATCGCAGCGCGTGACCACAGATCCCGCTGGCCGGGGTCACGTTTCGGTGCATCGCGTTTCGATACGAGGTCATAGCGGCGAGCAGGGTCGGGGAGTCCATTAAACGCCCGCCCCGGCTGTCAGAAACGGCCTTTGCCTCCCGGACAGCCGCCAATGCCAGCGCCCGGCCTGCGGGGTTGCTGACTCGGTTACGGCCACCCTTCGTTCCGAAGATGACAGCGGCGCCTTCCCCGGCAGATAGCTGCCGCTCCCAAGTAGCTAGCGACGGTCCGCAGCGGACAGACTCCGCGCCCCGCAATCCCAGCGTTCGCTGCAGCTTCAAGGCAGCCGCGAGTCCGGCATCCAGTTCGGACGCCTTGGCTATGGCCGCCTGATACTGCTCATCCGTCGCGGCCGTCTTTGTCCCGGCTCGACTGCTGCCTTCGATCCCAAGTGCTTTGTTGCTGATCGTTCGGGACTTGGCCGCCTGAAGGCGACCAACGGCTCGCATAGCGCCTCTGATGTGGGCGGCCTCGTTCTGCAGCGTACGCACCGAGACTCCCTCAGATCGACGGGTCAGGAAATAGTGGGCGATGTGCTTCTCGCGCACGCAGTCCATGCCCGAGACCTGGAACCCGTGGCCCTGCAAGTGCCCGAACAGCTTGGACAAGGTGCCTAGCCGGGCTTGCTTGGTGAGGTGCGCGCCACCGGCTGTTTTGGCGGCACTGCGCGCGCTGGAACGTGCTTCTGATTGCTTACTCATCGAACCTCCGTTGTTGCCGACCAGCCGACTGGAGCGCCCCCGACAGCCGCACATGGCGGCCAAAAAACACATGACGAAGAGTCACCGGGGGCGGATCCAGTCGCGCTGGTCGGCTTCAACAGGAGTTGAGTGCCGATCCCCTCAGCACGTCAGGTGGACCTGCGGGCTGCCGTTTGAACGGTGATGGGGAGTCCCGAAAGGGAGCGACTGGGATCATGGGTGAGTTCTCCGGACGCAAAGCGTCGCTGTGGCCGAGCAAGGCGGTGTGCCTTAGGCAGCATCTGTGTGTTGCCGTCGGTGATGGACGGCCGTTTCGGGTGGATGTCCTGCTAGGACAGCTGTTTCACAATCTCACTTGGGAGGTGCGGCTAACGCAGGGCCTTAATGTCTCGGGGCTGCGGGCTTTTGTTCCTCAGTGAAGTAGATGCGTCACTTTCTCAGAGCAGTGCCGAGGCACGGGAGAGAGCGGCTAAGCGCTGGGTGCGAACTGCCGGGCTGGCCGGGAATCACTGGAGCGTTGATCAATGCGGCTATCCGTGGGACAGCCGCCTGAGGTGGGCACGGGGGCCGGTATGGCTGGCATGCGGCCAGTCGCGTGCGCTCTCGCGTCTTGGTGAGATCCTATCCCAACACTCACGACGAGCAAGAGGCCAACCGCCGCTTTTTGACCCTCAGTTAGCTGGGGAACTGATGCCGTTGCAGCAGCGGATTCGCGCCGCTGGCGCCGCAGCAGTACAGTCGGGCAGGAGGAAGGGGGGACACCATGCTTGGAAAGCTCGCCGCGCTGCTGGTCGTCAGTTCGCTACTCGCCTGGCCGTCCCTTTCGGCGGCGCAGGAGCTGGGGGCCGTCTATTCGTGCATGTCTAAGGGCGTGCGCCACTATGTCAGCAAGCCGATTGCTGGTGCCGAGTGCAAGCGCATTGCCTACCGTTCTCAGCCTGTGCCAGTAAGCAGCGTGCCAGGTCAGTTCAAGGGCTATCACTGCACCCAAGACTGCTCAGGCCACCGCGCAGGGTACGAGTGGGCCCGGCGCAAGGGCATCACTGACGCCGGGCAGTGTGGCGGCAACTCCCAGTCTTTTGTCGAAGGCTGTCGGGCGTTTGCTCAGGGTCGGTAGTCAAGCCGCCCCGATTTTATGGAGCGATCCGCGCGCGTACCCGCGCGAATGACTTCGGAGGGGTACGGCCCTGAAGGGCTATTCGGCAGCATTGAATTGGTAATGGCAGTTCGCCGGCACCGCGCGCCCCGTAACCGCGAGCTGTTCGAACTGGTCGAAGACCCGGATGCAAACCAACATGCCCAGCGCGGTTGAGCAGCTTCGGGCATCTGCCATGGCGGCAGCCCAAGCGCGGTAGAGCGTTGGGTGGCGCGTATTGGCGGCTGGACTAGAGATCAAGTCGCCGCACTGGTCGTTCTCTCGCAACTCGACGCGGTACTTCATGCCGGCGACCTTCAGAAGTGAGGGACGCCCCGACGCAGTCTTTCGATTCCGTTCGACCGGACTCCGCTGCAATCGCTGCAGCCTCAGTAGTGGCCTAGCGCCGGGGCCGGGATAGATTGCCCCGCCCAGCATTGCGGCGCCGTCGGCAGAAGCCGCGACCCACTGTAGGAAAAGTCCTATTTTTCGGGTGCGTGGTGAGCCAGCCAGCGCTCGATGCCGCGCTTGGCTTGTTGGACCGTGCCGGCGTGTCCGTGCAGCGTCTGCCACTCCATGCGAGCGCAGATCACTACCCGGATGCGTCCGTCATAGGCCTGCACCGCAGCAATCATTCGATTACCGCGCCACAACTCCCAACGCCCGTAACTCTCGCGCCATTGATCCGTCATGCGGGGAGGGTAGGAGAGGCGCCGCGCAGACGATGAGATGGATTGCCAGCAGGGAGCCTGGTTGGCGCGGTTTACGGGGCGCGGAGACATCCACCCGCGCGGATGGCATCTCGATGGCGACTGGGACGTTACGGGGTGGCCGATCTGCGGCGCGACCGCATCTCTGCCATTCGGATATCGATGCCCCCAAGTTGGGGGCCGCATGGGCTTGACCAGCGGCAGGGCGCAGAAGAAATCCAGTCAGCTTTTCCGTACGCCCGTCCGTACAACGAAAAAAGCCACCCCGGAGAGGTGGCCTTTTCGCGCTGATCGCCTTATGTATCAAGGCTTGTACTGGTGGGCGGTGCAGGGATCGAACCTGCGACCCTTGCCGTGTGAAGGCAATGCTCTACCGCTGAGCTAACCGCCCGAAACGCTGGCCGCGCAGTTTACTGGGCGGCCAGCATGGCTGGCAAGCCTCAATCGCGGAACCGGTCGACCAGTTCGATGTAGCGGCGCATCGCGTCGTCGGTGCCGGTGCCGGCAATGGCTGCCCAGGCTTCGTACTTGGCGGTGCCGACGAAATCGAAGAAGCCCGGCTTGTCGCCGCTCACGTCGCCCTCGGTTGCCTGTTTGTAGAGCGCGTACAGCCGCAGCAGGTCTTCGTTGCCGGGCCGCTCGGAGAGGCTCTGGACGTCATGGGCGGCGCGTTCGAAGGCGGTCTTCAGGTCCGGCATGACGTTCCCCACAACGTGCTGAGAGGGGCATGACAGCACGCAGGGAAGGGTGGGTCAACCGCGTCAGAAGGTCCGGCACTGGATGAAGCGGACCGGGTCGGTGCTGCCCGGCGGCGGCTGCAATTGCACGCGCGAGGTACGCAGCAATTCACTGCGTTCCAGCACCGGGCAGATGGCATCGATCTGCCCTTGGCTGGCACCGGGCAGTAGCTGTATCAGCAGGGTCGAGCGGGTCGCCCAGCCGGCGCGTTCGACGCCGGGCAGGGTGGACACCGCCTGGGTGATTTCGAGGCGCTCTTCGTCTTCGCTGGGCGCCGGGACGTCGGCGTCCACTGGTGGCGCGGGCACCACTTCGACTTCGGCGGCCTTGGGTGCGACGGCCGGCGTCGATACCGCCGACGCGGGGTCCGGCGTCGCGTCGGGTTCGCCGGTGCCGGTCAGCAGCATCGCCGATGTCAGCCCCAGTGCGAGCGCGCCGACCCAGACCAGTCCGGTGGTGCGCGCAACCTTTGTATGGGCGCGGGCGACGAGGTCACGGTGCAGGCTGGGTGGCAGCAGCGGGTCGATCAGGGGCCACAGCGTGGCGCCATCCAGCAGTTCGATGCCCTGGTTCTGCTTGCGCGTTTCCGGATCGACCCGCCCGAGGGTGGCGAGAATTCCGCCACGGGCATTGCTGCCGCGTACCGCGCGGGCCAGTTCGTCGACCATCGTCGGGGTGATGCGATAGTTGATTCCCTGCTTGCAACTGAGCAGCCAGGTTTGGCCATCACGGTTGAGCAGCAGGTCGGCCTGTTGGCCGCGGTTGGCGTCGGGCTCGATCCGGCTGGCTTCGAAACCCTGCTGCTGCAACGCCTCGATGACGAACCGGGAGAACTCGCGCCAGCGCATGGCGGCCAGCGCGCGCAGGCCGCCGGCGGCGACCAGGTGTCGGCAGTGGGTTGTCCATAGCCATGCGGTGATGCCCCCGCCGACGACAACCGCTATGACCAGGGCGGTCACCACGAATGAAACTGTGAGCATGCGTCAGTCTGCCTGTCCGAGCTTCCGGAAATCCGCCGGCAATATACGTGGAGCCGGGCGAATGTTAAGTGAGCCGGTGCACGGTCAGGAGAAACGTTCGCCGAGCACGCGCCGGATCTCCGCCTCGATCGGGCCTTTCATCGCACCGAACAGGAACCCCAGCTCCGCGGTGACGTGCAACTGCGAGGGCAACAGGGCAATGCGACCTTCGATACCGCTCCGGGTGAAGTCGAGGATGTCGCCGTTCCACCGGTACTCCACGCCGAAGCGATCGGCCAGCTTGTCGGCGACCTCCTGCACGGCCTGGCGCGCATGGCCGGGATTCATCGAGTGGGGATGCTGGATGTCGATGCTGGCCATGTGAACTCCTGGGATGCGTACATGCGTATTGTGCGGTGCGCGGCGCCGGCATCAAAATCCGTGGGCGCGGACATGCGGTCGTGCTAGATTGCCGCCGCGTGGATGCCCTCAGATTGCGATTCCAAAACCGTGAGCGTGACGACCTGGTGCTGACGCCGGGCGTGCACGCTATTGGCCATGCCGCTGATGGCCGCCCGTGCCTGGTCGACCATCCCGATGACGCCTTGGTGCAGTTCTGCATCGATCGTCGCGGCACCTGGCTGCAACTGCGTGACAGCGCCCCCGGGTTGCACGTAAACGGCCGGCCGGTGCGCCGGATGGCGATGCTCCGGGCCGGCGACAGCGTGCATATCGACGGCATCGAACTGACCCTGCTGGGCGCTGACCCGCGGCCGATGCCGCACAGCGTGCCGGATGTCGGCGCCATCGACAGCCGGGTTGTGCTGCGCGGTGTCGGCGGTCTGCACCACGGACGCTGCTACAGCCTGGACCAGTCGCGCGAGATCGGCCGCCTGCCCGAATGTGCCGTCCGTATCGATGAGCCCACCTTCGCCGAGCGCCACGCACGGCTGGAGCCGCATCAGGATGGCGTGCTGCTGCGCGACCTCGGGTCGGCCAATGGCACCGTCGTCAACGGCCATCCCGTGCGCGATGCACTGTTGCGTCCGGGCGACCAGATCGCCTTCGGTGCCCAGCACCGGTTCGTGCTGGAGTCGCCATTGTCGGGCGCGCCGCTGGCCGCGGCGAAACTGCCGATGGACGACGAGATCGAGTTCCGCTCACCACGCGATCCCGAACCGTCACCCATCGGCTCGTCGATGCGCCGGATGCCGTGGTTGTTGCTGGCCGCATTGCTGCTGGCCGGGGCGCTGACGCTGCTGCTTCTGTACGGCGTCCGATAGCGGGCCGAGTGTCGGTTGGTTGCGGATGCAACCATGTCCGCGGGTCGTGGTGCGCTGCGGCATACTGCCGGTCACGCCTCTTGGAACGACTTCGAATGTCCCGCGCGTTCAACTTCAGTGCCGGTCCCGCAACCCTTCCCGAATCCGTGTTGCGCCAGGCGCGCGACGAGTTTCTGGAATGGCGCGATGCGGGTGCTTCGCTGGTTGAACTGAGCCATCGCGGACCCGAATTCATGCAGGTCGCCGCCGAGGCCGAGGCCGACTTGCGGACGCTGCTGTCGATTCCCGACGATTACGCGGTGCTGTTCTTGTCCGGCGGGGCCACGACGCAGCAGGCATTGATCCCCCTGAACCTGGCGGCGCCGGGGCAGGTGGCCGATTACGTGATCACCGGCCACTGGGGCAAGACCGCGCTGAAGCAGGCGACGCCCTATGTCGAGGCCAACATTGTGGCCAGTGGCGAAGCGGGCGGCTTCCGCGACATCCCGCCGCGCGACGGCTGGCGGTTGTCGGCGGATGCGGCGTATGTGCATTACACCGCCAACGAGACCATCCACGGCGTCGAGTTCCGGGACGTTCCCGATCCCGGCGCGGTGCCGCTGGTGGCCGACTTCAGTTCCAGTATCGCGGCGGAGCCGATCGACCTGTCGCGGTTCGGGATGATCTACGCAGGGGCGCAGAAGAACCTGGGGCCGGTCGGCGTCAGCGTGGTGATCGTGCGGCGCGACATGCTCGAACGCACCGGCCAGCTGCGCGCGCCGATCTTCGACTACGCCGCCCACGCACGGGCGGGATCGATGCTCAACACGCCGCCCAGCTTCAACTGGTACCTCGCGGGACTGGTGTTCAAGTGGATGCTGGCCGAGGGCGGCGTCACCGAATTCGCCCGTCGCAATGCGCGCAAGGCCGCGCTGTTGTACGCCGCGATCGACGGCTCGGGCGGGTTCTATCGCAACGAGGTCGCGCCGGCCGCGCGTTCGCGGATGAACGTGCCGTTCTTCCTGCACGACGAGGCGCTGGATGCGGTATTCCTCGACGAGGCGCGGCAGGCCGGACTGATCTCGCTCAAGGGCCACCGCGCGCTGGGCGGCATGCGCGCGTCGATCTACAACGCCCTGCCGGAGGCCGGCGTGCAGGCGCTGGCCGACTTCATGCAAGTCTTCCAGGGACGGCACGGTTGATGACTGCTTCGAAGAAGACCGGTCCCGATCTCGCCGACCTGCGCGAGCGTATCGATGGCATCGATCGCAGCATCCAGGAACTGATCGCCGAGCGCGCGCAGTTTGCCGGCCAGGTCGGTCGCGCCAAGGGCAAGCTGGCCGCGGCGGTCGATTACTACCGACCCGAACGTGAGGCGCAGGTACTGCGACGGGTGGTCGATCGCAACGACGGTCCGCTCGGTGACGAGGTGCTGGTACGGCTGTTCCGCGAAATCATGTCGGCCTGCCTGGCCCAGCAGGAGCCACTGAAGATCGGCTTCCTCGGGCCGGAGGGCACGCATTCACAACAGGCGGTCTACAAACACTTCGGGCATTCGATCCACGGCCTGCCACTGGGCAGCATCGACGAGGTGTTCAGCGAGGTCGAGTCAGGTGCGGCGGACTTCGGCGTCGTGCCGGTGGAGAACTCCACCCAAGGCACCATCCAGTCGACCCTCGACATGTTCCTCAGTTCGCAGGTGAAGATCTGCGGCGAGGTCGAACTGGCAGTGCATCAGCACCTGCTGTCGCGCAGCGGCCGGATCGAGGACATCGAGCGGGTCTATTCGCATCCGCAGTCGTTCGCGCAGTGCAAGGCGTGGCTGCGGCAGTACCTGCCGGATGCGGAGAAAATTCCGCTGGCGAGCAATGCCGAGGCGGCGCGTCGTGCCCGTGGTGCCGATGACGCGGCGGCGATCGCCGGTATCAGCGCCGCCAACGTCTACGGGCTCAAGGCGGTGGCGGGGCCGATCGAGGACCGGCCCGACAACACCACGCGGTTCCTGGTGTTGGGGCGCGAGTTGTTCCCGTCATCGGGCAACGACCGGACCTCGCTGCTGATTTTCATCAAGGATCAGCCCGGCGCGCTGCATCACGTGCTGGCCCCGTTCGCGCGGCACGGTCTCAGCATGAACCGGATCGAGTCGCGACCCGGCCACACCGGGCGCTGGCAGTACGCGTTCTTTGTCGATATCGGCGGCCACGTCGAACAGGACGCGGTGCGCGCTGCACTCGATGAGCTCGCCGAGTTCGCCCAGGAGGTCAAGGTGCTCGGCTCTTACCCGGTTGCGATTACATGAGCAACGCGGAAACGGAAACTTCGATCGATTTCGAATCCCGTGCAGCCCCCGGCATTCGGCGACTGCGCGCCTATGACCCCGGACACGATCTGGTGGCGCTACGCCGGCAGTTCGGCGCGCAGCTGGTCGAACTCGGCTCCAACGAAAATCCCTACGGCCCGTCGCCAGCCGCACGTGCCGCGATCGTCGGCCAGCTGGATGCCCTGCATCGCTATCCGGACCCGCTCGGCGCCGGCCTGAAGCGCACACTCGCCGCGACCCACGGCGTCGCCCCCGCGCAGATACTGCTCGGCAACGGCTCGCATGAGTTGCTGATGCAACTGGCGCAGGTATTCGCCGGCGCGGGCGACGAAGTGGTGTTTTCGCGGTATGGCTTCGCCGTGTTCGCACTCGCGACCCAGGCCGCCGGCGCCACCGCCCGCATCGTCGATGCATTGCCACGCGACCACGCGATGCCGCTCGGGCACGATCTCGACGCGATTGCCGATGCCATCACGCCTGCGACCCGGCTGGTCTACCTCGCGAACCCCAACAATCCGACCGGCACCTGGTTCGGCCAGGCCGCGCTGGAGTCATTCATGGCGCGCGTGCCCTCCGGTGTGATCGTGGTGATGGACGAGGCCTACGCGGAAATGGCCGGCGTCGGCATCGACTGCGCCAGTGCGTTGCCGCTGCTGGCAACGTCCCCGAACCTGCTGCTGACCCGCACCTTCAGCAAGGCCTACGGGCTGGCCGGCCTGCGGGTGGGTTACCTGATCGGCGCGCCCGAACTGGTCGCGGTGATGGAACGCGTCCGTGAGAGTTTCAACGTCAACGGCCCCGCGCTGGCGGCGTGCGAAGCGGCGTTGGGCGATACCGGGCATTTGCAGTGGGCTTGCGAGCGCAATGCGGAACAGCGCTTGTGGCTGAGCGATGCCCTGCGCGAGCGCGGACTGGCGGTCTTGCCGTCGCAGACCAACTTCGTGCTGGTCGAGTTCGGCCCTGGTACCGCTGACATCGAGGCCGCGTTGATCGAGCGCGGCGTGGTGTTGCGCCCGATGGGCGGCTATGGCCTGCCGGGCTGGCTGCGTATCACCGTCGGTACCGCCGACGAGAACCGGCGCCTGCTCGCCGTGCTCGACGAGGTGCTGGCATGAGCGGCGGCAGTCGCGACTGGCTCGCTTCGGCGGGTGCTTCATTGCGTGGACGCATCCGCGTGCCGGGTGACAAGTCGATCTCGCACCGCGCGGTGATGCTGGGTGCGCTTGCCGAGGGCAGCACCGAGATCCGAGGTTTCCTGGAAGGCGAAGACACCCGCGCCACCGCCGCCATATTCGAGCAGTTGGGCGTTCGCATCGAGGCCCCGGCCGATACCGACCGTATCGTCCATGGCGTCGGCCTGCACGGTTTGCGTGGCAGCGGACAGATGCTTGATTGCGGCAACGCCGGTACCGGCATGCGCCTGCTGGCCGGCGTGCTGGCGGGCCAGGCGTTCGACAGCGTGCTGGTTGGCGATGCGTCGTTGTCGAAGCGCCCGATGCGGCGGATCACCGAGCCGTTGGCGCTGATGGGCGCCCGTATCGATACCGGCGCGCAGGGCGTGCCACCACTCCATATCCATGGCGGCCAATCGTTGCAGGGGATCGACTACGACTTGCCGGTCGCCAGCGCGCAGGTGAAGTCGGCATTGCTGCTGGCCGGGCTGTACGCCAACGGCTCGACCACGATCCGCGAGCCGCACCCGACCCGCGATTACACCGAGCGCATGCTCGCCGCATTCGGTTGGCCGATCGAGTTCGCACCCGGCCTCGCGCGCATCGAAGGCGGACACCGCTTGCGTGCCACCCGTGTCGATGTCCCGGCCGATTTTTCGTCGGCTGCGTTCTTCCTGGTCGCGGCCAGCGTGGTGCCGGGTTCGGAATTGCGCATCGACGCCGTCGGCATGAATCCAAGGCGCACCGGCCTGCTGCAGGCGTTGCGGTTGATGGGCGCCGACATCCGCGAAGAGAACCCGCGGGAGCAGGGCGGCGAACCGGTGGCCGATCTGGTCGTTCGCCACGCCCCGCTGCGTGGCATCGAGGTGCCCCAAGCGCTGGTGCCGGACATGATCGACGAGTTCCCGGCGTTGTTCATCGCCGCGGCCTGTGCCGATGGGCGGACCGTCGTCCGAGGTGCCGCCGAACTGCGGGTCAAGGAATCCGATCGCATCGCGACGATGGCCGAAGGCCTGCGCGGGCTGGGTGTTGAGGTCGAGGAAACGCCGGATGGTGCGGTGATCGAAGGCCGGGCGGGCAGGGATGTACTGTTCGATGGGGGCGAGGTCGACAGCCATGGCGACCATCGCATCGCGATGAGCTTCGCCATCGCCGCCCAGCTCGCACGCGGTGAGGTCCGCATCCGCGACACCGCCAACGTCGCAACCTCGTTCCCCGGCTTCGAAACATTGGCAACCCGCGCGGGAATGACCCTCAAAGCAGCCTGACCCATGTAGGAGCGACGTAAGTCGCGACCGCACGGCGAACCCGGGCATCAGTGAAATCGCGACTCACCGGCGGCAGCATGCTGCCGCCACTCCTCCATCGAAGCCCTCGCGATCATCTGCGGGAAACGCGGGAGGCCTGCCTATAGCGACAAGATCGCGCTACCGCCTCGGCTCGAACGAAATCGGCACCACCACCGTACCCACCGTCGGCTGGCCATTGAGCATCGCCGGGTGGAAGCGCCAGCGCCTGACCGCATCAACCGCGGCGCGATCCAGCAGCCGCGACCCGCTGCCATCGGCCACTTCGACCGAGGTCGGCACGCCATCGGGACCGATTGCCGCCCGGACCAGCACCGTTCCACTGTCGCCGCGGCGCAATGCGCGGCTCGGGTACCGCGGTGGTGCGTTACCGGCCATCGGACGCGGCTGCGATGGCTCCGAAACCGTGGGCGCCTCGGCCGGAGGTGGTGCTGCCGGCGTGACAGGCGGCGCAGTCTCGACCAGACGCGGTTCATTGCCAACGTCCGCTGGCTGTTCGATCTCCGCACTCCGCTGATCCGGCTCAAGACCGCTGGTCTCGCCGCCACGTGCCGGCGACGGGGTTGGCAACGGATCGTAATCGGCTGTGGCAGCCGTCGGCGGGGCATCGCCCACGCGATAGAAATCATCGCCCTTGTTACCGCCCGACCAGACCAGCGCAAACAGCAGGAGCCCGACGACGATTCCGCCCAGGATCCACCAGACCACTTTCCACGATGGTCGCCAGGCTGCGAGGTCGAGGCGCGGACGATCGCCAGCCCCTTTGGGCGCGGTTGAGGGGGGGTTGGGCTTCGACATATGGGGGCGCACAAGCGGAAGAGCCGTCATTGTGCACGGATGGCGCGGGGACTTCCCGCGCCAGAACCGGCCTGCGGCGCGTGTGGCTACTGCTCGTCGAGCTTGAACTCCACCGGAACCTCGACGGTCGAAACGATCTTGCGGCCATCGCGTGTCGCGGGGGTGAATGCCCATTTGCTCACGTCGAGCCAGCAATTCACCGCTCGACACGCGATAATCACGCTTCCTCCGCACGCAACTGCCCCCGATGCTCGATCCTGCTCTGCTCCGAAACGATCCTGCCGCGCTTGCAGGGCTGCTGCGCGAAACCCGCAATTTCGACCTCGACGCCGCTGCGCTGGAAGCGCTGGAGACCGAGCGCAAGCAGATCCAGGTGCGCACGCAGGAATTGCAGAACCTGCGCAACACCCGCTCCAAGGCGATCGGGCAGGCCAAGGCCAAGGGCGAGGATGTCGCCCCGCTGCTGGCCGAAGTCGCCGGTTTCGGCGACGAGCTGAAGGCCAGCGAGGCGCGGCTGGACGTCATCAAGACCGAGCTGGACGCCATTGCGCTGGGCCTGCCGAACCTGCCGCACGAATCCGTCCCGGCCGGCAAGGACGAGAGCGACAACGTCGAGCAGCACCGCTGGGGCACGCCGCGCACGTTCGACTTCGAGGTTCAGGACCACGTCGAACTCGGTGCCCGCAAAGGCTGGCTCGATGGCGACACCGCCGCCAAGCTCAGCGGCGCGCGCTTCACCGTGCTCCGTGGCCAACTGGCCCGCATGCACCGCGCGCTCGCCCAGTTCATGCTCGACCTGCACACCAGCGAGCACGGCCATGAAGAAACCAGCGTGCCGCTGCTGGTCAACGCCGAGAGCATGCAGGGCACCGGCCAGTTGCCGAAGTTCGAGGACGACCTGTTCGCCACCGCGGTAGGCGACAGCAAGCGTTACCTGATCCCGACCTCGGAAGTGCCGCTGACCAACATCGTTCGCGACGAGATCCTCGACGACGCGGTGATGCCGCTGCGCATGACCGCGCACTCGATGTGCTTCCGCGCAGAGGCCGGCGCCTACGGTCGCGATACCCGCGGCATGATCCGCCAGCACCAGTTCGAGAAGGTCGAACTGGTGACCATCGCCCGCCCCGAAGAGTCCTACGCCGAGCACGACCGCATGATCCGCTGCGCCGAAGTGGTGCTGGAGAAACTCGGCCTGCCGTACCGCCGCGTGCTGCTGTGCAGTGGCGACATGGGCTTCTCCGCGACCAAGACCTTCGACCTCGAAGTCTGGCTGCCGAGCCAGGACACCTATCGCGAGATCTCCTCGGTTTCCAACTGCGAAGCCTTCCAGGCCCGTCGCATGCAGGCCCGCTGGCGCAACCCCGCGACCGGCAAACCCGAACTGGTCCACACCCTCAACGGTTCAGGCGTCGCCGTCGGTCGCGCACTGATCGCGGTGATGGAGAACAACCAGAATGCCGATGGCAGCATCACCGTCCCCGAAGTGCTGCGCCCGTACATGGGTGGTCTGGAAAAGATCGCATAGCGACTGCCCGGGGCTTCCCCGGCTTTTCGTAGGAGCGGCTTCAGCCGCGACCAGACCCGGCTCCCCGACGCTCCGATCGCGGCAGGGCAGCTTCGTGTAGGAGCGACGTAAGTCGCGACCGCACGACGCAACCGGGCATCAGTGAAATCGCGACTCACGTCGCTCCTACAAAAGGCGGGCTTTTGGCCCGCCTTCATTCCTCAAGCCGCCTCAAGCATCGGCACCACGATCGACTCACGCGCCGCAGCCAGCGCCTCGGCCCGGTGCTGCGGCGACATCGCCACACCCTCGGCCCGCACGAACTCCACATCGGTAATCCCGAGGAACCCGAACAGGAACGTCAGGAACGGCTCCTGGAAATCACTCGGCGCGCCGCTGTGCACACCACCGCGCCCGCTGGCGATGACCAGCTTCTTGCCACCGGCCAAGCCCTCCGGGCCGTTCTCGGTATAGCGGAACGTCGTGCCGGCCACCGTCACCCGGTCGATCCAGGCCTTCAGCGTCGACGGGATCGCGAAGTTGTACATCGGCGCCCCGATCACCACCACGTCGGCCTCCAGGAACTGCGTCAGCACCTGCTCGGCGTCAGCTACTTCGGCCGGATCGGCCTTGGCCAGCGAGCGGCCGGTCAGGTGCGGCACCGGGTCGGCGTCCAGGTCGCGATATTGCACCTGCAGCCCGGGCACGCTGTCCTGCCAGCGGGCGACCACGGCCGCGGTCAATTCGCGGGTGACGGAATTGGTGCCGAGTGCGCTGGAATCGATGTGCAACAGTTTCATGGTGGACCTCGTCGAAATAGGGCGGCAGCGCCGCGTCGGGGACCACGTTATGTCGTTGCGTAATCAGGATAAACCCGGTCTAATATCACGCTACGTTCCGTAAATGGAATTATCCCGATGCACGACCTCAACGACCTCTACTACTTCGCGATGGTGGTGGACCATCAGGGCTTCGCCGCCGCGGAACGCGCCCTGGGCATCCCCAAGTCGCGTCTGAGCCGCCGCATCACCCAGCTCGAAAGCGACCTCGGCGTGCGCCTGCTGCAGCGCTCCACGCGCAGGTTCGCGGTGACCGATGTCGGCACCAGCGTCTACCGACACGCCCAGTCGATGCTGGCCGAGGCGCAGGCCGCGCATGAGGTGGTCGACCGCCTCAGTGCCGAGCCGCGCGGCGTGATCCGGGTCAGCGCGCCGGTCGGCACCGCCCAGCAGCAATTGCCAAAGTTACTGCCCGAGTTCCTCGCCCGCTACCCGCAGGTGCGCGTGCAACTGCAGGTCAGTAACCGTCGCGTCGACGTCATCAATGAGGGCGTCGACATCGCCCTGCGCGTGCGCAGCAAGCTCGATGACGACGGCAGCCTGGTGATGCGCAGCTTCGGCCAGATCCAGGAACTGCTGGTCGCCAGCCCCACCTACCTGCGCAAGATGGGCCGCCCGGCCAGCCCTGACGACCTCGCCGAACACGTCACCCTGAGCATGCACGAGGATGAAGTCCGCCAACGCTGGGAGCTGCATGGCCCCGACGATGAAGTGCGGAAGATCGACCTCAAGCCGCGCGTCGCGGGCTTCGACTTCCCGATGCTGATGTCGCTGGCGACCCAGGGCGTCGGCATCACCATGCTGCCCGAGACCATCTGTGCCGAAGCCGTGCGCAACGGCGAGCTGGAAGTCGTGCTGCCCGAATGGCGTCTGCCACAGGGCATCTTCCACGCCGTGTTCGCCTCGCGCCGCGGCATGTTGCCGGCGGTGCGGGTGTTCATCGACTTCCTCGCCGAGAAGCTGCCCGGACTGGTCGAGTCCGCCCGCCTGGGCTGCAGCGACATCAAGGGCATGGCCTGCAGCGAGGCCGAGCTGAAGGCTTTCAAGCGCTGAGCGTGCCAGCGCGGAGCGTGCGAGAATGTCGCCCGCTCCGCGTGCAATGCGACGGCGCGACAACGCTTACGGAGAGATGGCCGAGCGGTTTAAGGCACCGGTCTTGAAAACCGGCGAAGGGTCAAACCTTCCGTGGGTTCGAATCCCACTCTCTCCGCCATTACTGCGGACAGCATGACTTCGACGTTACCGCCCCTTGCCGATGTGCTCGACCTGATAGCGGACGCCGTATGCGTGGTCGATGTCGACGGACGCTTCCTGTTCGTCAATGCGAGCTTCCAACGCATCTTCGGTTACGCGCCGGAAGAGGTGCTGGGCCGGCGGATATTCGATCTGGTTCACCCCGATGATCGCGCCGCGACCGCGGAGCAGGCCGAGCAGGTGATGGCCGGCAACCTGCAGCGCCATTTCCTCAACCGCTATCTCCATAAGAACGGTCACAGCATCGACATCCAATGGTCGGCCCGGTGGCTGCCCGAGCATGGTGTACGCATCGGCGTTGCCCGAGAGGTGAGCGAACTGCGCCGCCAGGAACGTGAGCTGGAACACCGCGCCAACCACGATTCGCTGACCGGATTGGCAAACCGTGAACGCCTGCGAATCGAACTGCAGTCTGCGATCGAACATGCCACCCGGACAGACCATGGGGTGGCTCTGCTTTACCTGGATCTCGACGGCTTCAAGGTCATCAACGATCGCGGTGGCCATGATGCCGGCGATCACGTATTGCGGGAGGTCGCCCGGCGCCTGCAACAGGGCGTGCGGCAGGTCGATCTGGTCGCCCGTGTCGGTGGCGATGAGTTTGTCGTCTTGCTGCCTGGCTGCTCCGATGCCAATGCGGCCCAGGCGGTCGCCGACGGTCTGCGCGCGCGGCTCAACGCTTCATTCACGTTGCCCGGCCAGGTGTTTCATCTGGACGTCAGCATCGGCATAGCCTGCTTTCCGGACAACGGAACCGACGCGGATACCTTGCACGCCCACGCCGATCGCGCGATGTATTCCACCAAACGCCAACGGATGTAGATCTATCGTCTCTTGACCTTCCCATCGTGGAAAGGTGCAGGCTGTGTGCATGAGCCAGGAGACCCGTTCCATGACAGCCGCCGTTACGAGCCCCAGCCTGCGACTCCCCATCGAGGGGATGACCTGCGCGTCGTGCGCGGGTCGAGTGGAGCGGGCACTGAAGAATCTTCCCGGCGTGGAAGAAGCCACCGTCAACCTGGCGACAGAAACAGCCGAGGTCAGAGGCTCCGGGCTGCCCGCGGTCGCCGACATCGTCCAGGCGGTCGAAGCGGCCGGCTATCGCGTCGGCGGCGACGAGACCGAGCTGTCCATCGAAGGCATGACCTGCGCGTCCTGCGCTGGCCGGGTCGAGCGGGCGCTCACGCAGGTGCCCGGCGTCCTCGAAGCGTCGGTCAATCTCGCCACCGAACGTGCGCGCGTCCGTACTGCCGGCGCCCCGGATGTCGCCCACCTCGTTGCTGCCGTCGAAGCCGCCGGCTATACCGCCGGTCGGCCCGAAGCATCGGCCGCCGGGACAGGGGAGGCGGCGCCCGGCACGGGGCGCACAAGGATCTCGAAGGAAGCCCGCCACCTGATCTTCGCCGCCATTCTGACCGCGCCGCTCGTGCTGCCCATGGCCGGGATGCTGTTCGGCCATCACTGGATGCTCCCGGGCTGGGTGCAGTTGGCGCTGGCGACGCCGGTGCAGTTCTGGCTCGGAGCGCGCTTCTACCGCGCCGGCTGGAAGGCCCTGCGCGCGGGCACCGGCAACATGGACCTGCTGGTGGCCTTGGGCACCTCGGCCGGGTACGGCCTGAGCATCCACAACCTCATGCAGGGCTCCGCGGATCTGTACTTCGAGGCCTCCGCGGCGATCATCACCCTGATCCTGCTCGGCAAGTTCCTCGAGGCGCGCGCCAAGCGCCAGACCACCGAGGCCATCCGCGCGCTGCAGGCCCTGAAACCGTCGACCGCGCGGGTGCGCAACGCCTCGGGCGACGTGGATGTCCCGGTCGAGCGCGTGCAGGTGGGCGACCTCGTGGTGGTCCGCCCGGGCGAACGCTTCCCGGTCGACGGGCAGGTTCGCGAGGGTCGGACCCACGCCGACGAGTCGCTGATCACCGGCGAATCCGTCCCCGTCGCCAAGGACATCGGCGACCGGGTCACCGGCGGCGCGGTCAACGGCGAAGGTGTCGTCGTGGTCGAAACGCTCGCCATCGGCAGCGAAACCGCACTCGCCCGCATCATCCGGCTGGTCGAGGACGCGCAGGCGAAGAAGGCGCCGATCCAGAAGACGGTCGACCGGGTCAGCGCGATCTTCGTCCCGGTCGTGGTGGTGATCGCCGTGCTGACGATGCTGGGCTGGGGCCTGGCGACGCAGGACTGGAATGCCGCGATCCTCAACGCCGTTGCGGTCCTGGTGATCGCCTGTCCGTGTGCGCTCGGCCTGGCGACGCCCACCGCGATCATGGCCGGCACCGGCGTCGCGGCCCGCTCCGGCATCCTGATCAAGGACGCCGAAGCCCTGGAGCTGGCCCACAAGGTCCGGATCGTCGCGTTCGACAAGACCGGCACCCTGACCGCGGGCGAGCCACGGCTGGTCGAGGCGATTCCCGCCACCGGTGAGCGCGATGCACTCGTCGCCCTGGCCGCCGCACTGCAGGCCGGCAGCGAACACCCGCTGGCCCGCGCGGTCCTGCGTGAAGCGACACCGGCCGCCGCCGCATCCGATACCCACGCGTTGCCGGGCCGCGGCCTGAAGGGCGTCGTCGATGGTCACCAGGTGTGGCTGGGCAACCACGTGCTGATGCAGGAGATCGACGCCGACATCGGTGCGCTTGCGGCCCGTGCGAAGGCGCTTGAGGACCGCGGCCACACCCTGTCGTTGGTCGCCGGCCAGGACGGCGATGCCATCCGGGTGCAGGGTCTGCTGGCCTTCCGCGACGAGCCCCGTGCCGGCGCGCGCGAAGCCGTTGCACGCCTGCACGGACTCGGCGTCCGGACCGTGATGATCTCGGGCGACAACGAGGGCGCGGCGCGCAGTATCGCCGAGAGCCTCGGCATCGACGAAGTGCACGCCAACGTCCGGCCGGAGCAGAAGGTCGATGCGATCCGTGAGCTCAAGCGGCAGGGCGTGGTCGCGATGGTCGGCGATGGCATCAACGACGCCCCGGCACTGGCGGCGAGCGATGTCGGCATCGCGATGGGCTCGGGCACCGACGTCGCCATGCATGCGGCGGCGATCACCTTGATGCGCCCGGAGATCGCGCTGGTCGCCGATGCCATCGACGTCTCCCGTCGCACGACCCGCAAGATCCACCAGAACCTGTTCTGGGCGTTCGGCTACAACGTGGTCGGCATTCCGCTGGCGGCGATCGGCTTGCTGGATCCGATCTTCGCAGGCGCCGCCATGGCATTCTCGTCGGTGAGCGTGCTGGGCAATACGCTGCTGCTGAAGCGCTGGCGGCCGGCGAACTCCCATTCCAATCCGGAGGTGCAAGATGGCGAGCAAGCCACTGCGACCTGAGCTGGGCGAAGCGCGCGGGCAGGGACTCCACAACATCGGCGAGGCCGCGAGCCTCTCCGGCGTCACGGCCAAGATGATCCGCCACTACGAGAGCATCGGATTGATCCCCGAAGCGGGCCGCACGTTCGCGGGCTACCGTCTCTACAGCGACCCGGACATCCACCGCCTGCGTTTCATCAAGCGGGCGCGCTCGCTCGGATTCTCCATCAAGCAGATCGAAGTGCTGCTGGCGCTCTGGTCCGATCACTCGCGCGCCAGCGCGGAGGTCAAGCAGTTGGCGAAACAGCACGCCGACGAACTGGGCACCCGCATTGCCGAGATGCAGGCGATGCAGCGGACTCTCGAGGATCTTGCGCGGCGGTGCCACGGCGACCAGAGGCCGGATTGCCCGATCCTGGATGACCTGAGCGGGCAGGCGACACGTGGCCCATAGTCCGGCACATGAGATCGGCCTGGTGCTTTATCCAGGCGCGCAGCAAGCGTCGGTTCTTGGCCTGACCGACCTGTTCGGTGTCTCGAATCGCATTGCCGCTGCGTGCCCGGGGCAGCCCCAGCTGTCCCTGCGGGTCACTCACTGGAGCCAGGACACACCGGACGCGTCACCGGGACGTGTTTTCGACAACGGCGCTGGCCCCGCGTCCGTGCTGTCCGCCCTGATCTTGCCGCCCGCTCTCGCCGAGCCGATCAGCGCGGAGCAGGCCGCACCCCTGATCCCCTGGCTGCGCGAGCAGCATGCGAGCGGGGTCGTGCTGGGGTCGGTGTGCGCTGGGGCCTTCCTGCTGGCCGAGACCGGGTTGATGGCCGGACGCCCGATGACGACGCACTGGGCGCATGCCGAGCGACTGCAGGAACGGTTCCCGCAAATCCGCGTGGATGCTGACAGGCTCATCATCGACGACGGTGACGTGATCACCGCCGGCGGCCTGATGTCGTGGACCGATCTTGGCCTGCGGCTGGTGGATCGCCTGCTCGGGCCGACGGTGATGATCGCAACCGCGCGCATGCTGCTGGTCGATCCGCCCGGCCGCGAGCAGCGCTACTACAGCGTGTTCTCGCCGCGGCTCACGCACGGGGATGCGGCGATACTGCGGGTGCAGCACTGGCTGCAGGAGACGCAGGCCAGAGACATTGCGCTGCCGACGCTCGCCGCGCAGGCCGGGCTGGAAGAGCGGACGTTCCTGCGCCGGTTCCAGAAGGCAACGGGCGTGACCACCACCGAATACATCCAGCGACTGCGGGTCGGGCGTGCCCGCGAGCTGCTGCAGTTCGGCACCGATTCCCTCGAAAGCGTGGCCTGGGATGTTGGCTACAGCGATCCGGGCGCGTTCCGCAAGGTGTTCACCCGGATCGTGGGCCTGCCGCCCGGCGAATACCGACGCCGCTTTCGTGCGGGACCGGGTGCCGCAGCGCCTCCATCCTGAACGCACCTGCAGCGGATTGCCTGATGGCATCGATGTGTCGGTACCGACCTCGAAGTTGTCGGCAGCGCCACTTCGCGGCGCGGCGTCCTCCAGAGAAGATGTCGCTCATCGATAAACCCGTCTGGAGAATCCCATGAAGAACCAAGGATTGATCGTCGTCGACCTGCAGAACGAGTACCTGCCCACCGGCAAGCTGCCGCTGTCGGGCATCGAAGCGGCCACCGCCAATGCGGCCCGGGTGATCGCCGATGCCCGGGACAGGGACGTCCCGGTGTTCCATATCCGCCACGAATTCCCCAGTGCCGATGCACCGGTGTTCGTGCCCGGCAGCGACGGCGTGGAGATCCAGCCGGCCGCGGCCCCGCTCGGCGACGAGCCGGTCATCGTCAAGAACCACATCAACGCGTTCCGGGAGACGGATCTCAGGCAGCAGCTCGATGCACGCGGCGTCGAAGAGGTCGTGGTCGTCGGCGCGATGAGCCACATGTGCGTGGATGCCATCGTGCGCGCGGCGGTGGACATGGGCTACCCGACCACGGTGCTGCACGATGCCTGCGCCACGCTCGATCTCAGCTTCAATGGCGTGGACGTGCCTGCAGCGCATGTGCATGCGGCGATGATGGCTGCGCTGGAGTTCGGCTACGGCACGGTGAAGTCCACGCAGGATTACCTGGCCGCCTGATCGGCGAAGGCTGTGTTTGGGCTTGGACTCACCTTGGTCCAAGCGGGGGTGTCCGCTTATTCGGGGAGCCTGGAACTGCGCCGCAGGGCTGATGGGGGGCTGCAACCGTGCCTTGCTCTTCCCGCGATCAGGACCTGATCACCAGCTTAGAGTCTGTTGCGAGGTTGAAGAGTGCTAAATCTCTGAGGTTGCTTCGGAGCTGCAGTCGCACGCGGATCGCCCATATCTGGCGAAGCTTGAGCGGGCGCCTTCTGCCCAACGATCTTGTCCTTGTTCCAAGACAATCGGAGGTGCTTGCCTCTGACAGTCATGGCGAACTCCCGGTTCTAAGGGAGCGTCACCTTGCTACTTCAGTTCGAGCGGCCGCTTTCGACGGCGGTTTCATACGATCGATGCAACACACAGCTAGCTGCCCTTGCAGCAGGAGTGTTGCGTATGAAGCGAAGGACCCGGATCCGGTACACCGACAGCCAGCAGGCGTTCGCGTCTCCGGAGGGACGATCGAACCGTCTGTCGATCCCGACCCCGGTCGTTCGTCATAACTTGCACATTCACCGCAAAAGGCTCCGCCATGACCCGCATGATCTTCGTCAACCTCCCCGTTGGCGACCTCGCCGCCTCGATGGCCTTCTACGAGGCGTTGGGCTTCAGGAACAACGCCCAGTTCACCGACGAGACCGCCGCCTGCATGGTCTGGAGCGAGGCAATCCACGTGATGTTGCTCACCCACGACAAGTGGCGCACGTTCACCAGTCGCCCGATCCCGCCTCCAACGTCGAGCGAGGTATCACTTGCGCTGTCGCTGGAAAGCCGGGAGGCGGTGGATGCGATGAACGACGCGGCGGCCGCGCACGGCGGTGCCGGCGACATCAATCCAATACAGGATCTGGGCTTCATGTACGGCCGCGACCTGGCCGATCCCGACGGCCATGTCTGGGGGCCGTTCTGGATGGATCCATCGGCCATTCCAGCAGGGTAGGCGGGTGCCGGGCACCCGGTTCCCGATCAGCGTACTCGCCGTTCTCGGACAGCAACGCCTGCCGCGCTTACCAGATCAGGTCATCCGGGACTTCGAACTTCTTGTAGAACTCGTCATCCTCATCAGTACCGCCGGTCCCATCCGTGTGCGCGTTGTCCAGCACGACCATCGCGGCATCGCGGGCGTAGACCTTGTCGGCAGCGGGGCGGGGAACGAGCTCATGGCCTTGGTCGTGGCGGACGATCACCAACGAACCCTTCGCGAGTTGAGTGCGCTGCGCTTCGTCGACCAGCAGGCGCTTGATCTTGCCGTCGTCATTGAAGGCGTAGGCGATCTCGCCGTCGCGTTGGAGCTTGTTGGTCTCGACGATCTGGCGGATCTGCGCGCGGGTTTCGTTGGCGCGGGCCTGGGCGTTGCGTTCGGCGGCCAGGGCGCGGTCGCGCTCGGCGCGCTCGGCCTGCAGTTGCCGGGTGTCGACCTTCGGTGCTTCGGTAGCCGGCACCGGCTTGCCGTGACGCTGTTTGGTCTGCTCACGGACGATCTGCGCGGCCTTGCTCTTCTTGACCAGGCCGGCCTTCAACAATTGATCCTGCAGGGGATTACGCATGCGGGTCAGTCGCTGCCGGTTGCCGTGGCTGCGGCGCCGGTCGTCGCATCGGCGTCCCACTGCCGCAGTGCGGCTTCGATCGCGTCGATGCCGCTCGCGGCGGCGTTGGGGTCGAGCTGGGCGAGGGTGTCGCGCTCGCTGTGGATCACGTGCATGACCTTGGGCGTGGTCTCGGGTTTGGTGCCGGCGTAGGCGGTGAGGATCGCGCTGATCTCGTCCTGGCCGACCAGCGAGTACGACACCGCAGGCCAACCGGCCTTGAGGAACGCGCGGTGGTCGCTCGGCGGGTACTGCTCGCCGGCGGACAGGTGCAGGCCGGCTGCGTTGGCGGCGGTCTGGCTGGCGCTGGCCAATGGATGCGCCGGGTCGGCGGTCATCATCCACAGGGTGTCGCCCCAGCTGAACACGTCGAAGTTGACGTACTGCGCGGGGGCCGGGCCGCCCTTGGCGACGTAGGCGTGGGCGCCGAGCAGGCCGCGTTCTTCCTGGTCCCAGAACGCGACGCTGACACGGTGGTTGGTGAGCGGCTGCTGCTTGAAGCGCTCGGCCAACGCCAGCACGACGGCGCTGCCGGACGCGTTGTCGGTCGCGCCCTTGCCCTCGCCAACCCGGTCGGAGTGGGCACCCAGCAACAACAGCGGGGCGGTTGCGTCGCCGCTGATGTCGGCGATCAGATTCTGGCCGGGTCCGTGTTCGCTTTCGAACGCAACGCCGGTCCACGCCACCCCGAGGGACTTCAGCTGCTGCTCGATGGCGTCGCGGCGACCGGCATTGTCGTCGGCGGCGGCGATCGCTTCGACATCGGACAGCCAGGCCTTCGCGGCATCGCTGGCGGGCGCGGGAGCTGCGATTTCGACGGCGGTGGCTACGTCATCGGTGGGCGATTGCGCGCAGCCGCCGAGCAGTGCGAACGAGACGGCGACGGCAAGATGGTGGTGAACGCGCATGTGGGAATCCCCTGTATCGGTCAGGAGAGTGTGCCCGACGCGAGCGGTCGCGTGCATGTGCCTTCGGTTGCGCCGAATGGGGCGCCCGCGTAACTTGCGCGACAGGAATCTGACCATGGAGGGGAACGGATGACCATCAGGGTGTTCATCGTCGAGGATCATGCGCTGGTACGTGCCGGCATGCTGATGATCCTGTCGGGTGAAATGGATATTGAAGTGGTGGGCGAGGCCGCCAGTGGCGAAACGGCGTTGCCGCTGATTCGTGCGCTGTGTCCTGATGTCGTTTTGTGCGACCTGCACTTGCCGGGTATCAGCGGGCTGGAAGTGACCGAGCGGGTGCTTGCGGGTGACCACGGTACGCAGGTAGTGATCGTCTCCGCACTCGAGGACGGGCCGCTGCCGAAACGTTTGTTGCAGGCGGGTGCCGCGGGCTACGTCGGCAAGGGCGGCGACGCCGGTGAGTTGTTGCAGGCGGTGCGCGATGTCGCGGGGGGGCGGCGTTTTCTCGCCACCGGCATCGCGAAGTACCTGGCGCTGGCGGGGCTCGGCGGTGGCGGATCGCCGCTGGACGAGCTGACGCCGCGCGAGCTCGAGGTGGCCTTGCTGCTGGTGCAGGGGTTGCGGCAGGAGCAGATTGCCAAGCGATTGAGCCTGAGCCCGAAAACAGTCAACACGCACAAGAGCCGGTTGTTCGACAAGTTGAATGTCAGCGACAACATCGCGCTGGCGCGGCTGCTTGGGCAGTACGGGATGATCGAGCCGGCGTTGGCGCTGTAGCGGGTTGCAGGCATAAAAAAACGGGCCGCGAGAGCGGCCCGTTTCTTGTTACGGCTGGATACGATCAGGCGTCGTGGTTGCGCTTGGCATCCGCGTCGCTGTCCGCATGCTGGCCCTGCACCGCGGCATCGGCCGGTGACGATGCCGGCTCGGCGTCGAACAGGCTGGCGGTACGTGGTTCGGACGGAGCACGCGTGTCGCTGCCGTTGGTTCCGTTTGCGACCGGGGCGTTCGGCGCCTGCTCGACATCGGCGCTGCGCTGCGGCTTCACCGATTCGACCGGCTCGGGCTCGACCATCGCCGCATCATCGACCGGCTCCGGTTGTGGCACGACGGTGTCTTCGACGACGACCGCATCCTCGACCGGGTCGGCGTCGACCACGGTGGTCTCGACGATGGCCGGTTGGGCCGGAGCTTCCGGCTCGGCCGGGATGTCGCGCTGCTCGGGCGAGGCCTGGATTGCGGCTGCGGCCGGGGACGGGGCGGGTGCGGTATCGACAGTGCTCGTCGAAGGCTGTTGGGCGTCGGACACAGTGGCTTCCGGCGTGGCTGCTTCCGGATTCGCGGCTACAGGCTTCGCAGCTTCGGGCTTGGCGGTGACCGGGGTCGGGGCAGCGTTGGCCGGAGCCGGTTGCGGGCTTGGCTTGTCTTCTCCATCGCTGGTCACAGCGGCTACCGGGATGGCAGCGGCCGCAGCAGTTGCTGGTGTCGGCCGGACCGGCTTGGTCGCCGGGGCGCCTTCGTCATCGAAGTCGAACTCGGGTTGCGAACGGCTGGCGACCGGTTTGGCGTCGGCGTCGTTCTCGCCCTCGTCGAGCAGCGAAGTATCCGGCGACTGGCCTTCGGCAGCTGCGTTCTCGCCACCGCCGCGACGACGGCGACGGCCGCCGCGACGACCACGACGGCGCCGGCCGGTGCCTTCACCCGATTCGTCTTCGGTATCGGTGGATGTGGTTTCGCCGTTGGACTGCTGTGCATCTTCGGCGACGGCAGCGGTGTGGCTCACGACCTGTTCGGTGGCCTTGGCGTCGGGCGCAGTGCCCTCGGCTGCGGCCACTGCAACGGCAGTCACGGCTGCAGCGTCGTCGGCTGGCTTGGCGGTCTCGCGGGCCGGGCGCTCGCCGCGCGGCGGACGCGGTGGGCGTGGCGCGCGCTCGGCCTGTTCTTGCTGCTTGTTGCTGTCGGCGTTGCTGGCGACATCATCGACCTGCGGCGCGCGGGGCTGCTTCTGCCGGCCCTGCTTGCCACCGCGACCGGTCTTCGCCGGAGCGTCCGGGTTGGAACCGGCCGCTGCCGAATCCGTCTTGGCCTGCGCGGGCTGGGCTGCGCCGTTATTACGACGCGGCTCGTCGCGGCGGCCACCATCGCGTGCCTGCTTGCCGCCACGACGCTGGCCGTTGCGGTCACCGCGCTCGCCGCGTGCGTTGCGCTCGCCACGATCATTGCGGTTGCCACCGTCCTGCGAACGCGGGCGTGAGCCGGCGGAGGACTTGGCGTCGGTCGGCTCGCTGCCGCGGAAGAACCGCATGATCCGCTCGACCACGCCGATCGAATGGGTCGGCGCGACTACGGTCGGCGTCGGTGCCAGTGCGGCCGGGGCGGGGGCTGCGGCCTGTCGCGGTTCGCGCAACGGTGCTGGCTGGGCCGGCTTGACGTTGGTGACGATCGGCGCCGCCGGGATGTTCAGGTGCGCTTTGGTCAGCGAGTGGGTCGGGAGCTTGCGCGGGGTGCCGCGGTGGTAGCTCGGCTTGCTGGTTTCCTCGCCCATCTCGTTGTCGCGGATGCGCGTGACCTCGTAATGCGGGGTCAGCAACTGCTCGTCGGCGACGATCACGATCGGCGCGTCGTGGCGCTGCTCGATCTCGGCCAGTGCGCGGCGCTTCTCGTTGAGCAGGTAGGTGGCGATCTCGGTCGGCGCCTGCACCAGCACCTGCCCGGTGTTCTCCTTCATCGCGTGCTCTTCGGCCACGCGCAGGATCGACAGCGACAGCGACTCGACGCTGCGCATGCGGCCGTGGCCCTCGCAACGCGGGCAGACCAGCTGGCTGGACTCACCCAGGCTCGGGCGCAGACGCTGGCGGCTCATTTCAAGCAGGCCGAAGCGCGAGATACGACCGACCTGCACGCGCGCGCGGTCCTGCTTGAGCGCGTGCTGCAGGCGGTTCTCGACGTCGCGCTGGTGGCGGTTGGACGACATGTCGATGAAGTCGATCACCACCAGGCCGCCCAGGTCGCGCAGGCGCATCTGGCGGGCGACCTCTTCGGCTGCCTCCAGGTTGGTGTTGAACGCGGTTTCCTCGATGTCGCTGCCCTTGGTCGCACGCGCGGAGTTGACGTCGACCGCGGTCAGCGCCTCGGTCTGGTCGATCACCAGCGCGCCGCCGGAGGGCAGCCGCACTTCACGCTCGTAGGCGTTCTCGATCTGCGACTCGATCTGGAAGCGGTTGAACAGCGGAACGTCGTCGGTGTAGTGCTTGAGCTTGCGCAGGTTGTGCGGCATCACCTGTTCGACGAAGTCACGCGCCTCGGCGTACATCTCGTCGGTGTCGACCAGGATCTCGCCGATGTCCGGGCGCATGTAGTCGCGCAGGGCGCGGATGATCAGGCGCGATTCCTGGTAGATCAGGAACGGTGCGGGCTTGGTCAGCGCGGCCTCGGCGACCGCCTTCCAGACCTGCAGCAGGTAATCCAGGTCCCATTGCAGTTCTTCGGCATCACGGCCGACGCCGGCGGTGCGGATGATCACGCCCATGTCGTCAGGGATGGTCAGCGCGTCCATCGCCTTCTTCAGCTCGGCGCGGTCCTCGCCCTCGATCCGGCGCGAGACGCCGCCGGCGGTCGGGGAGTTGGGCATCAGCACCATGTAGCGGCCGGCCAGCGAGATGAACGTGGTCAGGGCGGCGCCCTTATTGCCACGCTCTTCCTTGTCGACCTGGACCACGACTTCCTGGCCTTCGCGCAGGAGCTCCTTGAGGCCGGCCTTGTTGTGGTCGACACCGGATTGGAAGTAGTCGCGGGAGATTTCCTTCATCGGCAGGAAGCCGTGACGGTTGCCGCCGTACTCGACGAAGGCGGCTTCGAGCGAGGGCTCGAGGCGGGTGATCTTGCCCTTGTAGATATTGGACTTGGTCTGCTCTTTCGACGGTTGCTCGATGTCGATGTCGTACAGGGTCTGGCCATCGACGGTCGCCACGCGCAGTTCTTCTGCCTGCGTCGCGTTGATCAGCATGCGTTTCATTGTTGCGTTCCTCGCGCGCTCGAACCGCGCGGAACGCCTGGCGTCTCGCTTCTGGACAACCGGGTCCCGCCTTCGCGACGGCTGCAGGGTGGCTCCGGGGAGCGGGTTCCTGCGCACGCTGGCGTGACCTGACAATTTTCCAGCGCTACAACACCACGGCGTGCCGCGGGAGCGCTTGCTTGTTGCATTCCTAAACTTTCGGGGCCGGCGACCGCGTCCGGCAAAATCTGCCTTGGCGTCGCTCGGGGCGTATTCATCACAGGCGGTTTGACCCGCCGGACGAGGGCCGGTTCCGCCGGACCGTCGCTGCTAACATGGCTGTCCCGAGGACAGTGGTCAGGCGCGGGCCGGAATCGCAGGTCGGGCTTTTGGCCCTGCGTCCCGGCGCTGCAGCGTGTTGGCGCGGCGACGGGACAACTTCCTGCGAAATCAAAACCTTATCTCGCGTCGCGAGTGTATCAGATAACCCTTTGCGGATGACCCATTCAGCTCCCAATCCCGTCGGTGAGAACCGCACCGGCGCCCGTGTCGTGCGGGTGCCGGACGACCGTGCCGGCCAACGGCTCGACAACTTTCTTCTGGGACAATTAAAAGGTGTTCCCAAGTCGCTGATTTACAAGCTCATCCGTTCCGGTCAGGTGCGGATCAACGGCGGCCGGGCCAAGGCCGAGCGCAAGCTGGAGGGCGGCGAGGAAGTCCGCATCCCGCCGGTCCGTCTCGCCGAACCGGGAGACAAGCCGACACCGCCGACCGGTTTCATGAATGCGCTGGACGCGGCGATCGTCTACGAGGACGCGCGGCTGCTCGCGCTGAACAAACCGTCGGGCGTGGCCAGCCATGGTGGCAGCGGAATCAGTTTCGGTGCGATCGAGACCCTGCGCGCGCTACGTCCCAACCAGTCGCTGGAACTGGTGCACAGGCTCGACCGCGACACCTCGGGCCTGCTGATCGTCGCCAAGAAGCGCTCGGCGTTGACCGAGATGCAGATGCTGATGCGCGAGGGCAGCAGCGGTGGCACCGGCTTCCGCAAACGCTATCTGGCGCTGCTGGGCGGGCGGATGCCGGACGGGGTGATGAGCGTGGACGCACCGCTGCACGTCGGTCTGCGCCAGGGCGGCGAGCGCCACGTGCAGGTGGTTCGGGCCGGCAGCACGGCCGGCAAGGCATCGCTGAGCCACTTCCAGCTGCTGGAACGCCGTGGCGGGCAGTCGTACTGCGAGGTGCGGATCGAGTCGGGTCGTACCCACCAGATCCGTGTGCATGCGCAGCATATCGGCCACTCCGTCGCCGGCGACGACAAGTACGGCGATCCGGCGGTCAACAAGAAGCTGCGCGAACAGATCGGCCTGAAACGGCTGTTCTTGCACGCATCGACGCTGGAGTTCGCGCTGGACGATGGCAAGACGCCGTACCTGTTGAATGCGCCGCTGGCCCCGGAGTTGCTTGATGTGCTGGACAGGCTGGCGTAAGCCTCGCAGTCGCTTTTTTTGCCTCTTGTAGGAGCGACGTAAGTTGCGATGGGGAGCCGGTTCCGGGCTTCTCCACTATTTTATTTGCGACTGGCTGCTTCCTGCTGGGCGCCTCGGCATCGCGATTTTCGGGCTGGGGCGTTCGCGACTTACGTCGCTCCTACAAAGGACGGGCCGCGCGCGCCGGAAAGGCTGATCTACAGCACGTCGTCGGAGCGCTGCTCGTCGAGCTGGAAGCACATGTCGGGCCGCATTGTCGGCGGGGTGAAGGTCACCGGGACGCGCAGGTCGGTGGATACCGGGCTGCCGTTGCGGGTCGCGGGCCGGAAGGTCCAACCTTCGACTGCCGCCATAGCCGCCTGGTCCAGCGCTGGCTGGCCGCTGCCGTTCTGCACCCGGATGGCGGTCGGGTGGCCGTCGGTGCCGATCTTCATGATCAGCTCCACGGTGCCACCAATGTCGTCGCAGGCGAGTTGCGCCGGGTATTCGGGGGGCGGGGTGTCCACGGCGAGTGGTTGTGTCGGTGCGATCGCCGGGGCCTGGACGGGGCCTTCGCAGCCGGCCAGCAGGACGGCACAGAGCAGCAGGCCGAAAAGGGATGCGTGTCCGGCAGCGCGGATGCTGGCATTCAACAGGTGTCGGGTCATCGCCTTACTCCGTCAGTGATTCGGCCTTGGCCGCGCAGATGAAGTCGTTCTCGCTCAGTCCGCCGACATCGTGGGTCGAGAAGCGCACCACGCAACGGTCGTAATGCACGCTCAGGTCGGGATGGTGGTCCTCGCGGTTGGCGATGAAGGCCAGCGCGTTGACGAAAGCGATGGTGCGGTAATAGTCGTCGAACCGGAAGGTCTTGCTCAGTGCGTGGCCGTCCTCGACCAGTTCCCAGCCGGGAATTTCCGGCAGCAGTTCGCGTACTCGGGCCTCGGGAAGCTTGTGTTCGCTGCCGCGGCGGGCGATGCAGTGAGCACGGGAAAGTGGAATCAGGTCGGTCATGGCGGTTCCTTGCGGCGGTCGGCGACTGAACAGAGCGCAATCGACGGCGGTCGGGTAGGGCGGTTGCCCACTGGTATAGCGCGTAGCCCGTTAGAATAGCGACATGATCCAGATTTCCGAATCCGCCCAGACCCATTTCCGCAAGTTGATCGAGCGCGAGGCCTTGCCGGGCCTGGGCGTGCGTTTGTCAGCGATGCACCCGGGCACGCCGCGTGCCGACGTGCGGCTGGAATTCGCCGAGCCGGGCGACCTGCTCGGTGACGAATGGGCGATCGATTGCGACGGCTTCACCCTGTGGCTGGAAGCAGCCAGCGTGAATTACCTCGACAGCGCGGAGATCGACTACGAAGTGCAGGCCACCGGCGGCCAGTTGCAGATCCGCGCGCCGAAGATCAAGGGCGTGGTACCGGGCGAGTCGGCATCGCTGGTCGAGCGCGTGCATTACCTGGTTGAAAACGAAATCAATCCGCAGCTCGCACAGCATCGTGGCAGCGTCGCGGTGCAGGAAGTGACCGCCGACGGCGTGGTGGTGCTGCGTTTCGGTGGTGGCTGCCACGGTTGCGGCATGGCCGATGTCACCCTCAAGCAGGGAATCGAGAAGACGCTGCTTGAGAAGGTGCCCGGGGTGACCGCGGTGCGTGACGCGACCGACCACGACAGCGGCGCGGCGCCCTATATCAGCCGAGGCTCCGCGGCCTGACCGCGGCCGCGCGTCGCCGATGGTTTCAGCCGACGCCCTGATCCACGCCATCCAGCGGCGCATGCAGCTGGTTTCAAGGCAATGGCGTCGCCAGCCGGGGAAGTTCCCGCCGGGATGGCAACAATGGTTTGACGCGATGCGCAGCCGGCCCGGTGCGATCCACGGTGCCAGCCCCGAGGCCCTCGTCGATACCCTCGCGCAGCGGCCGCTGTCCGCCCCGCCGCGTCGGGTCGGCGAGCTGACCCGCTGGCAGGCCTTTGGCGCCTTGTGGCAGCAGGAATGGAACACGCCCGAATCCCGGGACGAGCGCCGCTGGCACTGGCTTGCCGCGGGTGTTTCAGGTGCTTGGCATCTCGGGTTGATGATGCTGCTGGTATGGCTGATGTATCTCGATCTCACCCACGTTGAGAGCCCGCCGCCGAAGGGTGAGGAGATGGTGGTGGTGCAGGTCGAGTACGTCGGTGATGGCACGCCGGCGGACATTGGAGGCGGTCCCGAGCCGGAACCTGTCGAACAGGTCGAGCCGGACCGTCCGGTCGAATCCCGCCCACCATCACCTGCGGTGGCCCGCGAAGCCGAGCCTGTGCCCAAACCGGAACCCGCAAGCGTGCCGATTCCGGATGTCGCGGTCCTCCCTGCCGTGGTGCAGTCGCCTACGTTGCAGCCATCGCCTGCGCAGGTGGTGCAACGTGACATCCCGCAACCGGAGCCGCGTCCCGAGGTCGTCCAGCAACCACTGGCGGTGAGCGAGCCGGTGCCCGACCGGAGCCAGGAGTTCGTGTTGCCGGCAACGACGCCGCGGATCGAGGCGCCCACGATCCCGATGCCCGAATTGACCGCGCCGACGCCCACTGTGGAGATTGTCGAAATCGTGCGCGTACCGCGTCCGGTGGTATCGACGCTGCCGTCGGCACCCGCACCGCAGCCGGTGTTGCAGGCGACGGTGCCCGAGGTCAACGTGCGCGAGATTGCGGTGCGCGAGCAACCGGCTCCGCCGCGCCCGCCGACGCCGGAAGTCCGTGCGCGCGAGGTGGTGGCTCCATCACTGGTCGCGAAGCCAACGGAAGTGCGCGAGCGCGAAATACCATCGCCACCTGCACCGATGCCGCCAGCGCCGGTCGCATCAACACCGGCGCCTGCGCCGGCTGCGCCCGCCAACCCAGCTGCGGAAACACCCGCACCGGCTGAACCCGAACCCGAACCCGTGGCCACCACTGCGGGTCCGGAAAAGGCGCCGGCCCCCGGCGCCTGGCCATCCCCGGAACGTGCCGATGACTGGGGCGCGGCCGAGCGTGACACCCCGGGTGCCCAGCGGGGCGAGCCGCCCGGCCTTTACAACAGCGACGGCAGCGTACGGCTGGCAGAGACACCGGGCTCGGCTTCACCGGGCATGCCACCGGGCACGATCACCGAGGAAATCGCCGATCTCGATCGGGTCGGCACCTGGCTGCGGCGTCCGCCGAACGACTACGAGCCGACCGCGTTCGACCAGTACTGGCGGCCGAACGAAAGCCTGCTGGAAGAATGGGTGCGCAAGAGCATCAATACCATCCGGATCCCGATCCCCGGTACCAACAAGTACATCGAATGCACCACGGTGTTGCTGGTCATGGGCGGCGGCTGCGGCATCGGCGACCCCAACCTCAACGAGCAGCCCGCGACTGCACGCCCGCCGCCGGATGTTCCGTTCAAGCCGGAACTGCAGGAAGGCAACGGAAGCGTGCCGCCACCGGCGGGATGACATTCGCGGTAGCCGGTCCAGCAAAAAGCCCGCACGAATGCGGGCTTTTTTTGTTCATCGTCGACGGGCAGGCCCGCTACGTGATGCGACTCAGTCGTGCGCGCCGTGCAACGTGACCAGTCCGCTGTCGCGCGTACCGAAATACGCGGCCAGGTCGGCGATCTGCTGGTCGGTCAGGGCCTTGGCCTGGCTCGACATCAGCGCATGCTCGCGGTCGCCGTTTCGATACGCCTGCAACGAATGCCCGATGTAGTCGGCGTACTGGCCGCCGATCGTCGGGTAGGTCGGGTCGATCGGTGCGTTGCCTTCGGCGCCATGGCAGTCGACGCAGGACTGACCGGTGGCCTCGCCCTTGGTGCTGGCCAGTTTTTCGCCGGCGGCGATGTTGCCGTCGGGCAGGCCGGCCGACGATGAGGTCGGGGCGGCGTGTGCGGTGGCTTCGGGTGCTTCTGATCCCGAGCAGGCCGACAGTACCAATGCGGTAGCGAGCAGGGCAGGGGCGATGGCGAAGTTGCGAATCGTCATGGGCGTCTGCTCACTCACTTGACGGTGGAAAGGAAGGCGGCGATGTCGGCGATGTCCTGGTCCGAGAAGCTCTCGGCCTGGGCCTGCATCGTCGGGTGCTGGCGGGTGCCCTGCTGGTACGCGGTCAGCGCGTTGTGCAGGTACTGCTCCGATTGCCCGCCGAGCTTGGGGACGTGGTAGTTCGGATAGGCATTCTTGTAGCCCACCACGCCGTGGCAACCCTGGCAGGTGTAGGTCAACTGCAGGCCACGCTCGGCGTCACCCGTTACCGCGCCGGCAGTCGGGGCCGAAGCGGCGGGGGCGGCGACTGGCGCCGTGTCCTGGGCCATGGCCGGAACGGCCAGGAGAGCAGTGGTAAGCGCCAAGGCGGCGATCGTCAGCGGTCGCATCATGTCGTAGTCCGCAATCTCTGGTAGCTGGAAGTCTGGTTGGCGATGGCTCGCGTTTGCGATTGCCCCGCACAATCCCGGCAGTATAGCTTGCGACTCCGCCGCAACGAAGTAGCGTCTGCGGCAGGGGCCGGATACGGGCTTCATTGCCGTTGCTTTTTCGGTCGGGAACCGAAGGCGCGGCAGTCAACCGGGCAACGGTGCCAGCGTTCACCATTACCTTCGGCGCATGGGAATCGGGTGCGCCAGTGATATACCTACATACAACACCGGCATACGTCCGGAAAACACCACGTCTGCAGTCTTTCACTGGGGTCCATTCGATGCGTCACCACCATTCCGGCCGCGCGCGCGGTCACGTTCGTACCGCCACCATTGCCCTGTCCTGCCTGCTCGCACTGGCGGCGTGCAAGGGTGGGGATCCCGCTGACGCCGCGGGCAAGCCGGGCGAGAAGGAGGGGCCTGAAGCCGTGCCGGTCGAGGTGTCCACGGTGGTGCAGCGCCCGGTCGCCGCCAGCTATACCGGCACTGCGCCGCTTGAAGCGCCGGCCGAATCGCAGGTGGTCGCCAAGACCTCCGGCGTCGCGCTGAAGGTACTGGTGGAAGAGGGCGACCTCGTGCGTGCCGGCCAGGTCCTGGTCCGCCTTGATTCGGCCCGCGCCGAGCTGCAGGCCGCGCAGACCTCCGCGCAGATGCACAAGCTGCAGAACCAGTTTGCGCGTGCCGAAAAGCTGGCCAGCGAGCAGCTGATCGCCGCCTCCGACTACGACCAGATCCGCTACGACCTGGCCAATGCGCGCGCCGCCAACCGGCTGGCCAACCTCGAGCTGTCGTACGCCAATGTCACCTCGCCGATCAGTGGCGTGGTGGCTTCGGTCAGTCCGAAGCCGGGCAACTTCGTGCAGATCAACACCCCGATCGTGCGCATCGTCGACACCTCGGAACTGGAGGCGGTGCTCAACGTGCCCGAGCGCGAACTGGCCACGATGAAGCAGGGTCTGCCGGTCAAGCTGAGGGTCGACGCGTTGCCCGGCAAGACATTCGAAGGCGTGGTCGATCGCATCTCGCCGGTGGTTGATGCGGGCAGCGGCACCTTCCGCGTCATCACCACGTTCGATAGCCAGGATGTATTGCAGCCGGGCATGTTCGGCCGCATCGGCATCGACTACGACCAGCGTGCGAACGCCACGGTAGTGCCGCGCACCGCGTTGCTGGAAGGCACGGATGACGCGGCCGTGTTCGCGTTGCGTGACGGCAAGGTCGCGCGCGTGCCGGTGAAGCTCGGGTACATCGACGGCGAGTGGGCCGAGATCCGCGAAGGCCTCAAGCTCGGCGACCGCGTGGTGGTGGCCGGCAAGAGCGCGTTGCGCGATGGCAGCGAAGTGACCGTGGTCGGCGAGCCGGCCGGGAAGGTCGCCGGGACCAAGTTGGCCAACGGCGAGGCGGCCAAGGCCTCGCAACCCGCCGCAACCAACCAGTAAGGCAGGACTGCCGTGAGCGACGCCAAGGATCCAACGCCGCACGCGCCCGACGCGCATGCGCCGCGCAGCTTCAACCTGGTCGAGTTTTCCACCCGCCGCCGGGTCACGGTGGCGATGGTCACGATCACCTTCCTGCTGTTCGGCGTGATCGCGCTGAGCAACCTCAAGGTCAACCTGCTGCCCGACCTGAGCTACCCGACCCTGACCGTGCGCACCGAGTACACCGGCGCGGCGCCGTCTGAAATCGAGACCCTGGTCAGCGAGCCGGTCGAAGAGGCCGTCGGCGTGGTCAAAGGGCTGCGCAAGCTGAAGTCGGTTTCGCGCACGGGCCAGAGCGATGTGGTGCTGGAGTTCGCCTGGGGCACCGACATGGACCAGGCCAGCCTGGAGGTGCGCGACAAGATGGAAGGCGTGCAGCTGCCGCTCGAAGCCGAGCCGCCGGTGCTGTTGCGCTTCAATCCATCGACCGCCCCGATCCTGCGAATCGCGTTGTCGGCCAAGGCCGATGATGACGCCGATCGTCAGCTGACATTGCTGCGCCGTTACGCCGACGAGGACCTGAAGAAGAAACTTGAACCCGTCGAGGGCGTTGCCGCGGTCAAGGTCGGCGGCGGCCTGGAGGACGAGGTCCAGGTCCTGATCGACCAGCAGAGGCTGGCGCAGCTGAACCTCCCGATCGACACCGTGATCCAGCGTCTTGCGCAGGAGAACGTCAACGTGTCCGGCGGCCGCCTGGAGCAGGGTTCGCAGCGTTATCTGGTGCGCACCGTAAACCAGTTCGCCAGCGTCGAGGAAATGGGCGAGATGCTGGTCACGACCAGCAGCGGCGGCAACAACGCGGCGCAGGATGCGGCGGCGCAGATGGCACGGGTCGCTGCCGCCAGTGGGTCGGCCGATGCGATGGCCGCGGCGGCGTCGGTGCAGAGCGCGTCGTCGGGCGATTCGTCGGCCGTGGCCGGCG
>JBOHYC010000202.1:0-2143 GCA_050737755.1 Lysobacter sp.
GACACCTACATCTCGCCGAGCCAGATCCGCCGCTTCAACCTGCGCACCGGCGACCACCTGTCGGGCCGCATCCGCTTCCCGAAGGACGGCGAGCGCTACTTCGCGCTGTCGATCGTCGACACCATCAACGGCGAGCCGATCGAAGCATCGAAGAACAAGGTCCTGTTCGAGAACCTGACCCCGCTGTTCCCGCGTCGCAAGTTCACTCTGGAACGTGGCGACGGCTCGACCGAGGACATCACCGGCCGCATCCTCGATCTGATGGCGCCGCAGGGCAAGGGCCAGCGCGCGCTGATCGTGTCGCCGCCGAAAGCCGGCAAGACCATGCTGATGCAGCAGGTCGCGACCGCGATCACCCACAACCACCCCGACGTGCACCTGATCGTGCTGCTGGTCGACGAGCGTCCCGAGGAAGTCACCGAGATGCAGCGCACCGTGCGCGGCGAAGTGGTGTCGTCCACGTTCGACGAACCGGCCGGCCGCCACGTGCAGGTCGCCGAAATGGTGATCGAGCGCGCCAAGCGCCTGGTCGAGCACAAGAAGGACGTGGTGATCCTGCTCGACTCGATCACCCGCCTAGCCCGCGCCTACAACAACGTGCTGCCGAGCTCGGGCAAGATCCTGTCCGGCGGCGTCGACGCCAACGCCCTGCACCGGCCCAAGCGCTTCTTCGGCGCGGCGCGCAACGTCGAGGAAGGCGGCAGCCTGACCATCATCGCCACCGCGCTGATCGACACCGGCAGCAAGATGGACGAGGTGATCTACGAGGAGTTCAAGGGCACCGGCAACTCCGAGGTGCACCTCAACCGCCGCATCGCCGAGAAGCGCGTGTACCCGGCCATCGACATCAACCGCTCCGGCACCCGCCGCGAGGACCTGCTGATCGAGCCCGAGCTGCTGCAGAAGATCTGGATCCTGCGCAAGCTGCTGCACGGCATGGACGAGATCGGCGCGATGGAGTTCCTGCTCGACAAGATGAAGACCACCAAGTCGAACGACGAGTTCTTCAGTTCGATGAAGCGCTGAGTCACCGGCACGCAGTACAAGGAAGCCCCGCAATGCGGGGCTTTTTTGTTGCCCTTGCGCATCCGCGCATAATCCAACGCAACGGAGGTACGCATGCACGGTGGTGGTCTCGAACTGGCTCTGGTGTTCCTGCTCGCGGCAGTCATCGCGGTGCCGGTGTTCCGGCGTTTCGGGCTGGGCGCGGTGCTCGGCTATCTCGCGGCGGGCGTGGTGCTGGGGCCGTACGGCATCCGGGTGATCCGCGATGCCGAGCCGGTGCTGGCGGCGTCGGAGATCGGCGTGGTGATGATGCTGTTCGTGATCGGCCTGGAGTTGTCGCCATCGCGGTTGAAGGTCATGCGCAAGCCGGTGTTCGGCGCCGGCGGCGCGCAGATGCTGGCCAGCGGATTGATCCTCGGGTTGCTGGCGACGCTGGCGGGATTCGGCTGGAAGGCGGCACTGGTGGTCGGCCTCGGGCTGGCACTGTCGTCGACCGCGGTCGGGCTGCAGTTGCTGTCGGAGCGCAAGGCGCTGACCAGCGAGCACGGCCGGCTGGCGTTCGCGATCCTGCTGTTCCAGGACCTGTGCGCGATCCCGTTGCTGGCGGCGATCCCGCTGCTCGGCCAGGCGGCTGCGGTGGAGTCCGGCGGGCTGGGCTGGGATGCGGTGCTGAAGGCGGTCGCGGCGATCGTGGCGCTGGTGTTCGGCGGCCGGGTGTTGCTGCGCCATGTGTTCCGGATCGTCGCGCGTTCGCTGATGCCGGAAGTGTTCACCGGCGCGGCGCTGCTGGCGGTCCTGGGGTCGGCGTGGCTGATGCAGATTGCCGGGTTGTCGGCGGGACTGGGCGCGTTCCTGGCCGGCGTGCTGCTGGCGGATTCGGAGTTCCGCCACGAACTGGAAGCGCAGATCGAGCCGTTCAAGGGCCTGCTGCTGGGGCTGTTCTTCATGGCGGTCGGCATGAGCATCGACCTCAAGCGGGTGATGGCGGAGCCGCTGCTGATCGAACTCATGGTGCTGGCGTTGCTGGTGGTGAAGTTCGCGATCCTGTTCGCGGTCGGGGTGCGGCCGGGCGGCCTGTCGCGGCGCGATGCGCTGCAACTGGCGGCGGTGCTGGCGGTCGGCGGCGAGTTCGCGTTCG
>JBOHYC010000203.1:0-2083 GCA_050737755.1 Lysobacter sp.
AGCGCCAGCGGCGACTCCGGTTCGGGCGGCGCCCATTCCAGTGCGAGATTGGTGTTGCTCACATCATGCGCTCCGGAACAGTGATCACGTCACCCGGTGCCACGTCGAAGTTGGTCGACAGGTCACCCTGGTTGAGGATCAGGTCGAGCCGCACGGGGAAGCTCCGGGTGCCGTCGCCGGCCTTGCGGTAAAGATCGGAGCGCGCGGGGGACGCGAACTCGGTGACGCCGCCGGCCGCGAGCACGGCGTCGAGCACGGTCATGCCCTGGCGGTAGGGGATCGAGATCGGCTGCTTGACCGCGCCGGTCACCCGCACCCGCGACAGGTACTCATGGCTGCGCAGGTCGGTGAGCATCACCGAGACCTGCGGGTCGCGCACGTAGACCGTCAGCTTCTCCTCGATGTCCTTGGCGACGGCTTCGGGGGTCAGCCCGCCGGCACGGACGTCACCGACCAGCGGCGCCGAGATCATTCCGTCCGGGCGTACCGGCACGGTGATGCCCAGTTCCGGCTGGCGCCAGACGGAGACCTGGACGATGTCGTCCACGCCGATCAGGTAGTCGGTCGGCATGGCGCCGTCGACGGGTGGTGGCACTGCAGTGGTCGCTCCGGGGGTGGAGCAGGCTGCGAGCAACACGCAGAACCCGGCGGAGAGAAGGGTACGGACGACGTTCATGGCAGAGGGTCCCCTGATGTCTGTAGGGGGAAACGAAGCACGGTCCCCGTGCCGGCCACTGCTCGCCGGTCTGCCGGTTATTGGCCGGATCGCCGTTGGTATCGAGCGGGATCGAACGGGAAGGGGTGGCCATGCACGTGCTGGTAACCGGAGGCACCGGATTCATCGGTGCGCATGCCTGCGTCGCGCTGGCGGCGCGCGGGTATCGGGTGACGATCGTGGACAACTTCAGCAACAGCGGCCGCGGCGTGCTGCCTCGCCTGGCATCGCTGACGGGGGCTGCGGTCGAGTGTCGCTGCCTCGATATCCGCGACCGTGCCGCCTTGACGGAGCTGTTCGCGTCGAACCACTTCGATGCGGTGATCCATTTCGCCGCGCTCAAGGCGGTGGGCGAGTCCTGCGAGCGTCCGCTGGAGTATTTCGACAACAACATCTGCGGCAGCGTCAGCCTGTTGCAGGCGATGTCGGCCGCGGGCGTGCACCGGCTTGTGTTCAGCTCGTCGGCCACCGTGTACGGCACGCCGGAAGCGGTGCCCGTGCGCGAGGACGCGCGGCTGGAGGTGACCAATCCGTATGGCCGGACCAAACTGGTCAACGAGCAGTTGATCGACGACCTGTGCCGGTTCGATCCCGCATTCGCGGTGGCCAACCTGCGCTACTTCAATCCGGTCGGCGCCCATCCTTCCGGATTGATCGGCGAGGACCCCGGCGGCATACCCAACAACCTGATGCCATACGTATGCCAGGTGGCGGCAGGTCGCCGCGAGCGCCTGCAGGTATTCGGCGGCGACTACCCGACGGTCGACGGCACCGGCGTGCGTGACTACATCCACGTGGTGGATCTGGCGCGCGCGCACGTCGACGCGCTGGAGTACCTCATGGACACCGGCCGTCCACTGACCGTCAACCTCGGCACCGGGCACGGCATCAGCGTGCTGGAGCTTCTGGATGCGTTCGAATGCGCGTCGGGGCGGCCGATCCCGTACGCGATTGTCGACCGGCGCCCCGGCGACGTGGCCGAGGTCTACGCGGACCCGTCGCTGGCCTCGCACCTGCTGGGCTGGAAGGCGGAACTCGGGCTGGACGCGATGTGTCGCGACGCATGGCATTGGCAATCGCTCAACCCGGATGGCTACCGGTCCCGGGCGCGCCGGAGTCAGCGGGTGGTGGCATCCATGCCCGCGCCGCCGGTGGTTGCGGATGCCGAGATGGCGCTGCCGGGCAACTGAAGCTCATTCGGACGGATGCTGTTCCACACCGGTGGCCTGCCGAAATGTACGAATAGGTCGACAGGAATCGTTGCCCGTCCGCCAACACCGGCTGCAGCGATGCGATCGCGCAGCAGCGGATCGATGCCCAGCATGAAGGCCGCTAGCATGAGCAGCTTGATGGCGGACAGGGCGACGA
>JBOHYC010000204.1:0-1522 GCA_050737755.1 Lysobacter sp.
ATCGACCACTGCAGAATTTTTTTGCCGGCGAAACGGATTCCGGGCTGGCAGGCCAGCGGCGGCGCGACGAGATTGCGCACGAGCACGCCCAGTACGATGCCGAATACCGGACCGCCAATCAGCGGCACCCATTGCCCCAGGCCATAAGCGACGGCGGCAAGCCCCATCGACAACAGCAGGCCGGGCCAGAGAGCGGAGGGTGGATGGATGGTGTTGACGGCGGTGTTGGACGTGGCGGGCATCGGGCGACGGCAGTGGAAAACAGATCCGGGCGGGCGCGAACGCGCACGTGCGGGCAGCGCAAGGATATTTGAAAATGGCGACGGTTATATCGACAGGCCCGTTTTAGATGAGTTCTGCACATAGCAACACGGATGGCACGCCCTGCAGTCGCCTGCAGTTGCCACCGGGTGCGTGGGCGACGTTGCTCGACGGGCTGTGTGCGCGATTTCCGGCAATCGACCGGGCGACCTGGGTGGAGCGGTTCGCGCGCGGGCGGGTGCTCGATGCGCAGGGGCGACCGCTGGCGGCCGATGCGGCCTACCGGGTGGGGATGGATATCCGCTATTTCCGTGAGGTCGTCGACGAGCCAGTCATTCCGTTCGAGATGTCGGTGTTGCACGTCGACGAGCACCTGGTGGTGGTCGACAAGCCGCACTTCCTGCCGGTGACGCCGGCCGGTGGGTTTGTGCGCGAGACGGTGTTGGCACGGCTGGTGGAGCAGTTGGGCAATCCGGAGCTGGTGCCGTTGCACCGGATCGATCGCGGCACGGCGGGGCTGGTGCTGTTTTCGGCCAATCCGGAGTCGCGGGCGCGCTACCAGGCGCTGTTCCGTGAGGGGCTTATCGAGAAAGGCTACGAGGCACTGGCGGCGCCGTTGCCCGGGCTGGAGTTTCCACAGGTGCGGCGCAGCAGGCTGGCACGCGGCGAGCCGTTTTTCCGGATGGCCGAGGTGTGCGGCGAGGCCAACAGCGAGAGCCGGGTCGACGTGATCGAGCGCGGTGCGATGCGGTGGCGGTACGCGTTGCAGCCGGTGAGCGGAAAGAAGCACCAGTTGCGCGTGCACATGGCGGCGCTGGGGGCGCCGATTGTCAATGATCCGTTCTATCCGGTGCTGCGGGAGCAGGCGGCCGACGACTGGTCGAATCCGTTGCAGTTGCTGGCGCGATCGTTGGTGTTTGACGATCCGCTGAGTGGGCGGCGACGGGAGTTCCGGAGCGCGCGGGCGTTGGGGGGAGCGAAGGGTGGCCTGGAAGAGGGTTCCGGCGAAATGTAGGAGCGACCTAAGTCGCGAATCTCTGAACGTCTGGAGTCCGGGGAAATCGCGACTTGCGTCGCTCCTACACAGGGGTGTTGAGGTGGCCGGGAAGAAGTTGCCCGGCCTGGCCGACAACAGGCTTGCGCTCAGCGCGGCTTGAAGGGTTTGCGCGGGCCATTGCCGTGGGGCTTGCCGGCGTGCGGCGGGCGTGGGCCGCGGGGGCCTGCACCGCGCGGGCCGGGTGCACGTGCCGCGACATTCGCG
>JBOHYC010000205.1:0-13670 GCA_050737755.1 Lysobacter sp.
GTGATCGGCGGCATCGTGTCCTCGACCCTGCTCACGCTGCTGGTGCTGCCCGCGCTTTACCGTTGGCTGCACCGTGACAGTGAGAACGGCCAGAAGGTGCTGAGCGGTTGAACCCCTATCGTCTCATGTGCAGCGGTGGATCATTGCCGCGCCCTGGAACGGGCGCGGCAATCACACGGGTCGATGATCGTGCTGGAGGGGTTGTGTTCGAACACCGGTTACCCAGATCAGGGATGGCTGGCAGGGGCATGGCGCAACGTCTCCAAGATGGTGCATTGACCGCATTCTCCTCCGTCGCAGCTGTGGATCACGCGCTCCAGTTCCGATGCCATCCGCTGCAGGTCATCGAGCCGGGTCCGAATGTCTTTCAGATGACCCCGCGCCAGCTGGTCGACCTCTTGGCAGGACAGCGCTTCATTCTCGGCCAGACGCAGCAGACTGCGGATTTCCGGGAGCGAGAAGCCCAAGTCGCGACCGCGACTGACGAACCGCAACCGGTCGACATCCGCCGGCCGGTAGTCGCGGTAGCCACCGGACGTGCGCGGGGGCGCGGGCAGCAGCCCGATCCGCTCGTAATAACGCACAGTTTCCAGATGACAACCACTCGCGGCGGCGGCCTCCCCGATCTTCATGGCTTGACCCTGTAGTGGCTACAGGCTTTAGCATGCGATGTTGCCCCCTTGGCCGCAAATCGCTGCGGTCAATCAACCGAGAATGAACATGAGTGACTGTGGCTGCCATCCCGAAGCCGAGAACCCGAAACAGCGGCGTGTTCTCTGGATTGCATTGGCCCTCAATGCCGCGATGGCGTTGATCGGCGGAATCGCCGGATGGATGGCCCAGTCGACTGGATTGCTAGCCGACGCGTTGGACATGCTGTCGGACGCCAGCGCCTACGCCATTGGCCTCATTGCGATCGGACGCAGCGCGAGGTTCAAGGCCAACGCCGCCTATGGCAGTGGCGGCGTGCTGTTGCTGCTGGGACTGGGCGTGCTGGTGGAGGTTGGACGTCGGGCGATCTTCGGCAGTGAGCCGGCGAGCGGTTGGATGATCGGCGTGGCGCTGCTGTCCTTGGTGGTCAACATGACCGTATTGCGCATGTTGAGTCCGCTACGTTCTGGCGGTGTGCATTTGCGCGCAAGCTGGATCTTCACCCGTGCCGATGTGGTGGCCAACGTCGGCGTCGTCCTCTCCGGCGTCCTGGTCGCAGTCACGAACACGCGCTATCCGGACCTGATCATTGGCACGTTGATCGGCCTGTACGTGATCCGCGAGGCATTTGAAATCCTGTCGGAAGCTCGTCAGGCCAAGCGCAAAGCACACGGGTCTGATACGGCCGGGCCATAAGGCTCACACCTGATGAAGAAGACACTGCTCCGCAATCCCAATCCAAAAGCACTTGCTTGGCTGCTCGCATCACTCCTCGTGATCGTGGCGGACCAGCTGAGCAAATACTGGGTATTGACTTCGCTCCCCGAGTTCACAGCTGTCCCTGTCGTCGAGGGCTGGTGGAACTGGTATCGCAGCTACAACACCGGTGCAGCTTTCAGCCTTCTCAGTGATGCAGGCGGCTGGCAACAACCTCTACTCGTCAGTTTGGCATTGTGCATCACGGGGTTGCTCGGCTATTGGTTGAGCAAGACGCCAACAGACGACTGGAAAACTGCACTTCCTTACGCCTTGGTGATCGGAGGCGCACTAAGCAACGTCATCGATCGCTTGCTGCGAGGCCATGTGGTCGACTTCATCCAGTGGTACTGGCGCGACCATTATTGGCCGGTGTTCAATCTGAGCGATATGGCTATCGTCGCCGGCGCGAGCGGCATGTTCCTCGTCGGGTTGCTCGCCTCGCCGCGTGATCAACACCATCGCGCTGCACAGAGCCGTAGTTCTGAGACTCACATCCGATGATGAAGAAGCAGTTTCATGCACTCCGAAGCGGCGCGCATTTGCAGTGGCTCCTCGCCACCCTTTTGGTGCTTGCTTCCGTACCAGTCGCTTATGCGCAGTCGCCCGGACAGGAGGCGGCCGTGGTCTGGCGCCTGCTCGATTACATCGCCGTCGATTACGCAAGCGCCGTGCAGGGTGGCAAGGTGATCAGCCCTGCCGAATACGCGGAGATGCAGGAATTTTCCGCCACGGCCAGCGAGAAGATCGCGGCGCTACCTGCGAATGCCCAAAAACCCGAGCTACGCGAGGACGCTGCGCAGTTGACCGGACTGGTCGAAGCCCATGCTCCGCCTGACGAGGTCGCCCGTCAGGCGCGCTCCTTGGCAACGGCTCTCGTTGCGGCGTATCCCGTCCCGCTCGCGCCCTCGCAGCCGCCGGACGTGGATCGCGGGGCCGCGCTGTATCAGCAGATGTGCACGGCGTGCCACGGAGTGGCCGGCGCGGGCGATGGTCCGGCCGCCGCTGGAATGGAACCGCCGCCGATCGATTTCACCGATGAGGCGCGTGCGCGAGAACGCAGTCTGTTCGGGCTTTATCAGGTCATCACGCAGGGCCTGGAAGGCACGGCGATGACCAGCTACGCGCATCTGTCCGATCAGGATCGCTGGGCGCTCGCCTTCCATGTAGGGCAGTTCGCGTACGCGGCCGAGGAGACGTCCGAACCACCGAAAGGCGCCGAAAACCCGCTTGCCACGCTGCAAGAACTGGTGCAGATCACGCCCGCAACGCTGGCGAATGAAGTGGGTGAGCAACAGGCGCGTGCGATCACCGCCTTTCTGCGGCGCCACCCTGCGGCTTCCGTGCCGGCCACGGGCTCGCAGTTGTCGCTCGCGCACACTCGCCTCGCGAATGCCGTGGCGGCGTACGGCCGAGGCGACCAAACGGCCGCCAAGTCGGCTGCGCTGTCGGCGTATCTGGATGGTTTTGAGCCCGTCGAACCGCAACTGGCGACCCGGGCGCCGGACCTCATGCGTGACATCGAGCAGAGCATGCTGAGTCTGCGTGCCAGCATCGACCAACAAGCCGGACTTGAAGAAGTGAAGCAACGTGCAGTCACGGCCGCCTCGCTGCTCGACAAGGCGGAAACGGTACTGTCGAGCACAGCCGACAATGCCGGCTGGGCCGGTTTCGTGGGCGCCTTGACGATCCTCGTACGCGAAGGCCTGGAGGCGTTGCTGATCGTGATCGCAATCGTGGCGTTCCTGCGCAAGGCGGAACGACCAGACGTGCTGCCCTACGTCCACGCCGGCTGGGTGGGTGCCTTGCTGGCTGGCGCCGGAACCTGGGCTCTGGCCACGTACGTGGTCAGCATCAGCGGTGCACAACGTGAGGTCGTCGAGGGATTCTCGGCACTGTTCGCCGCAGTTGTTTTGGTGAGCGTGGGGCTTTGGCTGCATCAAAAGAGCTATGCCGGTCTCTGGCAGCAATATCTACAGCAGAAGCTGTCGCGCGTATTGTCCGGCAAGTCGGCCTGGTTCCTGCTGGTCCTGAGCTTCGTCGCGGTGTACCGGGAAGTCTTCGAGACAATCCTGTTCTACTCGGCGATGTGGCACGGCGGTGGCGACAACAGCATGATTCTGGCCGGCTTTGCCGTGGGTGTAGTGATTCTTGTGGTCGTCGCGGTGACCATGTTGCAGTTCTCGCGGAAGCTGCCGATCGGGCGGTTCTTCTTCTGGAGTTCATTGCTGATGGCGATCCTCGCGGTCGTACTGACCGGCAAGGGCGTAGCCGCATTGCAGGAGGCCGGATGGCTGAGTGTGGCGCCGATCTCTTTCCCGAGGATCGACTGGCTTGGTGTGCATCCGTCGCTGCAGGTGGTTCTTGCGCAAGCGGCCGCGCTGCTCCTCCTGATAGCCGGGTTGATCTACAACCGCCGAACTGCCGCCGCGGCAGAGCGCTAACCCTTCACCTTGGCACCGCGACACCGAGTCTAGTCAGAAAGTCCTGGAGGGCTGACCCATGGGCGATTCATGCTGCAGCGGCACTGTCGATATCCGCGCCATGGAGGCGCGGCAGCGGCGGGTGCTGATGATCGTGCTGGCGATCAACATCGCCACGTTCGTGATGATGCTTTCGGCGGCCATCTACAGCGGATCGTCGTCGCTGCTATCGGGCAGCCTCGACAACCTGGGCGATGCACTCACCTACCTGTTGAGCATCGCTGTGATCGGCGCCAGCACACGGGCCAAGGCCAAAGTCGCGCTGCTCAAGGGATTGCTCATCCTTGGGGCCGCAATGGCGGTGGCGGTCCAAGTCGGCTGGCGTCTCGCGCATCCGGAGGTGCCGATCTTCGAAGCCGTCGGCATCGCCGCGCTGCTCAACCTAGCGTTCAATGGTATCTGCCTATGGTTGTTGACTCCGTATCGCCATGGAGATGTGAACATGGCCTCGGCATGGGAGTGTTCGCGCAACGATGTGTTCGAAGGCTTCGCGGTTCTGCTGGCAGCCGTGGGCGTCTGGCTGTTCGACGCTGGCTGGCCTGATCTGCTCATCGCCGCGGCGTTGCTGGTGATGTTCCTGCGCTCGGCGTGGCGGGTGCTGCGCTCGGCGTGGCGTAGCTACAAGCGGGAAGATGCGTGATGAGCGCCGGACACGATCATGGCGGTGGCGAGGTCAAGCACGAGAAGCCCTTGTGGTGGGCACTCGGCCTTACCGCCACCTTCCTGGTCGCCGAGGTCATCGGCGGCCTTCTGACCAACAGCCTGGCACTGCTGTCGGATGCGGCGCACATGGCGACCGACGTGATCGCTTTGACGATCTCGTTGGTCGCCGTGCGCCTGAGCCGGCGACCACCTGATGCCAAACGCACCTACGGTTATGCGCGCATGGAAGCGATCGGCGCGCTCGTCAATGGAGGCATGCTGTTCCTTGTTGCCGGCTACATCCTCTGGGAGGCGGTCGGCCGCTTCAGCGAGCCCCCGTCAGTAGCCTCGACCGGGATGCTGGTGATTGCGGCACTGGGATTGGTGATCAACCTGATTGCCATGCGCTTGCTAAAAGCCGGGAGCGGCGAGAGCCTCAACGTCAAGGGCGCCTACCTGGAAGTCTGGGCCGACATGCTCGGTTCGGTCGGAGTGATCATCGGCGCGCTGATCATCCAGTTCACCGGCTTCTACATCGCCGATCCCATCATCGCGGTGCTGATCGGACTATGGGTGTTGCCGCGCACCTGGACGCTCCTGCGCGCGGCCGGGCAGGTGCTGATGCAGGGTGTCCCTGACGGGCTGGATCTCGAAGCGGTGCGGGCAATGATGCTCAGCCATCCAAGCGTCGAGGCCATCCATGACGTGCATGCATGGGCCTTGGCATCCAAAGAGCCGATTCTTACCGCTCATATCGTCCTTGCCAGTGCGACAGACGATGTCGACCAGGTGCGAGCGACGTTGGCCGCTGCGCTCGATGAGCAGTTCGGTATCGCGCATGCCACCCTGCAGGTAGAACGGTTCGCCTGCACCACAGAGACCTTCCATGTCTAGCTGCGGGCTTGTTATGACAACCCACAAGGAACACGGGCTCGCCACATTGTGGCAAACGCCCTAGGGATGGGGCTCCGATGAGAAATTCCCAGCAATTCTGGAGTGAAATCCAGACCATCACGCGTGGTTTACGCGTGCTGGTAAAGTAGCCCTATGTCGATCCGGTCACTGCTACTGCGGCTGTTCCTCGGTCTCGTTCTTGTACTGAACGGGACCGCGACAGCCATGGCGGCGGTACACATGAGCCATGCCGACATCCTCGCAGCAACTTCGCCAGTGGCGGCGTTCTCCGCGAACGCCGACGGAGAGGACGAGGCGCCGTGTCACGGTGGTGATCAGACGAAAGTCGCGACCGCCCATCCCGATTCCGGCGGACACCCGCACGGCCCCGCCGACGCAGGCACACCATCGCCGGATTGCTGCGAATCGGGCATCTGCAGTTGCGCGTGCATGCACCCGGCCCAGGCAGCCACCGTGGACGCGGTAATAGGTCTCGGGTCGATCGAGCGCAGCGACAGCGTGCGCCCGATGTTCTCGGTGCACGCCTCGCCCGCGCTGCCTCACTTGATCCGACCACCCATCGGCTAAACGTCCCCAGCGCCACAAAGGCGCTCTTCGGCCTGACCGGAACCCGGACAGGCCGTTCCGTCGCCTGCGTATCGGGCGAGTTTCCTGACGTTTTCCGGAGTCCTGTTCATGTCATCCGATCCTTTTGGCCGCGGGGCCAGCGGGTTGCCGCAGCCGTCGCGGCGCCGTTTCGTGCAGGGGCTGGCCGCTGGTGGCGCCATTGCCGGGCTGGGGCTGTGGCCCCGGCAAAGCTGGGCCGTGCGCACCGAGGGTGTGCCCAACGTCCTGTCAGGCACCGAGTTCGACCTGACCATCGGCGAGACGCCGGCGAATTTCACCGGCGTGACCCGCACCGCGATCACTGTCAACGGTTCCATTCCGGCGCCGTTGCTGCGCTGGCGCGAAGGCACGACGGTCAACCTGCGGGTCACCAATGCGCTGCCGCCCGGTTCCATCCACGGCCATTCCACTTCGATCCATTGGCACGGCATCCTGTTGCCGGCCAACATGGATGGTGTGCCGGGGTTGAGCTTCGACGGCATCAACCGCGGCGAGACCTACCACTACCGTTTCAACGTGGTGCAGGGCGGCACCTACTGGTATCACAGCCACACCGCGTTCCAGGAGCAGGCCGGCCTGTACGGCCCGCTGGTGATCGAGCCGCTGGAGCCCGAGCCGTTCCGCTACGACCGCGACTACGTGGTCATGCTGACCGACTGGACCGATCTCGACCCCACGTATCTGTTCGATCGTCTCAAGAAGATGTCCGATTTCGACAATTTCGCCAAGCAGACCGTTGGCGACTTCTTCGACGACGTGCAGCAGCACGGGCTGTCGGCGACGCTTCAGAACCGCAAGATGTGGGGCGAGATGCGGATGACGCCGACCGACCTGTCGGACGTCAACGGCAACACGTACACCTACCTCATGAACGGCACGACCTCACTTGGCAACTGGACCGGTTTGTTCCGCTCCGGTGAGAAGGTGCGCCTGCGCTTCATCAACGGCTCCTCGATGACCCACTTCGACGTGCGCATCCCGGGGCTGAAGATGACGGTGGTCGCCGCCGACGGCCAGTATGTGCACCCGGTGACCGTCGACGAATTCCGGATCGCCACCGCCGAGACCTTCGACGTGATTGTCGAGCCGACCGGGCAGGATGCGTTCACCATTTTTGCCCAAGACCTTGGCCGCACCGGTTACGTCAGCGGCACTCTCGCGACGCGCGAAGGTTTGCGCGCGCCGGTGCCGTCGGTCGACCCCAAGCCGATCCTGACCATGGACGACATGGGTCACGGGATGATGGGTGGGGCAGGGCACGACATGTCGGCGATGTCGGCCGGCGCGATGGCCGGCATGGACCATGGCGGCATGGATCACAGCCAGCACGGCACCACGTCGATGAAGCCCGGACCGATGGCCACCATGGACCATGGCGCCGCGGGCATGCAGGCGCATCCCGCCAGCGAGACTGGCAACCCACTGGTCGACATGCAGACCATGAACCCGGTGCCCAAGCTCGACGACCCTGGCATCGGCCTGCGCGACAACGGCCGCCGCGTGCTGACCTACGCCGACCTGCGTAGCACCTTCCAAGACCCGGACGGCCGCGAGCCCGGCCGCGAGATCGAGCTGCACCTGACCGGCCACATGGAGCGTTTCGCCTGGTCGTTCGACGGCATGAAGTTCTCCGATGCGCAGCCGTTGCGGCTCAACTACGGCGAGCGCATGCGCATCGTGCTGGTCAACGACACCATGATGACCCACCCGATCCACCTGCATGGCATGTGGAGTGACCTGGAGGACGCCGACGGCAACTTCCAGGTACGCAAGCACACCATCGACATGCCGCCTGGCAGCAAGCGCAGCTACCGCGTGCGAGCCGACGCGCTCGGCCGCTGGGCCTACCACTGCCATCTGCTCTACCACATGGAAGCCGGCATGTTCCGGGAAGTGGAGGTGAAGGAGTGATCGCCATGAACCTGTCCGTCCCTCGTCCACGTATTGCCGCCATTGCCGCCGCCACGCTGCTGGCGCTCGGCCTGGCACCGGCCTGGGCCCAGGAGATGGACCATTCCACGCATCAGCCGGTGGAGCTCACCGCGCCGGCACAGGAAGCGTCCGAACCGCAAGATCCCCACGCTGGCCACCAAATGCCGCCTGCCGAACCCGTTGAGCAGGAACGGGAGCAGCCTGTAGACCACTCCATGCATGCGCCTGCCGAACCGGCTCAGCCAGCACCTGAAGCAGCGGACGCGCCGGTCGATCCCCATGCCGGCCACGACATGGCACCGACCATCCCGCAAGCCGAGCCGATGGACCATGCGGCCATGGGGCACGGCACTGCCATGGACCAGGACCTGCCCGCGACCGCACCGCCGCTCGATCCGATTCCGCCGGTGACACCGGGCGACCGCACCGCGGCGTTTCCTGATGTTGATGGGCACGCGGTGCACGACACGGCGATCCATTCGTACTGGCTGCTCGACCGGCTGGAGACCTGGGACGGCGACGAGGAAGGCACCGGCGTGGGTTGGGAGGCGCTGGCCTGGATCGGCACCGATCTTGATCGCGTCTGGTTGCGCAGCGAAGGCGAGCGCGTGGATGGCACTACAGAGTCTGCCGATGTCGAGGTCCTGTACGGCCGCGCAATCGCACGGTGGTGGGACTTGGTCGCCGGCGTTCGTCACGATTTTGGAGAAGGGCCGTCGCAGACGTTCGCCGCCTTCGGCGTGATGGGTTTGGCGCCGTACATGTTCGAGGTCGATGCGACCGCCTATCTCGGCGAGTCAGGCCAGACCGGTCTCGCGCTTGAGGCCGAGTACGAGACTCTGTTCACCAATCGCTTGATCGGACAGTGGCTGGTCGAAGCCGAAGCCTGGGGCCAGGACGATCCGGTGCGGGGTATTGGTGATGGCCTCAGCACACTGGAGGCCGGCTTCCGCCTGCGTTACGAGTTCCATCGCCAGTTCGCGCCGTACATCGGCGTGGTGTGGGAGCGCGCCTACGGCGGTACTGCCGACTACCGACGTGAACAACTGGACGACATCGAGGACACACGCGTCGTCGCCGGCGTCCGAATCTGGTTCTAGGGGAGACCACCACCATGGCAGTCGTGAAACGCAAGACGCTGTTCATCCTGGTCGGACTGTCCGTCATCGCCGTGTTGGCGGTGGCGGGATTCATCTGGTCGGGCCTGTACAACATTGGTGCCGATGATCCACACACGGGGCCGGTCTATTCGGCCCTCGAAACCCTGCGCGAACGCTCGATCGCGGTTCGGGCCAACGAGTTGCAGGTGCCGAATCTGGATGACCAAGCCCGGATTGTTCAAGGCGCGGGTAATTACGCCGCCATGTGTGCCGGCTGCCACCTGGCACCGGGCATGTCGGAAACCGAGATGAGCCGGGGCCTTTATCCAGCGCCGCCGAACCTGACCGAACATGGGGTCGACGCTGCGGAAGCGTTCTGGGTCATCAAGCACGGCATCAAGGCGTCGGGCATGCCGGCCTGGGGCGAGAGCATGGCCGACGAGTACATCTGGAACATGGCTGGGTTCCTGCAGGTGCTGCCGACACTCGACGCAGCCGAGTACCGGGCCATGGTCGACAGCAGCGGCGGCCATTCGCATGGCGGCGGTGAAACGCAGCCCCATGCCGACGGGGAAAACGCCGCGCCGGACCATCATGGCAACCCCGCAGCAGGCGCGGACGCGGCCGACGGTGCCGGAGGGCATGAGCACCCACCGGGTACGCCGCCGCACGACGATGCGGCGGCCGAACCCCAGACCGGCATGGACGACCACCAAGGCGCTGGCGGCGAGGCGCCGCATTCGGACACGCCTGCCGATCACCACGAGACCGGGACGCAACCCGATGCGCAGCCGGAGATGGTCGAGCACCACCATGCCGACGGCACCGTGGAGTCGCACCCCGCACCGCAAAACCCGCCGGCCGATGACGGCCACGACCACGAACATTGACCACGGAGCCACGACCCATGAAATCTGTCGCAACCTTTCTTGTCCTCGTCCTCGCCGCTGGCGGGCTCAGCGTCGCATCCGCCCAGACGCAGCCGGACGCGGCTTCGCACGCGCATCACGCGCCCGCACCACCGAACCAGCCGCAACTGGACGTCCCGGCCGAAGCAGAAGCAGCTACGGCGGTGGCCGAGCGCTTCAGCGACGCCCTGTCCAGCGGCGATCTGGAGACGGTGGGGGAGCTGCTGGCGCCGGACGTGCTGATCCTGGAGTCGGGCGGGGCCGAACGCAGCCGCGAGGAATACCTGGGCCATCACGCCATCAGCGACGCGAAGTTTCTCAAGGGCGCACACCGGCAACTGTTACGCCGGCACGCACGCGTTTCCGACGACCTCGTCTGGATCGGCAGTGAGAGCGAACTGCACGCCGAAAAGGACGGCAAGCCGCTGGTGCTACTCAGCACCGAGACCATGGTGCTCAAGCAGACGCCGGACGGCTGGCGCATCGCGCACGTCCACTGGTCCTCGCGACCCAAGCGCTGACTCGGAGGTGGTCTTGAAACTTCGGCATTCCGCTGGCATCGCGATCCTGCTTGCCGCCAGTGCAGCACTGGCGGCTTGCGATCAACAGCCCTCGCCACCGAACGGCTCGACGCCCACTATCTCGGAGGCGGCTCCAGCCGCAGCCGGTGTTTCTGCCGTCGACGCGCTGCCGTTGATGGTCGTCCACAAAAGCCCGACCTGCGGCTGCTGTGAGCTATGGGTAGAACACGTGCGCGAGGCCGGGTTCACGGTCGAGGTGCGCAACGTCCAGAACCTTCATCCGATCAAGCAACGGTTAGGCGTACCGTACGGTAAGGGTTCCTGCCACACCGCGGAAGTGGCGGGCTACGTGATCGAAGGTCACGTGCCGGCTGGGGACATCGTGCGTCTGCTGGCGCAGCGACCGGACGCGAGGGGGCTGGTCCTTCCGGGCATGCCGCTGGGTTCGCCCGGCATGGAGATGCCCGATGGCCAGACCCAGCCTTATACGGTCGAACTCGTCACCCGCGATGGCGCCACGGAGGCATTTGCCCAGCATTGAAGCAGGCAGTTAAAAGGGGGCGGTGATGCGGGCGCGCCGATTCTCGCCCGCTATCGCAACAAGGAGTAGGACATGACCCACCACACTGCAGCCCATCGACCCCAGGCCATGAACGATTGCATCGATAACTGCACCCAGTGCCATGCGATCTGCCTGGAGACCATCAACTATTGCCTCGGCCAAGGCGGCCAGCATGCCGCGCCCGAGCACATCGGCCTGCTGGCGACGTGTGCAGACATCTGCGCCACCAGCGCAGACGCCATGCTGCGCGGCGCTGCCGTTCACACGATTACCTGCGGCGCGTGTGCGGAGATCTGCCGTCAGTGCGCCGACGCCTGTGACCGCATGAACGACGACAGCGAGATGAAGCGCTGTGCCGATGCCTGCCGCCGTTGTGCGGAGAGCTGTGCGGCGATGGCAAGCCAATAACGGTTTGCGTGAACCGCTGGTTCCCTTCAAGGGCGCTTTGCAATACACGAAGCGGCTATACGGCATCCTTGAAGGGAAGGTTTTTCGCATCGACATCCGCCCACTCAAGCCGCGCAGTGACTTCGGCAGGCGTCCTGCGACCACGCTCAATGAACGAGAAAGGCTTGACTCTGGACCATGGTCAAGACCGCAGACTGCCGGTATCCAGTCAGGAGCGCGGCTCATGCAAATCGGACAACTCGCCCAGCACGCCGGGGTCGCCATCGACACCGTGCGCTATTACGAACGCCATGGAATCCTGCCTGAGCCGCGACGACAGGCGTCCGGCTACCGTCGTTACGGCGAGGACGACGTTGCGCGGCTGCGCTTTGTCCGTCGTGCGAAGGGGCTGGGCTTTACCTTGACCGAGATCCGCGACCTGCTGGCCTTGTCCAGCCGCCCGGCCGACGACATGGCAGGGCTGAAGGCCGCGGCCAACGAGAAGCTCGTCGATGTGGAGCACAAGCTGGCCGAGCTGACCCGCATCCGCGATGGTCTGCAGACGCTGGTGAGGTCCTGTCCCGGCCACGGCGCGTTGGCACGTTGCCCGATCCTGGCGGCCCTGTCGGAGGAGTCGGCATGAACGCTCGCGACCATCAACACAAGCACGACCACAAGGCGGGCCAGTCGCACTGCAGCACCGGTGGGGCCGCGGACGGGCAGGGCGCGCATTCGTGCTGCGCATCCGGCGGCTCGACGCCGCCGCGGTCGCCCGGAAGCGACGGCACGGTCACCGATCCGGTCTGCGGCATGCAGGTCGATCCTGCGACCAGCCAACACCACGCACGGCACGATGGCGACGACTACTACTTCTGTTCGGCTCGCTGCCTTGAGCGCTTCCTCGCCAGCCCCGACAAATATCTTTCGCCATCCGATTCCGAACCCGACCCGGCGCTGGCCGGCGCCACCTACACCTGCCCGATGCATCCGGAAGTGCGCCAGATCGGCCCCGGCACCTGCCCGATCTGCGGCATGGCGCTGGAGCCGGAAATGCCGAGCCTGGACGACGAGGAGAATCCGGAGCTGCGCGACTTCTCGCGCCGGTTCTGGTGGACGTTGCCGCTGACCCTGATCGTTCTGGTGCTGGCGATGTTCGGCCACTACTGGCCGGCGTTGTCGGTAACGGCTCGCACCTGGATCGAGCTCGCGTTGGCCGTGCCCGTGGTGCTCTGGGCCGGCTGGCCGTTCTTCGAGCGTTGCGTGGCATCGATTCGCAACCGCAGCCCCAACATGTTCACGCTGATCGGCATTGGCGTGGCTGCCGCGTTCGGCTACAGCGTGGTGGCAACCATCGCGCCGGACCTATTTCCAGCGTCGTTCCGCGAGCACGGACGGGTAGGGGTCTATTTCGAGGCGGCAGCTGTCATCGTCTCGCTGACGCTGCTCGGCCAGTTGCTGGAGCTGCGCGCCCGCAGCAAGACCGGAGCGGCGATAAAGGCGCTGCTCGGGCTGGCCCCGAAGACAGCGCGGCGCATCAACGACGACGGCAGCGAAGAGGACATCCCGCTTGAGCATGTGCACGTAGGCAACCGTCTTCGCGTGCGCCCGGGTGAGAAGGTGCCAGTCGATGGCGACGTGGTCGAGGGCCGTTCCAGCATCGACGAGTCGATGCTGACCGGCGAGCCGATCCCGGTCGAGAAGGCCACCGGCGACAGCGTAATCGGCGCGACCCTCAACACTACCGGTGCACTGGTGATCCGCGCCGGCAAGGTCGGCTCCGACACCGTGCTGTCGCAGATCGTGCAATTGGTGGCGCAGGCACAGCGCTCGCGCGCGCCGATGCAGCGCATGGCCGACAAGGTCGCGTATTGGTTCGTTCTCGCCGTGCTGGCGGCCGCGACAGCGACGTTCTTCGTCTGGGGGCTGTTTGGCCCCGAACCGGCGTGGACGTTCGCGGTGCTCAACGCGGTATCAGTGCTGATCATCGCCTGTCCGTGTGCGCTTGGATTGGCGACGCCGATGTCGATCATGGTGGCCACCGGCCGCGCCGCACAGCATGGCGTTCTGTTCCGCGACGCCGAGGCAATTGAGCGACTGCGCACGATCGACACACTCATCGTCGACAAGACCGGCACCCTGACCGAGGGGCGCCCGGCCTTCCGCGAGGCGATCGCACTTAACGGCTTTGTCGAAGCGCAGGTGCTGCA
>JBOHYC010000206.1:0-17211 GCA_050737755.1 Lysobacter sp.
CGCCAAGGCCGCGCGCATCAACCTGCGCACGATCGACGATGCCAACCTGTGCATCAGCCTCGACGAGACCACCACCCGCGAGGACGTGGTCACAATCGCCGGGCTGTTCGGCGCGGAGATCAAGGACATCGACGCGCTCGACACCGACACCGCCGACGCGCTGCCGGCCGCGCTGCTGCGCGAGTCGAAGTTCCTGACCCACCCGGTGTTCAACACCCACCACTCCGAGCACGAGCTGCTGCGCTACATGCGCGCGTTGTCCGACAAGGACCTGGCGATGGATCGCACCATGATCCCGCTCGGCAGCTGCACCATGAAGCTCAACGCCACCGCCGAGATGATCCCGATCACCTGGCCGGAGTTCGCCAACATCCACCCGCTGGCGCCGGCCGAGCAGGCAGAGGGTTACAGGGAGCTGATCAGCGGGCTGGAGGCGATGCTGGTGGAGATCACCGGCTACGATAACGTCAGCCTGCAGCCCAACTCCGGCGCGCAGGGCGAATACGCCGGCCTGCTGGCGATCCGCGCCTACCATCGCGCCCGCGGTGACGACCAGCGCGACATCTGCCTGATCCCGGAGTCGGCACACGGCACCAACCCGGCGTCCTCGCAGCTGTGCGGGATGAAGGTGGTGGTGACCAAGTGCGACGCCAACGGCAACGTCGACGTCGAGGACATCCGCGCCAAGGCCGAGAAGTACAGCGACCGTCTCGCCGCGATCATGATGACCTACCCGTCGACCCACGGTGTGTTCGAGGAAGACGTGGTCGAGATCTGCGAGATCGTGCATAAGCACGGCGGCCAGGTGTACACCGACGGCGCCAACATGAACGCACTGGTCGGGCTGGCGAAGCCGGGCAAGTGGGGCTCGGACGTGAGCCACCTCAACCTGCACAAGACCTTCTGCATCCCGCATGGCGGCGGCGGCCCGGGCGTCGGCCCGTGCGCGGTCAAGTCGCACCTGGCGCCGTACCTGCCCAAGGCCTTCGGCGGCATGCGCACCGACGGCGTGGGTGACGGCGCGATGGTATCGGCCGCGACCTTCGGCAGCGCCTCGATCCTCCCGATCAGCTGGATGTACATCACCCTGATGGGCACCCAAGGCCTGCGCAAGGCGACCCAGGTGGCGATGCTCAACGCCAACTACATCGCCAAACGCCTCGCTCCGCACTATCCGACCCTGTACACCGGCCGCAACGGTCTGGTCGCGCACGAGTGCATCCTCGATGTGCGGCCGCTGGAGAAGGTCACCGGCGTGTCGGCCGAGGATGTCGCCAAGCGCCTGATCGACTTCGGCTTCCACGCTCCGACCCTGAGCTTCCCGGTCGCCGGCACGTTGATGGTGGAGCCGACCGAGAGCGAGTCGATGCATGAGCTGGACCGCTTCATCAACGCGATGATCGAGATCCGCCAGGAGATCCGCGCGATCGAGGACGGCAAGCTCGACCGCGAGGACAACCCGCTCAAGCACGCCCCGCACACCGCCGCGCAGGTCTCGGCGTCCGAGTGGACCCGCGCCTACCCGCGCGAACTGGCGGCGTTCCCGCTGGCGGTGCTGAAGCAGCAGAAGTACTGGCCGCCGGTGGCCCGCGTCGACAACGTCTACGGCGACAAGAACGTGTTCTGCAGCTGCGTGCCGATCAACGAGTTCGAAGGCGAGATCGAGGCGTTCAGCGAGCCGAACGTGGCCTGACCCGACCCGGTCCGCGACAGACGAAAGGCCCCGCCTCGTGCGGGGCCTTTTTTTCGGGTACCGCTACACTTGCCGCGTTCCACCTACACGGGTTCCGCATGCAGGTCTGGGTGATCGTCTATGCCATCGCCGCCGCCCAGGCGGTGTTGCTCGCACTCGCGCTGTGGCGGCGCCCGGCCAACGCGGCCGCCAACCACGTGCTGTCGGCATGGACCGGGCTGGTGGGCGTGGATCTCGCGGTCAAGGCCGCGCACCTGGCTGCGCCCGATGACCGCTGGTTGCTGGCGTACGCGGTGGTCGGCCTGTTCCCGTTCCTGCACGCCAGCCTGTTCTACGTCTACGTGCGTGCGCTCACCACCGGCCGCGGCTTTGGTGTGCGCGACCTGGTGCATCTCGCGGGTTTCGCGGTGGCATCCGCGGCGGTCTGGCCGCAACTTGCGGGGGGCGGCACCTGGAAAGCGCCCGGGACCTGGTTCGTGCTGTTCCTGTTCGGCTACGCATTGGCCTACGTCGCCGCGGCGCTGATGCGGATCGCCCGGTTCCGGCGCGAGCTGCGCGCGCGTCGCGCCGACGTCGACCGCCAGTCACTGCAGTGGCTCGGCGCGATGGCCGTATCGCAGGCGCTGATCTGGTGCATCGCCGCGCTGCATGAAATCGCGAACATCCCGTTCGTGGATTTCTACCTGATCTACGGCGCGGTGGCGCTGTGGGTGTTCGTGACCGGCTGGTTCAGCCTGGCCCAACCGCCGGTGCCGGCGCAGTCACACGTCATGACCGAACACCCACCCGTGGCACGCAGCGGAGCGGACGCATCTGGTGAGGCGGACGACGACGCGCGCTTCCCGGAGGTCGAGGCCCGGCTCGCGCAACTGATGGCCGGCGAGCACCTGTACCGGGAACCGGCGCTGACCATAGGCCAGCTCGCGCGACGCAGCGGCTACCCGGAGTATCTGGCGTCGGCGGTGATCAACCGGCGCCTCGGCGGCACCTTCTGGGACTACGTCAACCGCCTGCGCATCGACGCGGTGCGCGAGCACCTGGCCGATCCGGGCGACACGCGCACGATCCTCGACATCGCCTACGCCTGCGGCTTCACCTCCAAGTCGACCTTCAACGCCGCCTTCAAGCGCCAGTTGGGCGAGACGCCCAGCGGCTACCGCCGGCGGCACGCGCACGCAGCGACGGCCAGCGCAGGATGAGTTCGCACACGGCGAGGTTGAGCAGCCACGACGCCCACGCCGCGGTGATGTAGACCGGCAGGAACGGCAGCTGCAGCGCACCCGTGCCGACACCGAGGATCACCCGCAAGGTAACCGCGGCGAAGGTCAGGGCGACGCTTCGAGACATCCAGCGCCGGTGGCGCGCGGTGTCCCCGGCGACCGCCAGCAGCACCCCACGCACGGTGACCACAGGCCACAGCAGCGCCAACAGGGCGAACCCGACTCCACTGGCCGCGCCGCCCTGCGCATTGAACGCCAGCGACAGCCCCGACACCCCACCCACCAGAATCGCGGCAACGTACAGCCAGCCCGCGGTGCGATGCAGTGCCGACAGCCGCCTGCGGACACCGGCGCTGAGCTGCAACGGCGCCAGCAACAACGCCAGCCCGGCGGCGAAAAAGTGCAGCGGCACGTCCCAGCCGGACACCGCGAACTGCGCAGCGAACGGGTCGCCGACGCGGTAGGCACGATAGAGGTAAGTGAAGGCGTAGGCGGCGACCCCCACCGACAACACCGAGAACAGGGTTTGTGCGGTCCAGCGGACCATGGTTTGCAGACGAGGCATCGGGTTCATCCCGGATCTGAGGTTGGGCACCAGCCTCCCGCGGTCCGGGCGAACGGTCGTCCGAGGCGGTCGGACCGGACGCGTACAGGTCCGAATCGGCCGAACCGGACGTTTCCCGGGCAGTCCGTCCAGTGGCGTGGGCGGCCGTGCTGACCGACGCTTCGATCGCGATGCTGGCGACCTGGCTGTCGCGGCGGACGCGCCGGTGATCGGCCACAATTGGCGCATGTCGACCGCGCCGCCGTCATCCTCTGCCCACCGCATGCTGCGCGGCATGCTGCAGATCCAGCCACCCACGCCGCGGCGCTGGCTGTTCGCACTGCGCGCCGGCATCTGCATGGGCGCACCGGTCATTGCCGGCGCGTTGGCCGGGGACGTGCCGGCCGGAATGATGGCGGGCATCGGCGGGTTCACCGCGCTGTACGGCGCCGGCCGGCCCTACCTGAGCCGGGCCCGGCACCTCGCGGTGATCGCACTGGCCTTCGCACTCGCGGTCGGGCTGGGGCTGTGGGCAGGCGCGTCGGTGTGGGCCACGGTGTCGATGGTTGCGATCATCGCGATGCTGGCCACCTGGTTGGGCAATGCGCTGCAGATCGGGCCGCCCGGCGCCTATATGTTCGCGCTGGCCTGCGCGGCCGGCACTGCGATGCCGGCGGCGCACCTGACTCCGCTGCACGCGGCCGCGTTGGTACTGGCCGGTGGCGGATTCGGCTGGCTGGCGCACATGGGCGGTGTGCTGTTCCGTCCGCACGGGCCCGAACGCAGTGCGGTATCGGTCGCTGGAAAGGCGGTGATCGACTACGTCGCGGCGATCGGCAGCGCCCGCGAAGACCGCGCCCGCCACCGCGCGGCATTCACTCTCCACCGGGCGTGGTCGGTGCTGGTCAACCAGCAGCCGGCCCACGCACGCGCCGACGGCACGCTCGGGCGCCTGCGCACGCTCAACCGTGAAATGCACCTGCGCTTCGCCGAGGCCATGGGCGCGGCGAGCCGGCAAACGCCGGTCCCGGCCCGACTGTCCGACGACCTCCACCGGCTGCTGGCGCAGGTCCGCGACCCGCGCGAACTGCCGGGGTCGACTGCCGACGAAATCCCACTGGGCCACCCGGGCGTACGCGACGTCCTGCTGGAAGCCTTGCGACCCGGGTCCGAAGCGCGGCGCGTGATCCTTCGCGTCGGCGTGGCAGCGGTGGTTGCCGGTGCGCTCGGGGCGGCCATCCATCTCGACCGTGCGTACTGGGCAGTGGCGGCCGCGGTGCTGATGCTGCACCAGGGGTTCGACTGGCTGCGCATGCTCCAGCGCAGCATCGAGCGCCTGCTCGGCACGTGGGCCGGGCTGCTGCTGGCCGGCGCGATCATCGTGGCGCACCCGCAGGGATTGTGGCTGGCGTTGGTGGTGATGGCGCTGCAGTTCACCATCGAGATGGTGGTGATGCGCAACTACACGCTGGCGGTGGTGTTCATCACCGGTGCGGCGCTGACGCTCGCCAGCGGCGGACAACCGGTGGCGTCACCGGGAAGCTACCTGCTGGCGCGCGGTGTCGACACCCTGGCCGGTTGCGTGGTGGCGCTGCTGGTGTTCCGGCTGATCCCGCCGCGCGCATCGACCGCACGGATTCCGGAGCAACTGGTGCATGCGTTGCGGGCGGTGGATGCGGTGGTCGTGCATCTCGTCGCCGGCACCGTCACGACGGCCGATGCCAGGCACGCACGACGCCAACTGCAGCACGCCAGCTTCGCACTCGCCCAGGCGCATGAGGAAGGCCTCGCCGCCTCGCGCGGCCATCGTCGCGCCGCGGAGCACAGCTGGCCCGCGATCGCCGCCACCGAACGGCTCGCCTATCGCACGCTGTCGATGTGCTGGGCACTGGAACGCCACGGCACGGATGCTGCCGACGAGGCCGACACGGCGATGCTTACCGCCACGGACGGTGCACGCGTGCGCCAGGCTCTCGATGTCCTTGCCGATGCTGTGCGCGACGGTGGTACGCCTCCGCCGCTGACCACGATGCCGCACATGTTCGGGTCGGAGCTCCAAAACCTGCGAGAATGCTTGGTGCGCGAGCCGCACGCCGACACGCCGACCTAGCCGGTTCCGCGACGCGAGGGCCGGATTTCACTCCGCGCAGGACCGCTCCCGTCACACCCACCGGGGTTTCGTCGCAGCCACCGCCAGCGCCCCGCATTGCGCCACTATGCTTCGGCGCAATCCCGGAACCGTGGCGGAAACCCATCGTGACCAAGAGCTTCTTCTTCATCCTTCGTGTCGTGCTGGCGTGGCTGCTGGCGCTGTTCCTGATCGCCATCGTGCTGGATTCGATCCCGATCATCGGCGACATCACGCCGGTGTTCCTGATCGGCTGCATCGTGCTGGCGCTGGTCATCACCGGGGCGTTCTCGCACCTGCGCCGGGTGCGGCTGATCGCCGGTGACGTGGACCGGGCGACGCTCTCCAACCGCCAGCGGCGACAGATCGAAATTCCGCTGGAGGCCGGCGAGGCGTTCGACCTGCTCGACGCCGCAATCCGCGACCTGCCGCGTACCGAGGAAGTCGAAAGCGCGCGCGACAGTCTGCAGGTCCGTGCCAAGGTGCAGCGCCCCGAACCCTATGGGCGCAGCGTGCTCGGCAAGCTCAACCCGGCCAACTGGTTCGGCAGCCTGCGCAACCAGATCCTCGCCACCGTTACCCCGGGCAACGGCACCGGCAGCGTCACCCTGATCTGCGAACCCGAGAGCGGCGCGTGGAGCGACTGGTTCCGCGTCGACGACGGCACCAACCTGGAGAACGCCGAGGCGATCACCCGCGCGATCACCCGCCGCATCGGCGAGTACCGTCGCAACGAGCAACGCGCCAGCGCCCAGACAGCGACCGAGAAAGAACTCACCGTCGCACGCCTCAGCCTGCTGCAAGCCCAGGTGGAACCGCACTTCCTCTACAACACACTGGCCAGCGCGCAGGTGCTGACCCGTGGCAACCCGGCAAAGGCCGACGAGATGCTTGGCCACCTGATCGCCTACCTGCGCCACTCGCTGCCGAGCGCCGAGGACAGCCTCTCGACCTTGGGCGACGAACTCGAACGCGCCCGCGCCTACCTGGAGATCCTCAAGATCCGCATGGGCGCGCGCCTCGGACTGCAGATCGACGTACCCGAACCGCTGCGCTCCACCCCGCTGCCGCCGATGATGCTGCAGACCCTGGTCGAGAACGCGATCAAGCACGGGCTGGAGCCCAAGCCGGGCGGCGGCACCGTGTGGATCCTCGCGCGCCGCGACGGCGACGCGATCGCCGTCACCGTCGCCGACGACGGCCAAGGCTTCGGTAGCGAGACCGCCGGCACCGGCATCGGCCTGAAGAACGTGCGCGAGCGACTGAACCTGCTCTACGGCGGCGACGCCTCGCTGGCCGTGGTGGCCAACGTCCCCGCCGGCGTCGCCGCGACGATCACCGTGCCGGCAACCATCCCCGCCACGGTCGCGGCCGACCGCAGCGGGCATGTCGAGGAAACCAACACATGACACGCGCCGTCATCGCCGAGGACGAAGCTCTCCTGCGGCAATCACTGATCGAGCTGCTGCACGATGTCTGGCCGGAACTGGAGATCGCCGCCGAATGCGAGGACGGCGCCAGCGCACTGGACGCGATCGCCGAGCACCAGCCCGACGTCGCCTTCCTCGACATCCGCATGCCCGGCCTCAACGGGCTGGAGGTCGCCAGCGCCGCGGCCAGCGCCAGCCCCGCCACCCGCGTCGTGTTCACCACCGCCTACGACCAGTACGCCATCGACGCCTTCGACCGCGGCGCGATCGACTACCTGCTCAAACCCATCGAGCGCGAACGCCTGGCCGCCACCGTGCAGCGCCTGCGGAACCGCACAGCCAACGAGTCACCCGGCACCGCCGCCATCGACACCGAGGCGCTGGCGACCCTGTTCCGCCAGCTCGGCGAGCTGCCGCGCATCGATGCGCCGCAACCGCTGACCTGGATCACCGCCAGCAACGGCCGCGACACCCGCCTGATCATGGTCGACGACGTCGCCTACTTCCGCGCCGACAACAAGTACACGGTGGCGATGACCACCGACGGTGAAGCGCTGCTGCGCAAACCGATCCGCGAACTGCTCCGCGTGCTCGACCCGACCCGTTTCAAGCAGGTCCACCGCTCCACCATCGTCAACCTGAAGGCGATCGCCTCGGTGACCCGCGACGACACCGGCAAGGGCGTACTGCGACTCAAGGGCCGCCCGGAAACCCTGACCGTCAGCCAGCCATTCATGGCGCTGTTCCGCGGCATGTAGCGAGGGATTGGCAATGAAAAAATGGATCATCGCCGGTGTACTGACCGCCACCATCCTGACCGTGGGCATCCTGCAGACAGGCCCCTCGATAAACGTCAGCCTGTCGCTCAGCCTTGGCAGTGACGATGCCGAAGCGGCAACTCCGCCTGCCTCGCGATGGGCATTTGATTGGCAATGGGCCCCCGCCACGGGCGCTCCGACGTTGGCATCGGAGCCATGACCGGCTGAGGTAACCAGCCGCAGGCAATGCGGCTGGCACTTGACGTCTACTAATCGAGTAGTACTATTCGATTCGTAGACAGGAGCCGACATGTCCCAACCCCGTCCCACCGAAGGCGAACTGGCGATCCTGCGCGTGCTGTGGGATCGCCCCGGCCCGTGCACCGTCCGCGAGGTCCACGACGCGCTGACGCAGACCCGGGACACCGCCTACACCACCGTGCTGAAGATGATGACGATCATGGCCGACAAGGGCCTGGTGGCCCGCGACGAGTCCGAGCGCAGCCACCGGTATGCCGCCATGCATCCCGAGCCGCAGGTCCAGTCGGCACTGCTGGCCGACCTCATGCATCGCGCGTTTTCGGGCTCGGCGCTGCAACTGGTGCAACGGGCGCTGGACGTCGACAAGACCAGCGCCGAAGACCTCGATGAAATCGCCCGGATGATCGCGCAGGCCAAGAGGCAGCGCAGGAGCGGCAACGGGAGTTCGTCATGAACATGCTCCACACGGTGCAGTCCGCGCTCGCGACCAGTCTGTTGCACTCGCTCTGGCAAGTGGCGCTGCTCACACTGCTCGCGGCTTCGGTGCTGACCCTGTTGCAACGACAAAGTGCCGCGACCCGGCACGCGGTCGCCATGGCATTCCTGCTGCTGATGGCAGCCGCGCCGGTCGCAACTTTCGCGTGGCTGCTCGGACAACCCGCGGTGGCCGCGGGCATGCCTGCAGCGAACCCGGCATGGTCGGCTGTGGTGACCGCGCCTGCACTCGATATGGTCGGCACCCACGCGATCACCGCGCCGGCCTGGCTGCCCTGGTTGTGGTGCGCCGGCGTATTGGCGATGGCCGCACGGTTGCTGGGCGGCTGGTGGGTCGTGCATATGCTCGACCGGCAGGACTTCTCGTCACTGCCCGCACACTGGCTGCAACGCACCGACCGGTTGCGGCGGCGACTCGGCATCCGCCGCCAGATCGCCGTCCGGTTGCTGCAGCGGCTGGATTTGCCCTGCACCGCCCGCGCGTGGCGACCGGTGGTATGGCTGCCGCTGTCGATCCTGACCCGGCTCGACCCCGACCAGATCGAGGCGCTGATCGCGCACGAGCTGGCCCATATCCGGCGCCTCGACTGGATCTGGAACGGCGTGCAATGCGCCGTCGAAGCGCTGCTGTTCTACCACCCCGGCATGTGGTGGCTCAGCCGCCGCATCCGCCAGGAACGCGAGAACGCCTGCGACGACCTGGCAGTGTCGGTGTGTGGCGACGCCATCGTGCTGGCCGAAGCGCTCGCGACACTGGAGCACCATCGCCTGCCCACCCCCGCGCTTGCCCTGTCCGCCACTGGAGGTCCGCTCATGAAACGCATCGCACGCCTGCTGTCATCCGAGCTCCTGTCAACCAACCCTGCTTCCCGCTCACCACGCCTGCGCTGGGCGATCCCGATGGGCGTCATCGCCGCGGTGTGCTCCGGCGCGCTGCTGGCCGCGCAGTTGCAGTCCCCGCAATCCACCACCGCTGCCCGGCCACCCGCGGCCATTACGTCGGTCGAACATCACATGCCGACCCCACCACCGCCGCCGCCGGCCCCACCTGCTCCGCCGGCTCCGAGTTCAGCCGCATTGCCACCGGTGCCATCCGCCCCGCCCGCCCCGCCCGCGCCACCGGCTCCACCGGCTCCGCCCGCGCCCAGCACCTCCGCCGCATACCAGTCCGCACTGCGCAGCGTGCAAGCCGACGCTGGCGTGATCGGCGTGGTCGGCTCGCCGGTACGCGCCGTGGACAGCGGCCATAACATCTGGATAGGCGACGACCGCGCCGACCTCAGATTCGCGGTTACAGGCCCGAAAGACACCGCATTGGTCCATGTCCAGAGCGAACTGCAAGGCGATACCTGGACGGTCTCGACGCTGGAAATATCGGGTCACTGATCGATCCCCGCATTGCCGGTGCCGTACCGGCAATGCGGCTGGCCGGGTGCACGTCCCCGGCCGTCGCCATAGACTCGCCGGAACACCACTCGCCGGCCAGTCCCATGACCCATCGTCTGTTTCGAATCGCCGCTGGTTCGCTCGTCCTGCTGCTCGCGTCCATCGGCATGGCCGTCGCTTCGCAGGCCGCGGCACCACAGACAATGCGGCTGGATTACCTGCACACCGGCGATGTAGACGAGCAGCACTACGCACTCGACCGCATCGTGATCGAACCGCTGCCGTGGGCCGGCAACCCGGCCCGGCCGATCGACGACAGCAACCGCGGCAACAACAAGTTCGAAGTGATCGATGCCGCGACCGCCCAGCTGCTGTACTCGCGCGGCTTCAGCACCGTGTTCGCCGAATGGCGCACCACCGAAGGAGCCGGCAGCGTGTCACGCGGGTTCCAGGAGTCGTTGCGTTTCCCCGTACCGGCCAGTCCCGTCACCGTGCGCATCTACGAGCGCGACGCCGCCAACGCCTTCGCGCAGGTCTGGAGCCTCGACGTCGACCCTGACGCCCAGACCATCCAGCGCAACACCATGCCGTCGACCCTCAAGCCAGTCGCCATCCGCGATAACGGTCCCTCTTCGCAAAAGGTCGACCTGCTGATCCTCGGCGACGGCTACACCGAGGGCGAACGCGACAAGTTCATCGCCGATGCCCGCCGCCTGAGCGACCACCTGTTCACCGTCGCCCCGTTCAAGCAGCGCGCTACCGACTTCAACGTCTGGGCGCTGATGGCACCGACCCCGCAGTCCGGCATCTCGCGCCCCTCGACCGGCGACTACCAGCCGTCCGCGCTCGGCGCCCGCTACGACATCTTCGGCAGCGAACGCTATGTGCTCGCGCTCGACAACCGCGCCCTGCGCGAGATCGCCCAATACGCGCCCAATGAGTTCATCGAGATCCTGGTCAACAACCAGACCTACGGCGGTGGCGGCATCTTCGGCCAGTTCAGCACCGCCGCGGCCGACAACGCATTCGCCGACTACCTGTTCGCGCACGAGTTCAGCCACCACTTCGCCGGCCTCGCCGACGAGTACTACACCTCGCCGGTGGCCTACGCGCCCGGCGATGCCAAAGTCGAACCGTGGGAGCCCAACGTCACCGCGCTGCACGATCCAAAGCAACTGAAATGGGGCCAGCGCGTGCGCGCCGAGACCCCCGTGCCGACTCCATGGCCCAAGACCGAGTACGAAGCGCGCCAGCGCGAGTTCCAGCAGACCCGCGCCCGACTGCGCGCCGACAAGCGGCCCGAAGCCGAGATGGAGGCGCTGTTCCGCGAAGAACTGGCCTACACCAGCCAGTTGTTCGCCGACGCACCGTACAAGGACGCCGTCGGTGCCTTCGAAGGCGCCAACTACGCCGCAACCGGCTACTACCGCCCGCAGATGCAATGCCTGATGTTCGACCGCAGCGACGCCTACTGCGATGTCTGTGCCCGTGCGGTGGAGGAGATCATCGACCTGTATTCGCGGGCGGCCGCCGAATAGTCAGTCGCCTTGACCCATGGCGCTTCGCAACTCTGGATCGAATGCAAATCCGTCACCAACCTCGCTTAGACAGCGCCGCGGCAATCCTGGAACAATCTGTCGAGACTGCTGCATCTCGTCGACGCCGATGTTTCCCGTCGCAATCGTTGCCTGGCGTGTAACGTAGTTGATACTGATATTGGTTAACGCACCGCTTCCGCGATGCAGATGCTGGCTGTCGTATCCGATCAGCCCGAAGCAGTCATCTTGGTAACTAAAGGTGAAAGTGATGTCGCTGGCGCTCCACGTTCCCATGCTGGCCCAAGCGTGCAGGGTGACCGTGAACGCGCCGCGCCGGATCCCCAGCGCAGCCTCGCCATCCAGATAGTCATCCATTGTGGGTGAGTCCGCACGTGGGATCAGAACTCCGTCCTGCAGCATCAATCGATAGCCATCGCCAGTGGCGAAGACAACCACGAGCATGCGCGGATTGGTATTGAACGCCTCGACGCCGAACCCTTCGTTGGTCAGCACGTTATGCGGATCGCGCATGCGCAGCACCATTACCGCGTCTTCGCGCTCGTCCTCGTCGAGGTCGCCACGTTTCGCGAACTCCAACGCCCATCCACGCGGTACGAACCCTTTCAAGTCGGCGGCGGCTGCGGGGAGACGAGGGAGCGCCGGATGAGGCCGTGAATTCCTGTCGGCGGCCGGTTTGGAAGGAGCGGTCCCGGCAAGGGCAGCGCCTACCAGAAGGCACGACAGCAGGAGAAGTGACGATCGGAGAAATTTCATTGAGCGTCCCGGTCTATCCACCCGGTTTGCGGGCTGCTCCGATTGGGAGCCAAGGCTACGGCCCCTCCGGATCCATCAAGTCGGTAGGGAGAAGCACCAAGGCCTCGCACTCGTTGTCACTGCAGCCCCAGTAGCGAACTTCGTCGCCACTGGTCCAGGCAGCAGTGGCGCCACCATTGATCTGGAAGGTCCATGAGCGCCCTTCCGCTTCCAGTTCACCCGAGATAGAGCACGGCACCTGGTAGAACGCGTTGTACGGACTCTCCTCGTAGCGCTCACTGATCTCGAAGAACCGCTCGGCTTGGGATTGCCCAAGATGCCATCCCACGCACGCAGCCTTTTCGCTGCCGCCGATCGATCCCTCGTACTGCGCTGGCGCGACACGAGTGACCCGGACTTCATCATCAGAAGACCGGTGGTGGGAAGCGGGCTGGCATGCTGCCAATGTCGTCGCCGCCTGCATCGCGCTTGTAAAGGCCAGCGCCTTCGCCCACTTCCTTGTATGAAATCCTGTCGTGCTCATAGATGTCCGCGTCCGATAATCCATATTGTTTCTTCAGGATGCCGATCAGCCTGGCGATCGATACCGACTGATCAGCCGTTGGTGCTTCCCATCGCTTTGTATTCCGGTCGAACTTCGCCACGGTTTCGATTCCGACGCTATCCTCGTTCATCGGATAACGCTGCGGGTAAGACTTCACCTTTTCGTGGTCATAGATCCGTGCTGGGGCCCACCCCCATCCATCGATGAGCCGCTTTTCCTCGGCTGGACAAGTGCCCTCGGAGTGGCAGCGCGACCTGATCTTTCCCACGTGTGCCGTCTTCTGGGCGAGGCTAGCCGCCTGAAACACCGTGCCGTCCTTGCCGACCAGAAAGTGCGTGCCGATACCGCGCTCGAACCCCCTCATCGTCCCATCGGCTGTTGTCGAATCGGTGCGATGCAGGACGACAGCTTTTGGACCATTGATCGGACCGTTTTCCAGGGCAGCCACGGGTTGGATCACGTACCCGGCGTTCTGGATGTATCCGTTCTCACCGACATGGACATCGAGCACGACTTCCTTGCGTTGCGTATTGGACTCGATCGACATCCTCGATTGCCCCGCCAGGACGAACCGGCTCATGGGCCTTCCTCCGCAACTTCAATCGAGAGCACTTCACTTTGACCGGATGTCAGCAGGTGCGTCATGCCATCCGAATCGGTAGTTCCGGATTCCACCCGACCGTCCTCGCGAAGTATGCGATAACGCCGATTGACCTGGGCCATGCCGTCAATGGTCCGAAGGATAAAAGCTTCGTCGTATCCGAACGCTCCAATCCCGTCCGTCACCGGGCCCGCCTCTTTGATCGGGGACACTGAAGCATCGCCCCGGCGAAAAGCCTGCCCACCCTTCTCCAGAAACACGCGTTGCTGCTGGACCGCAAGCACGCTGCAGCCGCAGGCCAACTTGCTGCCATGCAACGCAACAGGTTGCCCATCGATAATCGTTGTTGGATCACCATCGACGATCGGGAACGTACCCTTGTGTTGCGGGCACGTTGCCTTGTCATTGACCCGAGCGATCGGCTTGCCGTCGATATCAGTGAACGGCGAGCCGGAAACTACGCTGCCGCCGCTACTCGTGCTGTCTCCCAGCACTATCCACATCCTGCTCATGTCGGCTTCCTTGCCAAAGTGATGCGACACAGCTTGCCACAAACGACCGAGCGTCGATCTCAGCTGGCCAGCGGCCCCTTGAGCTCCACCATGTTGCCCTCCGGGTCGGACAGGTACTGCGACGGCCCCTCGCCCATCGCGCCGTAGCGCGAACCGAACTCTCCGACCTGTACGCCATGCGCCTGCAGGTGGGCAACGATGACGTCGCGGTCGAACGGCAACACCTGCAAGCACAGATGGTCCATGTTGCGACCTTCCGTCGTCGGCGCCGCTCCGCCCATGCGCCCGAGCTTGCCCTCGACATCGACCAGGTCGATCAACGAATCCCCGCACGTAACTGCAGCAGGCCGATCGCCTCCTGCCGCTTCTCGACCGTGCAGCCGAGGACATCGCAATAGTAAAAGGTGTCGCGGTTGCAGCTAAAAGTGTCGCGCTTGCAGTGCGCCGTGCCATCGCCGGGACTCTGGGCGCCGACGATGAAGCGTTAAGCCTCGCCACCGCGTGCAAGCCCCTTGTTTCACCTCGCTTTTATTGGTGCGGGTCCAATGTTTGAGCCCCCCCCCACAAGGAGTCTCCCACATGAAAAAGACCCAGTTCGACCGTGCCCAGCTCGAAGAGTTGCTCTACCAGGCGCTCGAAACCGAATTGGGCGGTGTCAAGATCTACGAGACAGCGGTGAAGTGCGCGGTCAACGAAGACCTGCACAAGGAGTTCTCGGAGTACCTGGAGCAGACCCGCACCCACGTGCAGGTGATGACCAACCTGATCGAGACCCTCGGCCTGTCGCCCGAAACCATGACGCCGGGGCGCAAGGTGGTCGGCCATATCGGCGCGTCGCTGGTCAAGGCGATGGAGATGGCGCTGGCCGCGGGCGAGCCGGCCGCGGCCGAGCTGGTGGCGTGCGAATGCGTGCTGCTGGCGGAGACCAAGGACCACAGCAACTGGGAACTGATCGGGCATTTGGCCGAGCACGGCAAGGGCGAGGAAACCGATGCGCTGAAGCAGGCCTACGACGCAGTCGAGCAGGACGAGGACCATCACCTGTACCACACCAAGGGTTGGTGCCGGGAGCTGTGGATCCAGTCGCTGGGCATGCCGGCCGTGCTACCGCCGCCCGAGGAAATCAAGCAGGTGGAAACGGCGATTGGCGCGTCACGCGCGGAGCAGGCGCGCGCGCAGCAGCTTTCGTGATTTTCTAATTCCGGGAGGGCTACAACCGTGTTGTTCGCAAATGACATCGACTCAGTGCAGGACGCTATTCAACAGAGCTTCGTCGATCTCGACAAGGAATTGGCCTATTGGCGCCACGCTTATCGGGAACATCCTGCCTTCAGTCCCAACCGCAGTTACGAGGAATACGAGGCGGCGTTGAAGGTCGGCATCCATGCGTACCTCGACGACCACGCACGGTCGTTCGAGGAAATGCGCGACGGACTCGGCGAGACCTACCGGCGCACCCGTGGCGACAGCCGGCTTGACTGGGATGAAGCCAGTTCGGCCGCGGCGGCGGCTTGGCATCGGATGCGCAGCACCCATCGTGACCGCGCCGTCGATGAAAAGTCGCCCCTGCCCGGTTCCCCCGCGGATGCGGTCATGTTCGGCTGACCATGGCCCGCCCGAAGGGTTCCGAAGGTCAGAACGACGACAAGGACGCCGCCGGCCACTACCTGATCCTGTTTGATGCGGACGGCGAGGACCGGCAATTGTCGCTGGACGAGCTTGCGGGCCAGAAGCCTGATGAATCCCAGTTGTTATGGGTGGACCTGCGGGCACCCGCTGCCGAGGTACTGGATCGGGTATGGGAGGCGCTCGAGCTGCCGGAGCGCTCGCGTCTGGCGATCGCCAAGGGAGCGACCGAGCCGGCGCTGGGCAAGAATGGCGAGGTGTTCTGGGCCCGGGTTGTAGCGCTCGCCGGCGACAAGCGGGACGACGCTGGCAAGGCCAGTGAGACACGCGTGCGACCCAAGGGAGCAGTGCTGGCGATCATCGCGGGCAAGCGCTTCGTGCTCACCATCCGCGAGGAACCGGTGGAGTATCTCGACGAGCAGCGCAACTGTGAAGATGTCGACGCGCATGTCGGCGCGCTGTCGGCCGAAAGCTTCACCGCGGCACTGCTGCACTGGCACCTGTCGACCTACTTTGCAGCAGTGGCGGATTTCGAACTGGACATCGAGCAGATGGAGGTCGGCATCCTGTCCGACCGTCAGCTCGACTGCCTTCCCCGGTTGCGCCAGCTACGCAAGGGTGCGTCGCGCCTGCGCCGCATGCTAGCACCGCACAGGGTGGTATTCGACGGCATGTCGCGTCCGGACTTCCGGCCTACCGAGGGCGAGGATGCCGACCGTCACTTCGAGAAACTGGACATCCATTTCGAACGCGCGATGGACGTGGTCGAGAACGCGCGCGAGCTGGTGGTCGGCAGCTTCGAACTGTTCAGCAGCCAGACCGCGCTGCAGACCAACAAGTCGATGGGCGTCCTGACATTCGCGACCGTGATTCTGGGGCTGCTTGCGATGGTTGCCGGCATGCTGGGAATGAACTTCAAAGCCGCTTTCTTCGAGACCGAAACCACCGGGTTTCTCGTTGCGGCAGGCTCGATGCTGGTGGTGGGGATCGTCGCCCTGGTTATCGGTCGACTGCGGCGCTGGTTCTAGGAAGCCTGCAGCGGGAGTTTCACCACGAACTCGACGCCCCTGCCGGGCTCGCCGGTACTGAAGGCACTGACCTCGCCCCCATGGCGCTTGACCATCTGGTGGACCATGCTCAGGCCGATGCCGAGGCCGCCGTGGTGGTCGCCGCTGCTCTTCTCGCTCTGGGCGAACAGTTTGAACACATAGCTCAGTTCCTCCGGTGCGATGCCGGGGCCGTTGTCGGCGACGCTCAGTTCCGCATGGTCGCCGCGTCGCGCCAGCGTCACGCAGACCCGGCCGCCCTCGGGAGTGAACTTGGCGGCGTTGTGCAGCAGGTTGTTGAGCACCTGCACCAGGCGCACGCGGTCGCCCATGACCACCAGCGGTTCCGACGACACGTCCACCACCAAGTCGTGGCGGCGCGCCTGCATGGTCGACGACAGCGCCTCGACACTTTCGGACACCACTTGCCGCAGGTCGACCGGGTTCCGTTCGAGATAGACCTTGCCGCTGACGATGCGGCCGACGTCGAGCAGGTCATCGATCAACCTACCCAGGTGCGCAACCTGACGTTCGAGGATGTCACGGGTGCGGCGCATCTGTTCGGAGGCGGGTTCCTCCAGCCGCATGATCGACACCGCGTTGGCGATCGGCGCGAGCGGGTTGCGCAACTCGTGGCCGAGCAGCGCGAGAAACT
>JBOHYC010000207.1:0-7646 GCA_050737755.1 Lysobacter sp.
ATCGGCCTGACTGTCCCCACCGTCGCGCTGCTGTCGCTGGTGATGGGCTGGCCGCTGGTGCTGGGCCTCGACGGCAAGGCGACGGTGCTGCTGTTGTTGACCCTGTTCGTGGCATCGCTGTCGCTGCGCACCGGACGCACCAACGTCCTGCTCGGACTGGTCCACTTGGTTCTATTCGCCGCTTATCTGTTCCTGAGTTTCGTGCCATGAAGGCGGTCTGCGTCTACTGCGGTTCCAATACCGGCTCACGGCCGGTCTATGTAGAGCGGGCCGCGGAACTGGGCACGCGGCTGGCCCGCGATGGCATCGCCGTCGTCTTTGGCGGCGGCAACGTCGGCCTGATGGGCGTGGTTGCGGACGCTGCACTGGCCGCTGGCGGGGAGGTCATCGGCGTGATCCCGGAGCAACTGGTCAATTGGGAAGTCGCGCATACCGGGCTGACCCGGCTCGAAGTCGTCGCCAACATGCACGAGCGCAAGGCGCGAATGTTCGACCTGTCGGACGGTTTCATCGCCCTGCCCGGCGGCTTCGGCACGCTGGACGAAATGTTCGAGATGCTGACCTGGCGCCAGTTGGGAATCGGCGACAGGCCGTGCGCGTTCCTCGACGTCGACGGTTTCTATGAGCCGCTGGTGGCGATGATGGACCGCATGGTCACCGAACGCTTCCTGCATGCCGACCAGCGCCGCGACCTCTGGCACGGTGACGATATCGAGGCGATGCTGGGCTGGATGAAGTCCTACCAGCCCGCGCACGCCGACAAATGGCTTGACGAAAAACGCCGGAGCGACCTGCGATGACGATACCCGCCCTCTTCGACGCCTTCCGTATCCACAACGACGACGGCGGCTATCGCAGCGGGATCGAGCAGGTATCGCTGGATGAACTCGCGCCCGGCGAAATCGTCATCAAGACCGCGTTCTCGTCGATCAATTTCAAGGACGCGCTGGCCGGCACCGGCGAGGGCAAGATACTGCGTCGTTTCCCGCTGGTCGGTGGCATCGACGTCGCCGGCCACGTCGTCGCTTCCACCGATCCGAAATTCCGTGAAGGCGACGCGGTGCTGGTCACCGGCTGCGGCCTCAGCGAAACCCGCGACGGTGGCTACAGCGAGTACGCGCGCCTCGAAGCCAAGTGGGCCATCCCGCTCCCGGCCGGACTTGGCCTGCGCGAAAGCATGATCCTCGGCACCGCCGGCTTCACCGCCGCGCTGGCGCTGTATCGGATGCTCGACAACCGGCAGACGCCGGACCTGGGGCCACTGGCCGTCACCGGCGCCACCGGCGGAGTCGGATCGCTCGCGGTCGACATCTTCAGCCGCGCCGGGTTCGAGGTCGCCGCGATCAGCGGCAAAGCCGACCAGCACGATTACCTGCGATCGATCGGCGCCAACCAGGTACTCGGCCGCGATGCGCTCTCAACCATCCGCCCGATGGAGTCGGCGCGCTTCGGTGGCGGCCTCGACAACGTGGGCGGCGCGATGCTGTCGAGCCTGCTCGCCCAGACCTCGCCCTACGGCAATGTCGCAAGCGCCGGACTGGCCGCGTCGCATGAACTCGACGCCACCGTCATGCCCTTCATCATCCGCGGTGTTTCACTGCTGGGCGTGGCCTCCGCCGGCACCGCCCGCGAGATCCGCGAGACGGTCTGGCAGCACCTCGCCAGCGACTGGAAGCCGGCACACCTGGACATCATCTGCACACGTGAAGTGCCGCTGTCGCAGCTGCCGGAGGTATTCCCGAAGATGCTCGGCGGCGGTTCGCTCGGCCGGACCCTTGTGACGTTCTGACCCGTTCGTCGCGCCGCCGGTTTGCGGTGGCACGCGGCACGGCTACAATCGATCCGCCGCTGGCTATTCAGCTGGACCAGACGCACTTCCCGGGGAAAACACATGGCGCGCATCCTGATCGTCGACGACTCGCCGTCACAACTGATGGGCATCCGTCGCATCGTCGAGAAACTCGGCCATGAAGCCGTCACTGCCGAAGACGGTGCCGCCGGCGTCGAAGCCGCCAAGCGCGAGCTGCCCGATCTGGTGCTGATGGACGTGGTGATGCCGAACCTCAACGGTTTCCAGGCCACCCGCTCGATCTGCCGCGGCGACACCACCAAGCACATCCCGGTCGTGCTGGTCACCACCAAGGACCAGGAAACCGACCGTGTCTGGGGCATGCGCCAAGGCGCCAAGGCCTACATGACCAAGCCGTTCGACGAGAACGAACTGGCCGAAGTTATCGGCCAGTTGCTGCCGGGCTGAGCCCAACGTGGAAACGGTTCAGGCGCGGCGCCAGCCGTCACCAAACGCGTCGCGCAGGGCTTCGTAAGCGGTTCTCTGGGCGTCGTCCTGCGGACGCGGCGCCAGCACTTCCAGTTCCACGATCTGGTCACCGTCAGCCGGCTTCCCCGGCAAACCGCGGCCACGAAGGCGCAGCTTGCGCCCTGCTTCGGAGTTCGAGGGAATCTTCAGTTCGACCGGCCCGCCCAGGGTCGGCACGCTGACCGTGGCACCCAGCGCAGCCTCCCATGGCGCCACCGGCAGCATGTGGATCACGTTGCGGCCATCCACTTCGAACTGCGGGTGCGCCGCGTATTCGATCTCCAGCAACAGGTCGCCGCCGTTGTTCCCACCCTGCCCCGCCAAACGGATCGCCTGGCCCTCGCGGATGCCCTTGGGGACGCGAACGTCGAGGGTCTTGCCGTTGATGCCGACGCGGACACTATCGCCGGCGTAGATCACCTCCAGCGAAACCGCCAGTTTCGCCCGGGTGTCAGCGCGTGGACGCGCGCCCGGCTGCGACCCGAAGCCGCCACGCCCCGGGCCACCACGACCGCGCCCGAACATGCTCTCGAAAAAGTCGCTGAAGCCACCGCCCGCACCGCCGCCAGCAAAGATCTCCTCGAAGTCGACCCCGCCCTGACCCGGGTTGAACCCGCCCGGCGGTGGCTGGATGTCATCACCGGGCCGATAGCCGCGCGCGCGCAACTGGTCGTAGGCGGCCCGCTTCTGTGGATCGCGCAATGCCTCATAGGCTTCGTTGACGGCCTTGAACTTTTCCTCGGCGCCGGCTTCCTTGCTGACGTCGGGATGGTACTTCCGCGCCAGGCGGCGGTATGCGGTCTTGATTTCGGCGTCGCCGGCATTGGGCTCGACACCGAGCGTCTCGTAATAGTCCTTGAACTGCATCGATCACTCCGAGGGCGCGGACCGGCGGTCTCGCGCGAAGATGGGTGCACCGGGTGCACGCGTCCGTACAAGGGTACCAAGCCCGCGCGTTGACGCATTGTTTAGGACATAACGAATAGACTGCCGCGCTACAAAGGAGAACTTCATGAGCATCCAGGTCGGCGACCGCCTTCCCGAAATACCGCTGCAGCGCATCCAGAACGGGGGCGTCGAGACCGTCGACACCAACACCTTGTTCAGCGAACGCAACGTCGTGATCTTCGCAGTGCCGGGAGCGTTCACGCCCACCTGCTCCGAGCGCCACCTGCCGGGCTTCGTCGAACACTACGAGGCGTTCCGCGCGAAAGGCATCGACGTGGCCTGCATGTCGGTCAACGATCCGTTCGTCATGCAGGCCTGGGGCGAAAGCCAGGACGTGCCGGACGGGCTGATGATGCTTGCCGACGGCAATGCCGAGTTCACCCGGGCCCTGGGCCTGGAGCTGGATGCCAGCGGTTACGGCATGGGGACGCGGGCCAAGCGGTTTGCGCTGTATGCCGAACAGGGCGTGGTCAAGCAACTGAATGTCGAGGCGCCGGGTGAGTACCGGGTGTCATCGGCCGAGCACGTGCTGTCGCAGCTGGCTTGACCCTTTAGCGATAGCGTGTTCCTGCAGAAAGCAAAACGCCGCCTCGAAGGGCGGCGTTTTGCTTGGTGACCCGATCCGAGTCGGACACTACCCCTGCGGATCGATGGTGGTTTCGTCGCCCTTGGTGTCCGTCGCGTCCACCGGCATCGCGGTATCGACCACGACATCACCCGCAACCGGGTCGGCGTCCGCATCGTCATCATCCAGCGACGCGTCCAGCCGCTCGATCGCCTGCAGCTTCTCATCCGCTGCCAGCCGGATCAGGGTCACGCCCTGGGTATTGCGGCTGACTTGCGAGATCTCCGCCGCGCGGGTGCGCACCAGCGTGCCGCCGTCCGAAATCAACAGCACCTCGTGGTGCTCGCTGAGCTGGATAGCACCGACCAGCTGACCGTTGCGTTCGCTGGTCTTGATCGCCAGCACGCCCTGGGTGCCACGACCCTTGCGCGGGTAGTCGGCTTCCGGGGTGCGCTTGCCGTAGCCACGCTCGCTGGCAGTGAGGATGTCGCCATCGCCTTCGACCACGATCAGGCTGACCACCTTGCCGTCTTCGCCCAGGCGCATGCCGCGCACGCCAGTGGCGGTACGGCCCATCGGCCGAACGGTGTCGCCTGCGAAACGCACCGCCTTGCCTTCGTTGGAGAACAGCATGATGTCGCGGGTGCCGTCGGACAGAGCGACGCCAATCAGCGCATCGCCCTCGTCCAGGTTGATCGCGATCTTGCCGCGCTGCAGCTGGTAGGCGTACTCGGTCAGCGGGGTTTTCTTGACCGTGCCGTTGCGGGTCGCGAAGAACACGAAGAAGTCCTTATCGTAGTCGCGCACCGGCAACACCGCCTGCACCTGCTCGCCCTCCTCCAGCCGCACCCAGTTGATGATCGGGCGGCCACGGGCGTTCGGACCGGCGTCGGGCAACTGGTGCACCGGCAGCCAGAACACGCGGCCGGCGCTGGTGAAGGTCAGCAGGGTGTCGTGGGTGTTGACCAGCCACAGGCGGTCGATGAAATCCTCGTCCTTGGTCGACGCTGCATTGCGACCGCGACCGCCACGCTTCTGCGCGCGGTAGCTGCTGACCGGCTGGCGCTTGGCGTAGCCCGAATGTGACAGGGTCACGACCACGTCCTCGGGTGCGATCAGATCAAGGATGTCGAGGTCCTCCTCGCTCTGGCGGATCTCGCTGCGGCGCTCGTCGCCGAACTCCGCCTTGACGTTCTCAAGCTCGGTACGGATGACATCCAGCAGCACGTTCGGATCTTCGAGGATCTCGATCAGGCCGCGGATGGTTTCCAGCAGCAGCTTGTACTCGTCGGTCAGCTTCTCCTGCTCCAGCCCGGTCAGGCGGTGCAAGCGCATTTCGAGGATCTGCTGGGCCTGGGTCTCGGTCAGCTGGTAGCGACCATCGACCAGGCCGACGCCCTTGGGCAGGTCTTCCGGTCGCGACGCCTCGGCGCCCGCGGCACCGAGCAACGCGCCGACCAGGCCCGGTTCCCAGGTCTTGGCCAGCATGCGCTCGCGCGCCTCGACCGGATTCGCCGAGGTCTTGATCAGCTCGATCATCTCGTCGATGTTGGCCAGCGCGACGGTCAGGCCTTCGAGGATGTGCGCGCGGGCGCGGGCCTTGCGCAGGTCGAAGATAGTGCGGCGGGTGACGACCTCACGGCGGTGGCGGACGAACGCCTCCAACACCTGCTTGAGGTTCAGCAACTGCGGCCGGCCCTCCACGATCGCCACCATGTTGATGCCGAACACCGACCCCATCTGCGTCTGCTGGTAAAGGTTGTTGAGCACCACGTCGGCCGAATCGCCGCGCTTGATCTCGATGTAGATGCGCATGCCGTCCTTGTCGGACTCGTCGCGCAGCTCACTGATGCCCTCGAGCTTCTTTTCCTTGACCAGCTCGGCGATCTTCTCGATCAGCCGCGCCTTGTTGACCTGGTACGGAATCTCGGTGACGGCGATCGCCTCGCGGCCGTTGTCGGCCACCTCGATCTCGGCGCGCGCGCGCATCCGCACGCGGCCACGACCGGTGCGATAGGCGTTGATGATCCCGGAGGTGCCGTTGATGATGCCGGCGGTCGGGAAGTCGGGGCCGGGGATGTATTCCATCAGCCCGTCGATGTCGATTTCGGGATTGTTGATCAACGCGATGGTCGCGTCGATCACCTCGCCCAGGTTGTGCGGCGGGATGTTGGTCGCCATGCCGACCGCGATGCCGGCGGAGCCGTTGACCAGCAGGTTCGGCACCCGGGTCGGCATGACCTTGGGCTCGAGTTCCTTCTCGTCGTAGTTGGGCTGGAAGTCGACGGTTTCCTTGTCGATGTCCGCCATCAGCTCGTGGGTGAGCTTGGACATGCGTGCTTCGGTGTAACGCATCGCCGCAGCGGAGTCGCCGTCGACCGAACCGAAGTTGCCCTGGCCGTCGACCAGCAGGTAGCGCAGCGAGAACGGCTGCGCCATGCGCACCAGCGTGTCGTAGACCGACTGGTCGCCGTGCGGGTGGTACTTACCGATGACGTCACCGACGATTCGCGCCGACTTGTAGTACGGCTTGTTGGCGTGGGCGCCAAGCTCGTTCATCGCGTACAGCACGCGCCGGTGGACCGGCTTGAGTCCGTCCCGAACGTCCGGGAGCGCGCGGCCGACGATCACGCTCATGGCGTAATCGAGGTAGCTGCGACGCATCTCGTCTTCGAGGTTTACCGGGATGATTTCCTTGGCGAGTTCGGCCATCGGGTTTCCGTCTTGGGCAAGGTCGATGCTGCTCCTGGACGCGCCCGGAAAGCCGCGTGGCGGCTGCATTCCGGAGCGATTCCAAGGCAGATGAAAAAGACGTGAAATGATAGCACGGAACGGGGGTTCATTGCGCCCCGATTTCCGCGAATAAACAACAACTTAGAGGTCGTTTTCGAGGGCGGCGAAAACCCGTGCCGTCAAGCGTCTGAAATCAGCCGCCGAATGCGTCCCGCATCGCCGTTTCATCCGGGTTCTCGATCACACCACGCTCGGTCACGATCGCGTCGATCAGATCGTGAGGGGTGACGTCGAACACCGGGTTCCAGGCGCCAATGTCCATGGCAGCGGTACGCGTGCCGCCGATACCGAACAGCTCGCCCGGGTCGCGCTCCTCGATGTGGATCAGCTCGCCGGACGCGGTGTCCATGTCGACCGTCGACGACGGCGCGGCGACCATGAACTTGACGCCGTGGTGACGCGCCGCGATCGCCAGCTGATAGGTGCCGATCTTGTTGGCGACGTCGCCGTTGGCGCAGATGCGGTCGGCGCCGACCACCACCCACTGCACCTTGCCGGACTTCATCAGGTGCGAGGCAGCGGCGTCGGCGATCAGGGTCGGGGCGATGCCGTCCTGCTGCAGTTCCCAAACAGTCAGGCGCGCGCCTTGCAGCCACGGACGGGTCTCGCCGGCGAAGACCTGGTCGATGCGGCCCTGGGCGACGCCGGCACGGATCACGCCAAGCGCCGTGCCGAAGCCAGCGGTGGCTAGCGAGCCGGTGTTGCAGTGGGTCAGGACGTTGCTGCCGGGTTCCATCAGGGCGGCGCCGAGCGCACCCATGCGGCGGTTGGCCGCGAGGTCCTCGGTGGCGATGGCCTCGGCTTCGCGGGCGAGGACTTCGCGCCAGTCGGCACCTGCGGCAGCGACCACGCGACGCATCCGCGCGAGCGCCCAGGCGAGGTTGACCGCGGTCGGACGGGCGGCATTGAGATGGGCGATTGCCGGGTCGAGCAGAATCGCAGCCTCCGCACCATCTTTCGCTTCGATATCGCGCGCGGCCAGTACCAGTCCCCAGGCAGCGGCAATGCCGATTGCCGGTGCAC
>JBOHYC010000208.1:0-9293 GCA_050737755.1 Lysobacter sp.
CCCAGTTCGATCCGGTAGCCGCGGACCTTGACCTGGAAATCCAGGCGACCGAGGTGCTCGAGGTTGCCGTCGGCACGCCAGCGACCGCGATCGCCAGTGCGATACAGCAACGGCGACGCTTGCCCCACGCCCTCCGACGGCGCGCCGGCGAGCCTGTCGGGCACGAAACGGTCGGCAGTCAGTTCCGGTCGGTCCAGATACCCCAGGGTCACGCCATCGCCGCCGATGCAGATCTCGCCTGCGACGCCACGCGGGCACAGTCCACCCTGCTCGTCGAGGATCCAGATGCGGGTGTTGGCGATCGGGTGGCCGATGTGGATATCCGGGACCTTCTGGTCGGCGGATTGTTCGACCCGGGCGATCGTCGACCACACCGTGGTTTCAGTCGGGCCGTACACGTTCCACAGCGCGCCGCAGCGCGGCAGCAACTGGATCGCCAGGTCGGACGGCAACGGCTCGCCACCGCAGAGAATGGCGAAGTCCGGGCGCCCTGCCCAGTCGGCTTCCAGCAACAGGCGCCAGGTCGCCGGCGTCGCCTGCATGAGGGTCGCGCCCGAATCCACCAGCAGCCCCTTCAATGCGCCTCCATCGACCGCGGTATCACGATCGGCCAGCACGATGCGGGCCCCGACACTCAACGGCAGCAGCAGCTCCAGGACAGCGATGTCGAACGACAGCGTGGTGACTGCGACCAACCGGTCATCGGGACCGATGCCGGGCTCGCGCTGCATCCCGACCAGGAAGTTGGCGACGGCCCGATGCGGCACCTGCACGCCCTTCGGCCGCCCGGTGGAACCGGAAGTGTAGATCACATAGGCGACCGACTCCGGCTCGGCGGCATCGTCGTCGCGGCCGAGACGGTGGGCCGGCATGGCCGCCAGCTCTTCATCCAACTGGTCCAGCATCAGTACCGGGCGACCACGCAGGTCGAACTGGGCGGCGTGGCGCTCCTGGGTCAGCAGCGCGGCAAGGCCGGCATCACCGGCCATGTAGGCCAGTCGATCGGCCGGGAACTGCGGATCGAGCGGCACGTAGCCGGCACCGGCCTTGAGCACGCCGAGCAGGCCGGCCAGCATGTCGACGCCACGGTCCAGCGCGATGCCGACCAGGCCACCGCGCTTTACCCCGCGCGCGCGCAGCAGGTGGGCGATGCGGTTGGCACGCGCTTCCAGCGTGGCGTAGCTCAGCGACTCGCCACGGAATTCCAGCGCGACCCGATCCGGATCACGGTCGCATTGCACCTCGAAGGATTCATGCATGCGCAGCTGGCGATCGAACCCGACCGGCGCCGGCTGCAACGCCGCCAGCTGGGCAATCGCGTCGGCATCGACCAGCGACAGGCTCGACACGGCGGCTTCCGGACGCTCAACCGCATCGCGCAGCAGCGCTTCGTATGCCGACAACCAGCGACGGATGGTGTCCGCGTCGAACAGGTCGGTGTTGTACTGGCACTCCAGCGTCAGCGCGCCATGCGCATGCACCGCGTTGATGAAGATCTCGAAGTTCTCGTAGCTGCGCGGATTGCTGCGGAAGTCCATCGACAGGCCGGGGAAACCAGTGGTCTCGCGCTCCAGCGCCTGGTCGATGTTGAACATCACGCTGACCAGCGGCAGGCGCGCGGGATCGCGCTCGACCTTGACCTTCTGCAGCAGCGTGCCGAACGTGTAGCGCTGGTGCTCGATCGCGTCGAGCAGGGTGTCCTGGGCGTCGCCGAGCAACTGCTGGAACGGTTGCGCCGGATCAAGCTCGAAACGCAGCGGCAACAGGTTGACGCAGTGGCCGACCAGGTGGTCGTGCCCGTCGACGGACTGGCCAGCGGCCGGGATGCCGACGATGACCTGCGACTGCCCGGCAAGACGCGACACCACGCTGGCGAAACCCGCCAGCAAGGTCGCGAACATGCTGGTGCCGCGGCGCGCGCCCATGCGCCTGACCGCGGCGACCAGTTCGGCATCGATGACGTGGTCCTCGCGGCGCGAGGCGAAGCTGCGACGGTGTGGCCGCGGCCGGTCGGTCGGCAGGTCGAGCACCGGCGCGCCGTCGGCGAATCGCGACAGCCAGTAGGCTTCGTCGGCTGCGGTGGCCGTGCCGGCGACATGCGCGGCTTCCGTCACGGCATAGTCGGAGAACGCTTCGGCCGGCGGCAGCGGACCGGTGTCGGTCCCGCACGCGATGGCGTAAAGCATGCCCAGGTCCTGCACCAGCACCCACCAGGACCAGCCATCACAGACGATGTGGTGCGCGGTCAGGACCAGCAGGTGCTCGTCGTCCGACAGGCGCAGCAGCTCGGCGCGGAACAGGTCATCGCGATCCAGCCGGAACGGTGTTTCCACCACGCTGTGCAGGCGTGCGGCAAGGGCAGCGTCGCGAGCGCCGGCATCCATCGGCGACAGGTCGGTAAATGGCAACGCCAGTGATCCGACAGGGCGCACGCACAGGCTTTCACCATCCGGTCCGAAACTGGACCGCAGCGCATCGTGGCGCGCCACCAACCGCTCCAGTGCCGCGTGCAACGCATCGCGATCAAGCGTTCCCCGCAGGCGCAGCGACGACGATTCGTTGAACGCCAGCGAGGCATCCTCGCCCAGTTGATCCGCCAGCCAGACTTCGCGCTGCGGCTCGGTGGTCGACACCACGCGCGCAAGCTCGCCCTCCGCGAACGGGTCGTAGTCGACCGCACTGCCAGCCGCGGGTTGCATGATCGCCACCATTGTTACGCTCCTACCTTGAGGAACTTGCCCGGCTCCTCGGTGTTGGGCACGAACCACGCGGGCCTCCCATCAGGCTCCCGACCCAGCCGTGCGCCCGGGACCGGCGGCTGGCTCGCATCCATCACCGCCATGGCCGGTACCTCTGCGCGCGGCAACAGCCCGGCGCCCTGCAGTTCGAGTACGGCGTCCTTGTAGGCCTTCAGGATCGCCTGGAAATCCGCTTCTGAATGCGCGGTGGTGAAGAAGCACGGAAAGTTGTCGAGGATGTGGATGCCGCGGATGCGCATCATCGCGAACAGCATTTCCTGCATCGGATGGTCTTCCAGGAACTGCGTGCGCCAGAGCGAGGCGAACTGGGTGATCCGCAGCGGCGCGCCCACCTGCAGGCAGAACGCGTTCAACTCGTCGGCGAATGCCTCAACCCGTGCATTGAGGCCCTGTTGCAGCGCCGCACCGGATTCCTTCATATGGACCAGCACCGCATGCGCCGCAGCGAGCGCGAGCGGATGGCGTACGAAGGTACCGGCGAAATAGGTGACCCCCACGGTCGGCTGCGAATCGTCGCCGTAGTCCCAATGGCCGCCATCCAGCGCATCCATGAAAGCGCGCTTGCCGGCGATAACGCCGATCGGATATCCACCGCCGATGACCTTGCCGTAGGTCGCAAGGTCGGCCTTGACCCCGAACAGCGCCTGGGCGCCACCCGGATGGCTGCGGAAGCCGGTGATCACTTCGTCGAAGATCAATGCCGCGCCCGCCTGCTCGGTGATCTTGCGCACCTCGCGCAGGAACCCGGCCGGCTGGAAATCGGGGCGACGGCTCTGCACCGGCTCGACCAGCACGGCGGCCAGTTCGCCAGCGCGCGAGCGGATGATCTCCAACGCCTCGTCGGTGCCGTAATCCAGCACCAGCACATGCTGGGCGGTATTTGGCAGGATGCCGGGCGCAGCCGGGACCGACTTCAACTTGCGGGTGCCGCGGACAATCACTTCGTCGTTGATGCCATGGTACGAGCCGTTGAACATCACCACCGTGTCACGGCCAGTGATGGTGCGGGCAACTCGGATGGCGCCCATCACTGCTTCCGAACCGGTGTTGCACAGGGCGGCGCGGTCATGCCCCGTGAGTTCGCAGACAAGCTTCGTGACCTCGCCCGCCAGCGGATGCTGCGGACCGATCTCGTAGCCCAGGTCCAACTGCGCGCGGATCGCCTTCATCACGAACTCGGGCTGCCAGCCGAACATGCTGGTGCCGAAACCGTTGGTGGCATCGACGTAGTCGTTGCCATCGATATCGAACACGTGGGAGCCCTTGGAGCGCTCGACCACGATCTGGTAGACGATTTCCTTGACTGCCGGGCGGAAGCCGTTGACCACGCGCGGGTCGGCCATGTGCGGGCGGTGTTCGACGGTGTAGGCCTTGGACTTGCCGGTGCGCTGGATGTAGCGCTGCATGAACGACTGCACATGCTGGTGCTGGCGTTCGTCGAGGTTGAGCTTGCTGGTATGGATACGCGCGATCGCGCCGAAGGCCTTCTGCACGTCGTAGCGGGTGTGGGTGAGTTGCTCGACTTCTTCGTCCGGCACCGCAGCGGATACAGCCGCGGCGGGGGGCGCGGTCACGGGTACGGGGCACGCGACAGCGACGGCTGGCACGGCCACGGGGGTCGCGACCGGCGCAGTTGCAATCGGCGCCGCGGTGGCTACCGGGCCCGCGGACAGCAGCGCCAGTTGCTGCGACATCAGCTGCATCTGCTGGGAGATCAGCATCCGCCCGAAGTCGCCCACGTCGGCCCCGGACCCCATGGCTGGAGCCGGTGGCAACGCGAAGGGCACGCTGCCCGCCGTCGCCACGGCGTCCGTGGCCGGGACAGCAGGAGCCGCTGGAGCTGCAACAGGCGCCACCACGGTATTCGCGACCGGCGCCGCGACCGCTTCCGCCGGCATCTGCGCGTCGAGCATCGCCACCAGTCGATCGAGGCTGGAGCAGTCGCCCATCAACTGGCGGAACGTCACCGCGACCGGGAACGCCTTCTGCAACTGCAGCGCGACCTGGGTCAGCATCAGGCTGTCCAGGCCCAGCTCCATGAAGTTGGCATCGGTGTCCGCATCGGACAGATCGAAACCGACGATGTCCTCGAACAGGTCACGGACCTCCCCCATCAGTCGGGGTTTGCGATCGGCGGCCGGCGCGGCGACGGGTGACGGGACAAGGTGCGGCATCTGGGACTCCGGGGTTGCGGTGGCGGCTACGGCGATGGCGGGATGCAGGACGACCTTGGCCGTCGTGGAAGGTGCTTCTACCCAGTAACGTTGTCTGTCGAATGGATAGGTCGGCAGGCGCACACGGCAGCGCTGGGTACGTCGGTCAAAGCAGGCCGGATCCACCGGCACGCCGCGGCACCAGGCCAGCCCGAGCGCCTGGCGGACACTGCCCTGCTCCGCATCCGCGTTGTCCGACAGCGACGACAACACCGTCGTACCGGGCTGGGCCTTGATTGCCGGATGCTGGCGCGCGAGCGTGCCGAGGGTGGTCCGCGGGCCGACTTCCAGCAGCACGCGCGGCGTATCCACCACCAGACATTCGAGCGCCTTGGCGAATAGCACCGGCTGCCGCAGGTGATTCGCCCAGTAGTCCGGGGAGCAGGCTGTCTCCGCATCCAGCCATTGACCGGTCGCCGTGGACACCACCGGCACGACCGGTGCGCTGCGGGCCATCGCCTCGACTACGGCGCGGAACGGCGCCACCACCGGATCCATCATCGACGAGTGGAACGCGTGCGAGGTGCACAAAGCCCTGCATGCGATGCCGTCCGCATCCAGGCTGGCCTGGAACTGCGCGATGTCCTCATGCGACCCGGCCACCACGCAGGCGCCGGGCGCGTTCTCCGCCGCCAGCGACAGGGTGTCGGGCAAGCGCGCCTGCAACACATCGAGGGCGATCCGGACCGAGAGCATCGCGCCGGCCGGCTGGGCCTGCATCAAGGCACCGCGGCGCACCACCAGCCGCAACGCGTCGGCCAGGGTGAACACACCCGCCAGCGCCGCGGCGACGAATTCACCGACGCTGTGGCCGACCAGCGCGGCCGGCTGCAGGCCGTGGTCCATCCACATCCGGGCCAGTGCGTACTCGACGATGAAGGTGGCCGGTTGCATGACCGCGGTCGGCCGCAATGCGTCCGCATCGCCGTGCAGGATCAACGCCCGCAAGTCACGGTCGTGGTCCTGCGGCAGGCTTTCGATGCACTCGTCGAGTGCCCGGCGGAACGCCGGCTCGCTGTGGTACAGCTCGCGGCCCATGCCGGGATAGGTCGCGCCCTGCCCCGGGAACATGAAGACCACGTCCGCGCGATGGGCCGGCCGACCACGCTCGGCAGCCGCGGCGACCTTGGGATCACGCAGTTTGGCGATGGCATCGGCAACGTCATCGGCAACCAGTGACAGGCGGTGCGGAAACCCCTTGCGGCCGGCCGCCAGCGTCCAGGCGACGTCATCCAGCTGCATGTCGGGATGCGCTTGCAGGTGCTCGGCCAGTCGCGTCGCAGCCGTCGCCAGCGCGAGCGGTTTGCGCGCGGAGAGCACCAGCAGTTTTGGCCCCTCGCACACCCCGGAAACGGCCGGCAGCGGCGCCTCTTCCAGCACCAGATGCGCATTGGTGCCACCCACGCCGAAGCTGCTGACACCCGCACGTCGTGGCTGTCCGGACTGGCGCGGCCAATCATGTAACCGGGCATTGACGGTAAACGGGGTCGCGGCGAAATCGATCGACGGGTTGGGCTCGGAGAAATGCACGGTGGCCGGAATCCGCTCCTGCGACAACGCCAGCGCGGTCTTGATGGTCCCGGCAACGCCTGCCGCACTGACCAGATGGCCGATGTTGCTCTTGACCGAACCGACCAGGCAGAAGCCGTTGTCATCGGTGCCGCGGCGGAAGGCCCGGGTCAAACCCTGGATCTCGATCGGATCGCCCAGCGGCGTCGCAGTACCGTGGGTTTCGATGTAGGAGACACTGCGCGCGTCGATGCCCGCGTCGTCATGCGCCATCGCGACCACGGCCGCCTGTCCTTCGCTGCTCGGCGCAGTGAAACTGGCCTTGTCGCCGCCGTCGTTGTTGATGGCGGCGCCGCGGATGACCGCATGGATGGTGTCGCCATCGGCCTGCGCATCCGACAACCGCTTGAGCAGCAACACCGCGCCGCCGTCGCTGAAGACAGTGCCCCGCGCGGCGGCATCGAAGCTGCGCGTGTGGCCATCGGAGGACAGCATTGCGCCCTCCTGGTAGAGGTGCCCGCTGCGCAGCGGACTGGTCACCGCGACGCCGCCGGCGAGTGCCATGTCGCAACGTCCGAGCCGCAGGTTGTCGACCGCCTGGCAAATCGCGACCAGCGAGGTCGAGCAACCGGTGTGCACGCTGACGGCCGGACCGGTGAGGTTGAGCTTGTGCGCCACGCGGGTGGCGATGTAGTCCTTCTCGTTGTCGAGCATCACCGTGAAGGCGCCGACCTTCTCGATCAGCTCGGGATTGGGCAGCACGTTGTGCTGGTAGTAGCTGGCGTTGTACATGCCGGCGAAGACGCCGACTGGCCCGCTGTCGGTACCCGGCACGTGGCCGCCGCGCTCCATGCATTCCCAGCACAGCTCGAGGAAGATACGCTGCTGCGGATCCATCAACTCGGCTTCGCGCGGGGAGATGCCGAAGAACGCCGCGTCGAACATTTCCACGCCGTCGATCAAGCCCCGCGCCGGGACGTACGCCGGGTCGCGGCGAAGCGCATCCGGCACCGAGCGGTCGAGCTCGTCGAGGCTGAAGTGGCTGATGCTGTCGCGGCCCTCGCAGAGGTTGTCCCAGAACGCCTCGATGTCGTTGGCGCCCGGGAAGCGTCCTGCCATCGCAATGATGGCGATGGGTTCGGCGAGCCCCGCAGCACGGCGCCCGGCGCTCATCCGTCCGGTGGCGATGTCCGGCGTCTGCGCGGACGCATGGGCCGTCGCCAGCGCCGCCGGTGAGGGATGCGCGAACAGCGACGTGATGGCGACGTCCAGGCCGGATTCGCGCTTCACCTGCTCCACCACCCGCACCGCCAGCAGCGAGCCGCCACCCAGCTCGAAAAAGTTGTCGTTGCGGCCGATCTCCTCCAGGTCCAACACGCTGGCCATCGCGCGGCACAAGGCGCTTTCCATCTCACCTTGCGCCGGCTCGAACGGTCCAGCCCATTCCGGCCGCTGCCGTCCCGGCGCCGGCAACGCCGCGCGGTCCAGCTTGCCGTTGGGTGTCAGCGGAAGCGCATCCAACTCTACGTAGGCCACCGGAACCATGTAGTCCGGCAGCTGCCCAGCCAGGTGACGGCGCAACACGTCGACGTCGACCGGCGCGTCGGCCGCGATCGGCGAGTAGTAGGCAACGATGCGCTTGAAGCCGGGGCTGTCCTCGCGCACCACCACGCCGGCGTCGCGCACGCCTGGGCAGGCCATGACCTGCGCCTCGATCTCGCCCAGTTCGATGCGGAACCCGCGGATCTTTACCTGGAAGTCCTGCCGGCCGAGGCACTCGAGGATGCCGTCGGGCAGCCAGCGGCCAAGGTCACCGGTCCGGTACATCCGCGCGCCGTCCGCCTCGCTGAAAGCATCATCGAGGAAGCGTCCGGCATCGAGGTCCGGCCGCTTGAGGTAGCCACGCGCAAGCACGGGACCGGCCAGGTACAGCTCGCCAACGACACCGGAGGGGACCGGTTCGCCATGCGCGTCCAGCACGTACACCCGGGCATTCGAAATCGGCGCACCGATGGCTGGCAGGCGCGGCCACTCCGCCGGGTCCGCGGGCAAGGTCAGCGCGGTGACCACGTGGCTCTCGGTCGGGCCGTAATGGTTGTGCAGGCGGCAATCGGGAATCCGTTGGAAGAACCGACGGATCCTCGGTTCGATCCGCAGTTGCTCGCCTGCGGTAATGACTTCGCGCAGCGCGCAATCCAGCGATTCACCCGGCGCCAGCGCGTCGATCCGGGCATCCAGTCCTTCGGCCAGCATCTGCAGGGCGAAGTACGGCAGGAACACGCGCTCGATGCCGTGCTCGCGGATGAACTGGAACAGCCGCGTCGCGCTGACGCGCGTATCCGCGTCGACCAGGAACAGCTGGCCGCCCGCACACAGGGTGGCGAAGGTCTCCTGGAACGCGACGTCGAAACCGAGCGCGGCGAACTGCAACGTCCGCAGCGGGCTGGACGCACCCGGTTGGCGCAACTGCCACTGCACCAGGTTGACCAGTGGCGCGTGCGGCATCGCCACGCCCTTGGGCTTTCCGGTGGAGCCGGATGTGTACAGCACGTAGGCGAGGTGCTGCGGCATCAGCCCTGCATCGGCGGGCGTGGGATTCTCGGCCGATTGCGCGTGCCACGGTGGCATCGGATCGGCGAGGTCAAGCACCGGCAGACCCTCGGGGATCGCGAGTCCCTTGCCGGCGCCTTCGATCATGTCGCGCATCGTCAGCAGAGCTGCCGGCTCGCTGTCTTCCAGCGTGTAGCCAAGGCGCTCAAGCGGATAGGTCGGATCGAGTGGCACGTAGGCGGCGCCGGCTTTCAGCACGGCC
>JBOHYC010000209.1:0-7811 GCA_050737755.1 Lysobacter sp.
TGAGCGACTCGCCGGCATCGCCCATGCCGTAGCCCTTGACCGTCTTGGCCAGGATCACGGTCGGCATGCCCTTGGTCTTCACGGCCGCGTCGTAGGCGGCGTAGACCTTGTGCGGGTCGTGGCCGCCGCGGTTGAGGCGCCAGACGTCCTCGTCGGACAGGTTGGCGACCAGCTGGGCGGTCTCCGGGTACTTGCCGAAGAAGTTCTCGCGGGTGTACTTGCCGCCGAACGCCTTGCAGTTCTGGTACTCGCCGTCGACGGTTTCCATCATCAGCTGGCGCAGCTTGCCGGAGGTGTCGCGCGCCAGGAGCGGATCCCAGTAGCTGCCCCAGATGGTCTTGATGACGTTCCAGCCGGCGCCGCGAAAGTTGCCTTCCAGCTCCTGGATGATCTTGCCGTTGCCACGCACCGGGCCGTCGAGGCGCTGCAGGTTGCAGTTGATGACGAAGATCAGGTTGTCGAGGCCTTCGCGGCCGGCCACCGAAATGGCGCCGAGCGATTCGGGCTCGTCGGTCTCGCCGTCACCGAGGAAGCACCAGACCTTGCGGTCGGTCTTCGGCATCAGGCCGCGGCCTTCGAGGTACTTCCACTGCCGCGCCTGGTAGATCGCCGCGAGCGGGCCCAGGCCCATGCTGACGGTCGGGGTCTGCCAGTAGTCCGGCATCAGCCACGGGTGCGGGTAGGAGCTCAACCCCTTGCCGCCGGTTTCCATGCGGAAGTTGTTGAGCTGGTCTTCGCTGATGCGGCCTTCGAGGAAGCTGCGCGCGTAGATGCCCGGCGAGCTGTGGCCCTGGATGTAGAGCAGGTCGCCCGGGTGGTCTTCGGACGGGGCGCGCCAGAAGTGGTTGAAGCCGACGTCGTAGAGCGTGGCGCCGGACGCGAAACTGGCGATGTGGCCGCCGAGGTCGCCGGGCTTGCGGTTGGCGCGCACGACCATCGCCATCGCGTTCCAGCGGATGATCGAGCGGATCTTCCACTCCATCGCGGCGTCGCCCGGGCTCTTGGCCTCCAGGTGCGGCGGGATGGTGTTGATGTACTCGGTGGTTGGCGCGAACGGCAGGTCGGCACCGGCACGGCGGCTGACTTCGACCATGTTCTCCAGCAGCGCGTGCGCGCGGTCGGTGCCGTCACGCGCGATCACCGCCTCGATCGACTCGACCCACTCCTGGGTCTCGGTCGGGTCCGGATCGTTCTGCATCAGGTCGGTGAACGGGCTTTCATAGGTCGTGGTCATGCGCCTCGCGGCCCCATGGCCGCGCCTCTTGGATGGGGGTGGGAAACGTTCCTGCCATTCTATCAGCGGGGTCTGGCGGGGGCTGGTGACTTGGGTCATGGGGCGGTGACCGTGCGAGGGCGTATGGCTTGTGTGAGTGCGTGGCGATCGGGGTGGGGTGTTGGGGGACGGTTGGTGATCGCGACTTACGTCGCTCCTACAGCGGGCGTGGGGCTGTCGTGGCTTTTGTAGGAGCGACGTAAGTCGCGAACGCGCGGAGTTATCCGACCCGGCGTAGGTGCCTACCCCGATACCACCCGCCTGCCCCCACAACGATCCTGCCCGAATGGGCAAACTCTCCCCCGTCCGCCGAGGCCACGCCGCGCTCCGCCGCGGGCGCGTGTCTCTCCCCAACCAGGTCTATCTGGTGACGTTCACTACCCACCAGCGCCAGCCACTGTTCTCCGACCCGGACTGCGCGATGTCGATGGCCCGCGCGTTGATCGATCGCCGGCTGTGGGCGTCGTCGGAATTGCTCGCATGGGTGTTGATGCCTGACCACTGGCATGGGCTGGTCGCGCTGGGCGAGCGTGATTACCTGCCGTCGCTGGTGCAGCGGCTCAAGGCGAACACCGGGCGGCATGTGCGGCAGGCGGACCCACGCGTCGGGCGGGTGTGGGGAAGCGGGTATCACGACAGGGTGTTGCGCGCGGAGGAGCAGTTGGTGGATGCGGCGCGATATCTGGTGATGAATCCGGTGCGCGCGGGGTTGGTGCGGCGGGTTGGGGATTACCCGTATTGGGACGCAAAGTGGCTCTGACGCGGTCAATCCGGGCTGACTCTGGCCGACCCGGGCTTTTGTAGGAGCGACGTAAGTCGCGAACGCCTCGGCAGGGATCAGGCGTTCGCACCCGTTTGGCGGCAATGCGTCCCGGAAGCGATCGCGGTTTGCCGCCTGCAGCCCGTCGTCCGGTGCGCGGTCATGGGCGGCGCGGTGCGTCGTGCGGTCGCGACTTACGTCGCTCCTACAGGCCGGCGGGGCCGGCCGTTGGGTGGGACGCGGGACGAGGCGGCCCCCTTCGGTGGCGCGGCGCGCGCGTTACCCGCCGCGGGCGGTGCGGATCTGGGCGTCCACGGCAGCGATGGCGGTCAGGTTGACGATGCGGCGGGAGGTGCAATCCGGGGTCAGGATGTGCGCCGGCTTGTCGAGGCCCATCAGGATCGGGCCGATCGCTACGCCGTCGGTGGCGACGCGGAACATGTTGTAGGTGATGTTGGCGGCGTCCAGATTGGGCATCACGAACAGGTTGGCGCGGCCGTTCAGACGCGTGTTCGGGAAGGTGCGGCGGCGCAGGGCATCGTTCCATGCGGTGTCGGCCATCATCTCGCCATCGACTTCGAGCTTCGGCGCTCGCTGCAGAAGGATCTGGTAGACCTTGCGCATCTTCGCCGCCGACGGGTTGTCGTGGCTGCCGAAGTTGGAGTGCGACAGCAACGCGACTTTGGGTTCGACGCCGAACAGCTTGAGCCGGTAGGTTGCCTGCAACGTCGCCTCGGCGATCTGCTCGGCGCTGGGGTCGAGCTGGACGTGGGTGTCGAGGAAGAACCACGCGCCCTGGTCGTTGATCACGCCGGTCATCGCGGCGGTGCCGGTGACGCCGCGGTCGAAGTCGAACACGCTGCGCAGGTAGCCGAGCTTCTTGTGGAAGCGGCCGACCACGCCGCAGATCATCGCGTCGGCTTCGCCGCGTTCGACCATTAGTGCGGCGATCAGGCTCGGGCGCGAACGCAGCAGGCTCTTGGCGGCGTCGATGGTGACGCCTCGGCGCTCGGTCAGCGCGTGGTACTGCTGCCAGTAGTCGTTGAAGCGCGGGTCGTCGTTGATGTTGGTGAGTTCGAAATCGACGCCTTGGCGCAGGCGCAGGCCGAGCTTCTCGATGCGCGTGTTGATGACTTCCGGGCGGCCGATGAGGATCGGGAACGCCAGGCCATCGTCAACCACGGTCTGCACGGCCGCCAGCACCACGTTCTCCTCGCCCTCGGCGTAGACCACGCGCTTGCGGTCGCTGCGGGCGCGGTCATAGACCGGCTTCATCATCAGGCCGGTGCGGTAGATGAACTGCGCCAGCGTCTCTTCGTACGCCTGCATGTCGGTGATCGGCCGGGTCGCCATGCCCGAGTCCATCGCGGCACGTGCGACCGCGGGCGCCAGCACCACCAGCAGCCGCGGGTCGAACGGGCGCGGGATCAGGTAGTCGGGGCCGAACGTCGGCACGTCGCCACCGTAGGCCGCGGCGAGGTCGCCGGCCTCCATCCGGGCCAGTTGCGCGATCGCGTGCACGCAGGCGAGCTTCATCGCCTCGTTGATCTCGCGCGCGCCCACGTCGAGCGCGCCGCGGAAGATGTACGGGAAGCACAGTGCGTTGTTGACCTGGTTCGGGTAGTCCGAACGGCCGGTGGCGATGATGCAGTCGGGGCGGACCGCCTTGGCGGCATCCGGCAGGATCTCCGGGTACGGGTTGGCCAGCGCCAGGATGATCGGCTTGTCGGCCATCGCCGCGACCATCTCCGGCTTGAGGATGCCGCCGGCCGACAGGCCGAGGAAAATGTCGGCACCTGCCACTATCTCTGCCAGCTCGCGCTTGTCGGTGTCGGAGGCGTAGCGGGCCTTGTCCGGGTCCAGATTGGGACGGCCGGCGTAGATCACGCCGTCGCGGTCGAACGCGGTGATGTTCTCCTTCTTCGCGCCCATCGCCACCAGCATGTCCAGGCAGGCGATGCCGGCGGCGCCGGCGCCGGTGGTCGCGATGCGGACCGCGCCGATGTCCTTGCCGACCACTTCCAGTGCGTTGTACACGGCCGCGCCGACGATGATCGCGGTGCCGTGCTGGTCGTCGTGGAACACCGGGATGTTCATCCGCTCACGCAGCTTGCGCTCGACGATGAAGCATTCCGGCGCCTTGATGTCTTCCAGGTTGATGCCGCCGAAGGTCGGTTCCATCGCGGCAATTATTTCGACCAGCTTGTCGGGGTCGCGCTCGTCCAGCTCGATGTCGAACACGTCGATGCCGGCGAACTTCTGGAACAGCACGCCCTTGCCTTCCATGACGGGTTTACCGGCCAGCGGGCCGATATCGCCCAGGCCGAGCACCGCGGTGCCGTTGGTGATCACCGCCACCAGGTTGCCGCGCGCGGTGTAGTCGCGGGCGGTGTTGGGGTCGGCGACGATCGCCTCGCAGGCGTAGGCCACGCCCGGCGAGTACGCCAGGGCGAGGTCGCGCTGGGTCACCATCGCCTTGGTCGCGGTGACCTTGATCTTGCCCGGCGGGCTGAGGCGGTGGTAATCGAGGGCGGCTTGCTTGAAATCGTCGGTGTTGGACATCGGTCTGGGCGCGGCGGAGGAGCCCTTGATTCTAGCCAGACCGGGCGTCGCGCGCCGTCCGGAAGCTGGCCGCAGTGCTCAGATGTCGTGGAAACCGTGTCCGTCGATCGCGTCCAGCCGGATCTGGTTGGCAAACAGCGAGAACGCCAGCATCCCCGCCAGGCCGTTGGCGCGGGCGATCCAGCGCGGCATCCAGCGCGGCGGCAGCAGCACGCCGGACTCGAACAGCGGCGCGAACCGCTGCACGTCGACCAGGGTCATCTTGCCGGCGAACAGCCAGCGGCACAGGCGCAACTGGCGCTGGCGCATCGCCCAGCGGAAGAAGGTGTGCACACCGACCAGCCCGCGCAGGTACACCGCGTCCTTGGTGAACGCCGCACCGCCGGTGGTCGGGACGCCGCGGAACACGCGCTGGGCCGAGGCGAAGCCTTCCTCGGGGCTTTGGCCCGAGTCGAGGAAATAGCGGAACACCTCGATGAAGTCGGCGCCCTCCAGCGCCATCGCGACCGCCTCGATGCGCAGGCTGAGCCGTTTCATCCGGCTGATGTCGATGCTGCCGGTGATCTGTTCGGCGAATGTCGCCAGCCCTTCCTGGGTGGCGGTGGCGCGCGGCGATGACAGCGCGAGGCTGCCGAGCACTGGTTGCTGGCGGCCGTTGAGCGCGCTCAGCGAATGCACGAAAGCCTCGTGCTGCAGCAGCTGGTCGCGGTCGTAGTCGCTGAACGAGGCGCTGGTGCGCAGGCGGATGCGGGTGGCGCCCGCGGCGGCCTTGGCGATCAGGTTGGGATCGAGCACGACATCGATCACGCGCTCGTTGAAGTAGTCGTCGAGGTCGCCCTGCAGTTGCAGTTGCAACGCGGTGGCGGAGATCGGGACCTGCTCGGCCGGCGAGACCAGTTCGCGGTCGTAGGTGTCGGCGATTGCGAGGAAATGGCGGGCGGCGACGCGGGCGTCGGGGCCGCCGCCGGGCAGCGGGTCGAACGGGCTTCCGTAGAGCTGGATCGACAGGTCGGTGACGGCGTCGGTACCGAGCGCTTCGCACAGTTGCGCGGCGGTGGCCCAGCTTTGGGTCGAGTCGATCAAGTACTGGCCGAGCGGGTGGCTCGGGTCAGCGGCGCGGGCGATCGCATCGAGTTCGGCGCGGGCGGCGCTGAAATCGTGGCGTGGGTATTCGATCTGCGGCAGCCTTGCGACGCCGCGGGCGTAGTCGGCGACGAAGTCGATCTCGTGCCCGGCCGGCCAACTGGCGAGGCTCAGCACCTTGATGTCGCGGGCGACGATGACCATGCGCGCGTCGAGCGCGGCGTGATGGGCGACGTCGGGCGCGAGGGCGGTCATCAGCGCCGGGTTTTGCGACCGGTGGGGCGCGCGTTGGGGATGTCGCCAGCCGGTTTCGCGGCGGGTCGGCCAGGCGCGCGGGTCGATGTGTTCTCGGCCTGACGCTGGGCCAACCGGTCGGCGGCGCCGGCCACCTCGCTGCCGAGCTTGTGATAGCTGGCGTAGCGTTGCGGGTCGAGCTTGCCGGCCTCGATCGCAGCGCGCACGGCGCAACCGGGCTCCTTCGCGTGCTGGCAGTCGCGGAACTTGCAGTGGCCGGCCAGTTCCTCGATGTCGGCGAAGCTGTCGGCGACGGTTTCCTCGCCGGTCGGCTTGAGCTCGCGCATGCCGGGGGTGTCGATCAGACAAGCGCCGCCGGGCAGCGGGATCAGCGCGCGGTGGGTGGTGGTGTGGCGGCCGCGGTCGTCGCTTTCGCGCACCGCGCCGGTCCTCATGCGCTCGATGCCAAGCAGGGTGTTGGTCAGGGTCGACTTGCCGGCGCCGGAGCTGCCGACCAACACCGCGGTGCTGCCGGGCTTCAGCCACGGATTGAGCGCGGCGACGCTGTCGGGTTCGCGCGCGTTGACCGCACGCACGGCGATGTCCTGCGCGGCCAGTTCGACCAGCGCGGCGAGTGACCCGGGCACGTCGGTCGCCTGGTCGGCCTTGGTCAGCACCACGACCGGCTCGGCGCCGCTGCCGTGGACCAGCAGCAGGTAACGCTCGATCCGGCGAGGGTTGAAGTCGGCGTCGAGCCCGCAGACCACGAACACGGTGTCGACGTTGGCGGCGATCAGCTGCTGTTTGTAGTGCTCGCCGGCGGCGGCGCGCTTGATCGCGCTGTGGCGCGGCAGCAGCGCGACGATCTGGTCCTTGCCGGCGGCGTGTTCGGTCGACGGCGCGATCAGCACCCAGTCGCCGACGCCGGCGCGCTGCTCGGCCGGCGTCGCGCCTTTCTTGTAACTCGGGGTGCGCTGCCACTGCGGCGGCGACTCGACCGCGAAACTGTTGTCGGGGCCATCGGCGACCACGTAACCGCTGCGGTGCTGCTCGACCACGCGCACCGGGCGGGCCTGCGGGTGGGCGGCGATGGCCTCGCGCCAGGCGGCGATCGCGGGCTGGCCGTCGTCGTCGAGCGGCCAGCCGATCGCCTGCAGGGCGAGGTCGGGGGTCACGGTGAGCAGTGGGTTGGGCGCATGGCTGGATTCTACAGTCGCGCGGCGACCACGCCGGCTGGTGAAATCCCGGACGCAGGGAAATGTAGGAGCGACGTAAGTCGCGAACGCCGCAGCAATGATCAGGCGTGTGCATCCGTTTGGCGGTAGGGCAGCCCGACAGCGGCCGTTGGTTTGCCGTCCGGTGCACGGTCACGGGTGGCGCGGTGCGTCGTGCGGTCGCGACTTACGTCGCTCCTACGGGGGAGGGGGCGTGGAGGTGGCGGGTGGCGGGGAATCGGCTAGGCTTGGCCGACCCCACATTGCCGCGTTTACCGATGCCGACTGCCAGCCTGAAAACCCGCGCCCGTCTGTCCGAAGTGCGTTACGAAATCCGCGGCGAGCTTGCGCGCCGGGCGCGTGAACTGGAGACGCAGGGCCGGCAGCTGATCAAACTCAATATCGGCAATCCCGGAGCGTTCGGATTCCGCGCGCCGGAGCACCTGCAGCAGGCCATCGCCGGACGCATCGCCGACACCGATCCATATACCCACCAGCAGGGCCTGCCGACGGCGCGCGAGGCGATCGCGGCGTTCCATCAGCAGCGCGGCACACCCAACGCGAGCGCGGAACGGGTGTTCGTCGGCAACGGCGTCAGCGAGCTGATCGACCTGTCACTGCGCGCGCTGCTCAACCCGGGCGACGAGGTGCTGCTGCCCTCGCCCGACTATCCGCTGTGGTCGGC
>JBOHYC010000210.1:0-16158 GCA_050737755.1 Lysobacter sp.
CCACACGCGCTGAGCGCGAAGGCCGCGGCCAGGGTCATCAACAGGGTCTTGGAATTGCTGGAAGCAGCCATTTGCACGATTTCTCCGATCACGGGTTGGCTCCACGCACGGGAAAAGTTCCGTGGCGAAGATTCAGGAAATCGTTATAGGCAGGGTTTGTGACAGTGGGCTTTCAGCGATAACGGTTTTTTAATTCATGCGATGAAAGGGCGGATTCTGTCGATTGGATGAAACCTGGCTGTCATAAAAAAACTGCAATCAACCGCTGACACACTGGCGGCATGAAACGAGAACTCGCGCCCGACACCGTCGAAAGGATCCTCGCCCAGGCCCGCTCCGGGCAGCCGCCCGATGCACTGCTGCAACCGTTGCTGGACGAGGGCTGGGAACAGGACGAGGCGACCACGGCGGTCGAGTCGGTGGTGCGCGGATGGCTCGACTCGCACGCACGTGACAGCGGGTTGCCGCCCTCGGTGCCGGTGCCGTCGCCGATCGAACTCAATGGTTCGTCAGTGTTGCGGGTTGGCGACCGCGAGGTGTCAGTGCTGGCGAGCATGCTGTTGCCGCGGGTGATCGTGTTCAGTGGATTGCTCAGCCAAGACGAATGCGACCAACTGATGGAGATGTCACGACCGAAGCTCAAGCGCTCGACCATCCTCGATCCCGAGAGCGGTGGCGACGAGGTGCACGTCGACCGCACCAGTGCCGGAACGTTCTTCCCGCGCGGTGGAAACCCGCTATGCAAGCGCATCGAAGCGCGCATCGCGACGCTGCTCGACTGGCCGCTGGAGAATGGCGAGGCGATGCAGATCATGCGTTACGGTCCCGGTGCCGAATATCGACCGCATCACGACTACTTCGACCCGGCCTGGGCGGGCTCAGTCGGACCGCTCAAACGCGGTGGCCAGCGGGTCGGCTCGCTGGTGATGTACCTCAACACGCCACAACGTGGCGGTGCCACCACCTTCCCCGAGGCCAACCTCGAAGTCGCCGCGGTCAAGGGCAACGCGGTGTTCTTCAGTTACGACCGCCCGCACCCGATGACCCGCACGCTGCATGCGGGCGCGCCGGTGGTCGAGGGCGAGAAGTGGATCGCGACCAAGTGGCTGCGCGAACGCCGCCACGATTGATGCATCAACTGGCCGCGGTGGCCGGCACCGGTTCGCCCGGGGTCTTGTCCTTGTAGCGGCAGATGTCGCGGATCACGCAGTGCGGGCAGTCCGGCACGCGGGCCTTGCAGACGTAGCGGCCGTGCAGGATCAGCCAGTGGTGGGCATCGTGCAGGTACTCGTCCGGAATGACCCTCACCAGCAGGTCCTCGACCTCGCGCACGTTCTTCCCCGGTGCCAGCCCGATGCGGTTGGAGACCCGGAAGATGTGGGTGTCGACCGCCATCGTCGGTTCGCCGAATGCGGTGTTCAGCACCACGTTGGCGGTCTTGCGGCCGACCCCGGGCAAGGCTTCGAGTGATTCGCGGTCACGCGGCACTTCGCCATCGTGGTTCGCGATCAACTGTGCCGCCATCGCGACCACGTTGGCCGCCTTGGTGTTGAACAGGCCGATGGTGGCGATGTACGGCTTGAGCTTTTCGACCCCGAGCGCGGCGATCTTTTCGGGCGTGTTGGCGATCGGGAAGAGTTTGCGGGTCGCCTTGTTGACCCCGACATCGGTTGCCTGCGCGGACAGCGCCACGGCGACCAGCAGTTCGTAGGGCGAGGAGAACTCCAGTTCGGTGGTCGGCTTGGGATTGAGTTGCCGGAGTCGCGCGAACATCTCCTCGATCTCGGCCTTGGTCAGGCGCGACCGGGGAGCGCGTTTGCGGCTGGGGGACTTGCGGGTTGGCTTGGCCGGCATCAGGTGGACTCAATGCTTCTTCGTGGCATTGGCCCGGGCCTTGGCGCGGGCCAATGCCGCTGCGGCCGCTGGTGGCAATGTCGGACGGGATGATTCACCGGGTGCCTCGGGCAACGCGGCCGCGACCCTCCGCCGCGCCACACGCTCTTCGGCGCGACGGCGCAGGCGCGCATCGCGGGCACGGAAGCGTTCGCGTGCGGCCAGTGCTTTGCGTCGTTCGTCGCGCGCTGCCAACACCGATGCGCTGCAGACGGGGTCGCAACCCGGACAGGGCTCGCACGCCAGCAGCCCTGCCTCGATCGCACGATCAAGATCGTCGACAGCCAGCGCCATGGCGATCACATGCACCACGGCGCCGCGCGGATCGATGCAGCCGCAACGGCAGGTCGCGTCCGCGCCACTCATCGCAGGTCAGCTGCCCTTGAACGCCGGCTTGCGCCGTTCCAGGAACGCGCCGGTGCCTTCGCGCATGTCGTCGGTCGAGAACATCAGACCGAATTGCGCGGTCTCGTATTCGAGGCCTTCCTCGATCCCGCACTCGCCGCCGACGTTGACGCAATCGATGATCCCGCGCAGCGCCAGCGGCGCCGAGTCGGCCAGTTGCGCGGCCAGCTTCATGGTTTCTGCCTCAAGTTCGGCGGCCGCGACCACGCGATTGACGATGCCCAGTTCGCGCGCGCGCTGGGCGTCGACCGGGGCGCCGACCAGGCACAGCTCCAGCGTCGCCGCACGGCCGGCCAGACGCAGCAGCCGCTGGGTGCCGCCGAAACCGGGAACCAGGCCAAGGTTGATCTCGGGCTGGCCGACCTTGGCGTTGTCGCCCGCGATCCGCAGATGGCAGCACATCGCCAGCTCAAGTCCGCCGCCAAGCGCAAAACCGTTGACCATCGCAATGACCGGCTTGGGCATCCGCTCGATCGCGCGCATCAGACGCTGGCCGCGCTGGGAGAAATCGCGGCCCTGGACCGGGCTGAGCGTGTTCATCTCGCTGATGTCGGCGCCGGCGACGAACGCCTTGGGGCCGGCTCCGGTCAGCACCACGCAACGCACCGAGTCGTCGCTGGCGGCGGCGTCGAAGGCCTCGCGCAGGGCGTCGAGGGTTGCGCCGTTGAGCGCATTCAGCTTGTCCGGGCGATTGACGGTGACCACCCGCACGGCGGCGTGGTTGGCAATGGTGACCGGGGAGTCGGGCAGGGAGGATTCGGGCATGGGGCTGGCGCCTTGCGGAATGGGATGAGGGTCGGCAGTTGGCCGGCGGGCCGTGGCTGATGCCTGCGCGGAACTCCGGCGGCATCGTATTGTCAGAGCCTGGGCGTCAGTGGCGGTTAAGCGCTGCCGCCGTTATCCTAGCGCGTCCATCCGGGTCGGTTCGACCGGACTGGTGCATCCCGAGCATCAAAGCAAACCGGGGCGGTGTCGCCGCTTCGCGTCATCACCGGAGGTTCCACCGAATGAAGTTGCGTTTGATTGCGGTCGCAGTGGCGGCCCTGACCCTGACCGCAGGCCAAGCCTTTGCGCAGGACACCTCGTCCGAGAAGGGCAAGCTGAGCTACGCGCTCGGTTACGACCTGGGTCGCAACGCCAGCGAGAGCGGCGAGGCCCTGGACGTCAACACCATCGTCAAGGGTCTGCAGGACGGTTACTCCAAGAAGGAGCCGTCGGTTCCCGTCGACCAGCTGCGTACCGCGGTCGAGAACATGCAGAAGCGCCAGCAGGCCAAGGCCAAGGCGGCATGGGACAAGGCGGCTGCCGAGAACAAGACCCGCAGCGATGCCTTCATCGCCCAGAACAAGGCCAAGTCCGGCGTGAAGTCGCTGCCGAGTGGCGTGCAGTACCGCATCGTCGAAACCGGCAACGGCGCCAAGCCGACCCAGGCCAGCACCGTGCAGTTGCAGGTTGGCGGTCCGTTCCCGTGGGGCGAGCGCGGCCAGAACGCCGAGGCGCGCACCATGCCGGAGATCAAGGTCAGCGAAGTCGAGATGCCCGCGATGCGCGAAGTGCTGCTGCAGATGCCGGCCGGCTCCAAGTGGGAAGTAACGCTGCCGGCCGCCCAGGCCTACGGCGCCGACCCGCGCACTGGCGTCCCGCCGAACATGGCCGTGCAGTTCGAGATCAAGTTGCTGAGCGTCAAGTAATCGATCGCACCGGTAACTGCTTCACTCTTGCGCCGGCCCAGTGCCGGCGCAATTGTTTTGAGACCCCTCCCGGCCGGACCCCCGACCACACGTACCGATGACCACCCCCTTCCGCGCAATCCTCAGTCCCTGCACTGGCGTCTGCTGTCTCGACGAGCAGGGCCTGTGCGAGGGGTGTTATCGCACCGGCAACGAGATTGCATGCTGGTCGCAGATGAGCGACGACGAGCGCTTGCGTTTGATGGAGGAGGTACTGCCGGCGCGCGAGGGGCGCAGCGGGTGAGCGTTGTCGGACTCCCGGCCGCATTGCGCGAGATTGCACAACTGCGCGCCGCATTGCGGCCGCTGGACGCGTTTCCCTCCGACGTCGGCTGGAACAGTGACGAGTTGGCCGATCTGTTGTTGCCGGCTACCGAACTGGCCGATGCCGCGGTACTGGTCGGACTGGTCGCTCGTACGTCGGGCACGGCGGTGGTGCTGACCCGACGTACCGATGCATTGCGGCATCATGCCGGGCAGGTCAGCTTTCCCGGAGGCAGGGTCGAGCCCGATGACGATGGCGCGATCGCTGCAGCATTGCGCGAGACCGACGAGGAAATCGGCGTCCCGGCCCGGCAGGTCGTCCCGATCGGACTGCTCGACCCGCTGGTGACCATCACCGGGTTCCGGGTACTGCCGGTGGTTGCGGCGATCGATCCGGACTATGTCGCGCGGCCCGATCCGGGCGAGGTCGCCGAGGTGTTCGAGGTTCCACTCGCGTTCCTGCTGGACCCGGGCAACCTCGACCAGCACGAAGTCGAGTTCCGCGGTCGCCCGCGTCGGGTGCTGGAATTCCGTTATCCCACGCAGCGGATCTGGGGCGTCACCGCGTCTATCCTGTGGAACCTGCGCCAGCGGCTGGAGGGCCTGCAATGAACCAATCCGCGAAGAACTGGCAGGCACTGGTCAATACCGGCGAGCTTGCGTCGGCGCTTGGGCGCGATGACCTGGTGGTGCTCGACGCCCGCGTGCTGCTGTCCGACCGTGCGGCTGGCGAGGCCCTGTACCGGCAATCGCACATCCCCGGCGCGCGTTATGCCGACCTCGACCGCGACCTGTCCGATCACGCCAGGACCGGTGGCCGCCACCCCTGGCCCGACGCCACGGACTTCACCGAAACCCTGGGCCGCTGGGGCATCCGTCCTGATACGCAGGTGGTGGTTTACGACGCGGGCGACGGCGCATTGGCCGCGTCACGCGCCTGGTTCCTGCTACGCGCGCTCGGTCACCGTGACGTCGCCGTGCTCAATGGCGGCTGGGCGGGCTGGATGTCGCTTGGCCTGCCGATCGAGTCGGGGGAACCGCCGGCAGTCGCGCCGACGCACTACGACGCCAGCTTCGACGACGAGCGGCTGCTGGATGCCGGCGCGGTGCAAGCGCATCTGGATGCCGGTGGCATGTTGATCGATGCACGGGCGGCCGAGCGGTTCCGCGGTGACGTGGAGCCGCTCGACAAGGTCGCCGGCCACGTGCCCGGTGCGGTCAATCGCCCGTACGCGGACAACCTGCGCGACGGCTACTTCAAGCGCGCCGACATCCTCGCCGCCGAATTCAGCGCGCTATTGGCCGGCCATGCCCCGGACGAAGTGGCGGTGATGTGCGGGTCCGGCGTGACCGCCTGTCACCACCTGCTGGCCATGGCACATGCCGGGCTGGACGGAGCGAAGCTGTTCACCGGATCGTGGAGCGGGTGGCTTGAGGATCCGTCGCGGCCTGTTGCGACAGGGCCCGCGGCTAACAGTGGCACCCGCCCCATGTAGGAGCGACGTAAGTCGCGATTTCACTGATACCCGGGATAGTCGTGCGATCGCGACTTACGTCGCTCCTACACCGGAGTCAACGCCGGGTGCGACCATCCGCGGGGTGCGAGCGACGGTCGTTACTCCGGCAATGCTCCACGACGGGCTTCACTTCCCCAGTCGCGCCACCAGCGCACGCAGCGCGGCTTGTGTACCCGGCGCCGACCACGCTTCGATGAACCGCTCCAGTTGGATATGCTCCGGCTCCAGCGCCTCCATCAGATCGGCGCGTGCGATCCGGCGGGTCTGCAACATCGCCTCTCGCGGCAATGCCAGCAGCTGCTGCAACCATTCACGCGCCCGCGCGCCGACCTGCTCGATGTCGATCAGCTCGTCGACCAGACCGATCTGCAGGGCGCGTTCCGCCTCCACCAAATCGCCCATGACCAGCAGGCGTTCGGCACGCGCGGCGCCGACCGTGCGGCGCATCAGGCGCTGGATACCCTCGGGAGCGACCAGGCCGACCTGCGTCTCGTTGAGGCCGATGCGGAAGTCGCCGGACGCCATCACCCGGTAGTCGCAACACAATGCCAGCACGCAGCCGCCAGCCGGCGCATGCCCCGCGATCGCGGCCACCACCGGCACCGGGCACGCGGCCAATGCGCGCGCCGCGGCGAAGAAGCTCTGCCATGCCGCGGTGAGTGCCTCGCGGTCATCGCCGAGCCCGAGCAGGTGCGGCACGTCGAGACCCGCGGAGAACACCTTCGGGCCGCCCGACAGCACGATGCCACGGGCTTCGGCGATCACCGCGGCATCCAGCGCGGCGCGCAGCTCGCGGCACAGTGCCGGGTCGAGCGCATTGACCGGCGCCCGCGCGAGTTTCAGTTCGACGATGCCGTCGGCGTGGTCGACTACCTCGACGCAACTCATGGCGTCACTCCCTCGGGCCAGCGGTAGCGCACCGTGTAGGTCAGTCGGGTCTCGCCACCGGCAGCCACGGGCACGTTGAACTCGACGTGTCGCGCGTCCTTCTTCTTCGACGGCACGCTGCTGGCGGTGACCTGCCAGTCGCTCCAGCGCGGCAGCGGTTCCACCACCCGGATTTCGACATCGGAATCCTTGGCGTTCTTCAACGTGACGGCGAACGATTCGGTGATCGTGCGGCCGCTGCGGTCGACCCGCAGGTCGGTCGCCTCGCGCTCGGCCGTGAGGTCGAACACCGTGCCGACTTCAAGCCGGATCTCGGCGCCGGCCGGTGTGTGGCCCAGCTCCGATTCCCCGAGGAAGTCAGCACCGTCGTAGACGCGCACACGCCCGGCCGGTAGCGGCTGGCCGAGTCCGGCTTCCTTGGTGTTCTGCACCGACACCGCAGCCGTGACCGGCAATTCGCCGGTGCTGCCGCGCTGGTCGGGTGCGATCAACGGACGCGGCGGCTGCCAGTCCGGTGAGTCGGCATCGACCACGTAGGCACGCTCGCAGGCGATCGCGTCGCGGTGCGGGAACAGCGCCACGCGCTCGGTGGCGCCGCTCTGGATCGGCGTGGTGCCCGGCACCTCGTAGGCGTGGTATTCGCCGGACGCGCGCTGCTGCGGCATGCCCTGCGGCGGTGCAGCGGCCGTGACCGCGACGCTGTCATAGGCCTGACCGCGTGCCATGTACTGGCGCTGCGGCTGCACCCGACTGGGCTCACCGGCGACCAGGGTCAGGTGCGCTTCGGCGAACGTCACGCCCGCGCGGTTGGCGATCAGTGCAGCACCGTCCAGCGCCAGCTTGCAGCCTTCCCTGTCGTCGATCCGCGCTAGGTACTCGGCCCGCCATGCGAGCCCGCCCATGGGGTAGGACAGCAGGAAGTCGGCATCGCCATTGGCCTCGGCGCGCACCGTCCATCGCAGCGTGGCCTGCTGTGGCAACAGGCTGGTGCCGTCGACCACGCTGAAGGTGTCGTAGTCGCGGATGACCTTGACCCGACCGTCACCCAGCGCCAGCGTCAGGCCATCGCTTGCCGCCAGCAACACACCGGTATCGGTCTGCTTGGCACCGCCGGCGGTATGTTCGACCGTGATGCGCTGGCCGATGATCTGCGATACCAGGTCGCCGGTGCCCGACAGCGGTTCGACATAGCGTTGCGACTCGATCGCGACCCCCGGCGTGCGGGCCTGCAGGCTCGCCGCCTCGACATCCATCGCGGCCGGAACGCTGGTGGCGGACACCGCGTTGAGGCCGGTTTTGAGGGTGTAATGCAACGGCCGCTCGACCAGCGCATAGCCGGGCATGTCCGGGCCCGGCGTGCCGCTGCGGGCCAGCGCGTCGTAGTCGCCGCTGTAGACCGTCAGGCGGGTGATCCCGGCGTTGGCAGCGGCGTCCTTGTCGACGGGTTTGGCCGGCGTGGCGGCCGGTGGCGGCTGGGTTGCGTCGGGTGCACGCTCCTCCGGCGAACACGCCGCAAGCGTGCAGGCAAGGGCAAGCAACGAGAGGGGACGGTGCATCGCGGACTCCATTTCGGCCTGCCGGTATCATAGGCCGATGCGAACATTCCATGCCTCCCTGTTGCTTGCCCTGGCTGCGATCACGTTCAGCGTGACCGCCTGCGCGCGCGACTGCGCCCCCACCGTGACCGATGGCTGGGTGCGGATGCCGCCCATGTCGATGCCGATGTTGGCCGGGTTCGGCCGGATCGGGAACCCGTGCACGGCGCCGCTGGTGGTGGTTGGCGCCAGCAGCCCGTCGTTTGCCGAAGTGTCGTTGCACGAGACGCGCATCGTCGATGGCGTCAGCAGGATGCGTGCGGTGCCGGAACTGCGGATCGCACCCGACGACAGCGCGACCCTCAAGCCGGGCGGGTTGCACCTGATGCTGATGCAGCCGCACGCACCGTTGAAGCCGGGCAGCCGGGTGGTGGTCGAGTTCGCGCTGAAGGACGGCGGGGTGTTGCGCGGTGAGTTCGAGGTGCGCAAGCCGGGCGGCTGAGCCGTAGCGGCCTTACGCTCCCGCGCAGGCCTCGCGCACCATCAGCGGCAACGGCGCGGCCGCGCCACTGTCGCGGTCGATCCAGACCATCACCACGTGGCCGTCGCAATACAGCACGTCGCCGTCGGTGCCATCGACGATGCGATGGCCGATGGTCAGGCTGGTATTGCCGAGCCGCTCGACGAACAGCTCGATCACGACCTGCGCCGGCCACGCGATCGGACGCCGGTAGTTGAGCTGCGCGGCGGCCACGACCGGCGCGACATGGTCATCCAGGCCCTTGCCGGGAATGCCGATCATCCACTGCAAACGCGCTTCTTCCAGGTAGCTCAGGTACTTGGAATTGTTGACGTGGTTGAACGCGTCGAGGTCGCGCCAGCGGACCGGCATCGGTACCCGCACCAGTGAATCCGGAGCGGGCTGGACGACGGCGGCTGGAGCGGTCGGCGTCACGGTCTTCGCGGATTCGCCCGCAGCTTTCTTGGCCCTTGGCTTGCGCGTGGCGCTCTTCTTCGTCGCCTTCTTCGCAGCCGGTTTGCGGATGGCCTTCGCGGGCTTGTCGGAGGTGTCGTTGTCGCTCATGCGGCGGACTTCTTGTTGGTGGCCTTGCGCGCCGCCGGCCGCTTGGCCTTGGGCTTGGAGGCAGCGGTGGATGCGGACGATTTCGCGGCGGATTCCAGCAGCGGCGCGAGGAAACGACCGGTGTAGGAGTGCTCCAGCGAGGCGATGTGTTCCGGAGTGCCGGTGGCGAGGATGGTACCGCCACGATGTCCGCCCTCGGGCCCGAGATCGATGACCCAATCGGCGGTCTTGATCACGTCGAGGTTGTGCTCGATCACCACCACCGTGTTGCCGTCGTCGCGCAGGCGATGCAACACGGCCAACAGGTGCTCGATGTCATGGAAATGCAGGCCGGTGGTCGGTTCGTCGAGGATATAGAGCGTCTGCCCGGTATCCCTGCGCGAGAGTTCCTTGGACAGCTTGACCCGCTGCGCCTCGCCACCCGACAGCGTGGTCGCCGACTGGCCGAGCTTGATGTAACTCAGGCCGACATCGACCAGGGTTTCGAGCTTGCGCGAGATCGACGGGATCGCATCGAACAGGTTCAGCGCGTCCTCGACCGTCATCTCCAGCACGTCGGAGATGTTGTAACCCTTGTAGAGGATCTCCAGCGTCTCGCGGTTGTAGCGCTTGCCGCCGCACAGGTCGCAGGGCACGTAGACATCGGGCAGGAAGTGCATCTCGACCTTGATCAGGCCGTCGCCCTGGCAGGCCTCGCAACGGCCACCGCGCACGTTGAAGCTGAAGCGCCCGGCCGCGTAGCCGCGCGCGCGCGATTCCGGCACCTGCGCGAACAGTTCGCGCAATGGCGTGAACAGCCCGGTGTACGTCGCCGGGTTGGAGCGCGGGGTACGCCCGATCGGTGACTGGTCGATGTCGACGACCTTGTCGAACAGATCCATGTGTTCGACCGACCGGTGCGGCGCGACCGTACGCGAGGCGCCGTTGAGATCGTTCGCGGCCAGCGTGTACAGAGTGTCGTTGATCAGCGTCGACTTGCCCGAGCCGGATACGCCGGTCACGCAGGTCAGCAGCCCGGCATGGATGTCGAGGTCGACGTCCTTGAGGTTGTTGCCGGAGGCGCCGCGCAGGTGCAGCGTCATCTCCGGGTTGGGCGCATGCCGCTTGGCCGGGACCTCGATGCGCTTCTTGCCGCTGAGGTACTGGCCGGTCAGCGAGCGGGGGGCCTTCAACAGGTCGTCGAACGAGCCTTCCGCCACCACTTCGCCACCGTGCACGCCGGCGCCGGGGCCGATGTCGACGACGTGGTCGGCAAGCCGGATCGCATCCTCGTCGTGCTCGACCACGATCACCGTGTTGCCGATGTCGCGCAGGCGGGTGAGGGTGCCGAGCAGGCGCTCGTTGTCGCGCTGGTGCAGGCCGATCGAGGGCTCGTCGAGCACGTACATGACTCCGACCAGGCCGGCACCGATCTGACTGGCCAGGCGGATGCGCTGGGCCTCGCCACCCGACAGCGAGTCGGCCTTGCGCTCCAGGTTGAGGTAGTCGAGGCCGACATCGACCAGGAAGCGCAGGCGGTCGCCGATTTCCTTGACGATCTTGGTAGCGACTTCGCCGCGCCAGCCCGGCAGGTTGAGTCCCTTGAAGAACGTCAGCGCCTCGTCGATCGGCAGCACCACGATGTCCGACAACGGCCGCTCGGCTACGAACACATTGCGCGCCGAACGATTGAGCCGGGCGCCACCGCACTCGGTACACATCCGCTCGCTGATGTACTTGGACAGCTCCTCGCGTACCGCCGACGACTCGGTCTCGCGATAGCGCCGCTCCAGGTTCGGCACGATGCCCTCGAACTTGTGCTTGCGCTGGTGGCGGGTGCCGCCGTCGCTGAGGTAGGCGAACGAAATCACCTCGTCGCCACTGCCGAACAGCACCGCATTGCGGATGTCCTCAGGCAAATCCTGCCAGGGCGTGCTCACGTCGAACCGGTAGTGCTTTGCCAGCGACTGGATCAGCTGGAAATAGTAGGCGTTGCGACGGTCCCAGCCACGCACCGCGCCGGCCGACAGCGCGAGCTCCGGATGCACCACCACCCGCACCGGGTCGAAGAACTGCGCCACGCCGAGGCCGTCGCAGGTCGGGCAGGCGCCGACCGGGGAATTGAACGAAAACAGCCGCGGTTCCAGCTCCGGCAGCGAGTAGTCGCAGACCGGGCAGCTGTACTTGGAGGAGAACAGCAGCGGCTTGGCGTCGGCGTCATCCAGCGACTGCACCTGGGCCATGCCGTCGCCGAGCTTCAACGCGGTTTCGAAGGACTCGGCCAGCCGCTGCTTCAGGTCCTCGCGCGGGCGGAAGCGGTCGATCACCGCCTCGATGGTGTGCTTCTGGCGCAGCGTCAGCGGCGGCACCGCGTCGATCTCGTGCAAAACACCGTCCACCCGAACGCGCACGAAACCCTGCGCGCGCAGTTGCTCGAACACCTGCGCATGCTCGCCCTTGCGCTCGCGGATCACCGGCGCCAGCAGCATGTAGCGCTGCTCGGCGGTCTCGGGTTTGTCGGCAAGCGCAATCACCTGGTCGACCATCTGGCTGACCGTCTGCGCCTCCAGCGGATAGCCGTGGTCCGGGCAGCGAGGGGTGCCGACGCGGGCATACAGCAGGCGCAGGTAGTCGTAGATCTCGGTAATGGTGCCGACGGTGGAGCGCGGGTTGTGCGAGGTCGATTTCTGCTCGATCGAGATCGCCGGGCTGAGGCCTTCGATGTGGTCGACATCGGGCTTCTCCATCACCGACAGGAACTGCCGCGCGTAGGCCGACAGCGACTCTACATAGCGGCGCTGGCCTTCGGCGTAGATCGTGTCGAACGCCAGCGACGACTTGCCCGAACCGGACAGGCCGGTGATCACGATCAGCTTGTCGCGCGGCAGGTCGAGATCGATGTTCTTGAGATTGTGCGTCCGCGCACCGCGGATGCGGATGAAATCCATCGCCATCGGGAGCCTGCAAGGGGAGGGTGCCGCCAGGATTGACGGACAACAGGGGAGCGTATCGACCTCCTGAAATGGGGGCAAATGCCGTCAACAAAAGGGCAGGAGGGAGGTGCCCGGCAACTGCGCCCAAGCCGCTGGCTCACCGGCCTCGAACGCAAACGGCCCGCACAGGGCGGGCCGTTTGCACAGGTTGCCGATGTCGCGGTTATTCGACGCTGACCGCACTCCAGCTGGCGGCGACCGCGTTGTACTCCGCGGAATCCGCACCGTACAGGTCGGTGGCGGCGCTCAGGGTGGCCACACGGGCCCCGGCGTAGTCGGTGTCCTCGACCATGTAGCCGGTCAACGCGAGGTACCAGATCTTCTCGGCGGCCACGCGACCGATGCCGGCCAGCGAGGTATCGCCGTTGCAGACCATGTCAGTCGTGGCGAGATCCGCGCCGGTGCCGGCACCCCAGCCGTCGGGGACCACGGCGCCTTCGGCCAGCAGGTAGAAGAAGTGGTTGGCGACGCCCGAGTTGTAGTGCACGTCCATGCCACCGAGTTCAGGGCTCCAGCAGTCCGGTGACAGGCCGTCGAGACTCGGCTTGAACATGTAGCGCAAGGCGGTCTGGTAGGGCAGGTTCGGATCCTGGCGGAACACCAGTTCGCCGATCAGGTAGTCGCCCGGATCGGACGCATTCTCGGCGAAATATTCGACCATGGCGCCGAAGATGTCCGAGGTCGCTTCGTTGAGACCACCCGACTCGCCCGAATAGATCAGGTTGGCCGTGCGGCTGGTTACGCCGTGCGACATCTCGTGGCCAGCCACGTCGAGTTCGACCAGCGGCGTGACCGAACTGCCGTTGCCGTCGCCGAACGTCATGCAGAAGCAATCGTCGCTCCAGAATGCGTTGGCGTAGTTGCGCCCGAAATGGACACGGCTCAATGCGCCCTGGCCGTCATCGGCGATGCCGGAGCGGCCGTGGATCTGGTCGTAGTAATCCCAGGTCATCGATACGCCATAGTGCGCATCGACGCCGACGGTCTGCGAGCTGCTGTTGGTGCCGGTACCCCAGACGTTGTCGGAGTCGACAAAGGCCGTACCCAGACCCACCTTGCGATTGCTCATGTTGGTGGTGCGTCCGCCGCCGCGCGACGGATCGGTCAACTGGTAGCTGCCATTGCTGCATTGAGAGGTGCCCAGCTCGACCTGCCCGACGTAGAGGCCGGTGCCGGTTCCCGATGATGCGGTGTCGCAGGTCCGCGGGTCACGACCCGGGCCGACCGTGTGGATGGTGTCCCACTTGTCGAGCAGTTGGCCGGTGTGTGCGTCGACGATGAAGCGCATGTCGGTTGGCGTCTGGTCCTTCTTGACGCCGACATATCGCACCTCGTAGGCCAGCGTCGGCGTCGCTTCGCTACGCGCGTAGACCACCAGGCGCGTGGTCGGCGTCTTCTGCGCGGCCACTTCGAAATGCGTGCCGGCCGTCGAAATAGCCTGGCGTCGGTTGACCGACGGGACGATGCCCGGACGCTGCAGCTCATCGACGGTCTGGGTCACCGACTCCAGTCCACCGTTGCGCGAATGCACGACGATGCTGCCGCCGATCACCGGCAGGCCGCGATAGGTGCGCGAGAAGCGGACGTGCTCGTTGCCCTTGCGGTCGACCACGACGTCCCGCGCAACAAAGCGGTCTGCCGCGGCGCGTTTGAGCATCGGCACGGAACCGCTCTGGAGCATGGACTGGGCACGCATCGCGGAGGGCGACTTGGCCAGGTCGCCTGCATATGACGCGGGGGAAATCATCAGCGCGGTCAGGACACCCGCGCCCAAAAGAGTGAATCGCATGTGGCTCTCTCCCGGATAGAAAAATGACCGTTCGGTCGTTGATTACCAGGATCCCCCGCTCGGAACATACGCCTTTCCGTATCGCCGTGCAGGAGGTGCCTGGACGACTGCACTTGCAATGTCAAATTTGGAGGCATATGGTCGGCCGTGTCGTCAGGGGGCGGCAGCGGTTGTGTTTTTTTGGTGTCGTGGCCGGATGGCCCGACAGCGGACACGCCTCGCACTCCTGGGACGCTCCGCGTTATCGCCGATGAAATGCAGCCTTGCAGGCTCAAACTTCATTCGAGGGGATTGACGATGCGCGGAAACAAATTCACGGGCCCCCAGTCGCGGCGCGCCCAGGCCCGTACTTACTACGTTGCTCCGATCACCCGCGCGGTCCGTACCGCGCTGGCTGCGTCTGCCATCGCGCTGGCCGGTGTCGGCGCAGTACACGCAGGCGGGACCGATTGCGGCGGCATGGTCCAGGCCCAGCTCATTCGCTGCGCCGAGGTTGACGCGGCGAAGCTGCCCGTCGCAGACCTGACCACGGTCGCCGACGCGCACGCTCCCGATTCGGTGGTGGCTGCGGGTACAACCGGCATCACCGCGCCAGGCGTTGCGGCCTTCACAGTCAACATCGTCAACAGCGGCCCCATCGACAAATCCGATGGCGGCGACGTGGTCGGCATCGAGGCCGATTTCGCCGGCGCCGACGTTTCGATCGTCAACACCGCCAACGGCAGCATCTACGTCGAATCGGTCGACGGCCTGGCCGATGGCATTTTCGCCAACGGTGACGAGGTCACGGTCAACAATCGCGGAACGATCCAGGCCGACGGCTATGACTGGGCGGCTGGCATCGAGGCGCAGGGCGACTCGGTGACCGTCAACAACAACGGCAACATCAGCGCATCGGCCAGCGCCTACGACACCGCTTACGGCGTCTACGGACATGCCTACGGAATCTACGTCGCAGGCAGCGGCGACGACGGAACGGTGGTCAACAACCGCGGTTCGATCGAGGCCTCCGGACCGTATGCGACAGGAATCTACGCCTACGACGGCGGCAGCGGTGGCATCAACGTAACCAACCGCGGCGACATCACCGCGACCGCCGATGGTGGTTTCGCCACCGGCATCAACGCGGTGACCAGCGTCGAGGGCAGCGACATCACAGTCGCCAACCGCGGCAGCATCGAAGCCACCGGGATGAACGGCGCGACCGGCATCGTCGCGCTCGCCACCGGCGTCGGCTCCTCGGCCAGCGTCAACAACACCGGCGACATCTACGCGGCGACCACCGCGTACTATTCCGCCGCCGAAGGCATCGTGGTCTCTGCCGATGGCGACGCCGATATCCGCAACAGCGGTTCGATCACCATCGGTTACGGCGATTACGCGTACGGCGCATTGGCGCTGGCGTTCGCCGGTGACGCGAACGTACGCAACACCGGTGACATCGCGGCTTACGGTGGCCTGTCCGCTTACGGCGCCGTGGCTGCCTCGCAGAACGGTTATGCCGACGCCACCAACGCAGGTTCGATCACGGTTTCATCGGGCCTGGGTACGGCAGCCGGTCTCGACGTCAGCGGCCAGGCTGGTGCGTCCGCCACCAACAGCGGCTACATCAACGCCTACGGCAGCAGCAATGCCTTTGGCGTGCGCGCCAATTCGGCGGTCGGTGATGCCGAGGTGGACAACCGCGGGGACATCATCGCCACGTCAGGCAAGTACGCGTTCGGTGTGTTCGCGCAGTCCGGCGACAGCGATGTCATGGTGGAGAACAGCGGCACCATCGCCACCGACGGCAAGTACAGCTTCGGCGTACTCGCGCAGTCGACCTACGGCGACGTGCTGGTCGAGAACAGCGGCGCGATCGCCGGCAGCGGCAAGTACGCCTATGGCGTGGTCGCAGGCTCCAACGGCGGCGACGTCGAGATCAACAATGCCGATGGCGGCAAGCTGTCCGGCTACAGCGGCGACATGATCGCAGTGGGGGCGTTCGCCAACGCCAACCTTGACGGCAGCGCCACGATCGACAACGCCGGCGTGACCAGCGCCACTGCGGTCGGTTATGCGCAGCTCGCCTATGGCGCGGT
>JBOHYC010000211.1:0-1840 GCA_050737755.1 Lysobacter sp.
TGACGAAGGTGTCGCTGGCGAGCTTGCCGTTGCACTTGGCAATCTCGACCTCGACCCGCTTGATCTCCTTGTCGAGGCGGGTGCGTTCGGCGCCGAGGTCGACCAGGCCGTCCAGCGGCACCAGCAGCTTCAGGTCGCCGACCACTGCGGTGGCCGCGGCGGGGGCATTGGCGGCGTCGTCGATGAAGTCGATCCGCTCCAGCCGGAGCAGGAAACGCAGCGAGCTGTCGAAACGCGTCGCACGTTCGCGGTCGCTGTCACCGCCGCCCGCCATCAGCAGGGTGACCTGCTTCGATGGGGCGACGTTGAGTTCGCTGCGCACCCGACGCAGCGCCGAGACCATCGACTTGAGCCATTCGACATCGGCCTCGGCACTCGCGTAACCGTCGACCATGAAGTCGGCGGCGCGCGGATAGGGCTGCAGCATGATGGTGTCGCCGTCGATCCCCAGACGCGGGGCGACCTGCTGCCACAGCTCTTCGGTGACGAACGGCACCAGCGGGTGCAGCAGGCTCAGCAGGCGCTCGAGCACGTACAGCAGGGTGTGGCGGGTGCTGTCGGCGGCCGTGGTGTCATCGCCGTTGAGTGCGGGCTTGGCCAGCTCGACGAACCAGTCGCAGAAGTCGTTCCAAGCGAACTCGTACAACGACTGTGCGAGCAGGTCGAAGCGGTATGCGGCGAAGTGTTGTTCGGCGTCGGCCGCAGTCTTCGCCAGTTGCGCGAGTATCCAGCGCTCGGCGTCGGTCTTCGGTTGCGGGGCGCCCTCGAAACGGGCGCCGTCGGTATTCATCAGCACGAAGCGCGTCGCGTTCCACAGCTTGTTGCAGAAGTTCTTGTAGCCCTCGGCGCGGCCAAGGTCGAACTTGATGTCGCGGCCCGGCCCGGCCAGCGCGGCCATGGTGAAGCGCAACGCGTCGGCACCGAATGCCGGGATGCCGTCGGGGAATTCCTTACGCGTGGCCTTCTCGATCTTCGGCGCGGTCTTCGGGTTCATCAGCCCGGTGGTGCGCTTGGCGACCAAGGCGTCGGCGCTGATGCCGTCGATCAGGTCCAGCGGGTCGAGCACGTTGCCCTTGGACTTGGACATTTTCTGGCCATGCGAATCGCGCACCAGGCCGGTCATGTAGACGTGCTTGAACGGCACCTGCCCGGTGAAGTGGTCGGTCATCATGATCATCCGGGCGACCCAGAAGAAGATGATGTCGAAGCCGGTCACCAGCACCGAGGACGGCACGAAACGCTCGAAGCCGCGTTCGTCCATCCGTGCCTTGTCGGGCCAGCCCATCGTGCTGAAGGGCCACAGCGCCGAGGAGAACCAGGTCTCCAGCACGTCGTTGTCCTGCGACAGCGCGATGTCGTCGCCGAGCGAATGCTTCGCACGCACCTCGGCCTCGTCGCGGCCGACATAGATCTTGCCGGCGTCGTCGTACCACGCCGGGATGCGGTGGCCCCACCACAGCTGGCGGCTGATGGTCCAGTCGTGCATGTTGTCGACCCAGTCGAAGTAGCGCTTGGCCAACTCCGGCGGGTGGACCTGGGTGCGGCCGTCACGCACGGCGTCACCCGCGGCGCGGGCCAGCGGCTCGACGTTGACCCACCACTGCAGCGACAGCCTCGGCTCGACCACGGTGTCACAGCGCGAGCAGTGGCCGACGGCGTGCACGTAGGGGCGCTTCTCGGCCACGATCCGGCCGTCCTCGCGCAGCGCGGCGACCACGGCGGGGCGGGCCTCGAAGCGGTCGAGGCCCTCGAACGGGCCGTGCACGGTGATCACGCCGGACTCGTCCATGACCGTGATCGACGGCAGGTCGTGGCGGCGGCCGATCTCGAAGTCGTTCGG
>JBOHYC010000212.1:0-1533 GCA_050737755.1 Lysobacter sp.
GAGCGACGTAAGTCGCGATTGCACGGCGATCCCGGGAAACAGTGCAATCGCGACTTACGTCGCTCCTACACGAGGCCTCCTTCGACAGGTCTTCTCGCTAGCTAGTCCGTTTCGGCTCGCGCATGACGCGGGTACCGCTCACGCGGTCATGCCAGGTCAGCCGGTCGCGATCGAACCACGCCCACCAGAAGCCCAGCCCGGCCAGCAGCAATGACACCGTGCCGACCGCATAGCGCAATCCCAGCTCCCGATAGCCGGCCGGCTTGCCGTCGAGGCCGAGCACCCGCAACCGCCACGGCCGCATGCCGAGGGTCTGGCCGCCGCGGCGCCAGCTGATCACTGCGTAGCCGCCCGCCAGCAGCCAGCACACCGCCCACAACGCCAGTTGCAGTGGGCTGAACGGTGCGATGTTCTGGTGCGGGTCGTGTCCGGCGAGTGTGTAGCCGACCGCGAAAACGGTGCCGGCGACCATCCACAGCGCGAGCACCGGCCAGAAGTCGTAGAACAGCGCGAGCAGGCGCCAGCCGATCAGTGCGGGGGGGCGGGTCGTTGTCGCGGATGGGGTGGAATCGCTCATCTGGGCCGGAAGTGGAAGCAGCGCCCGGCAGTTTAGAGCAGCCATTCGATGCGGACGGCCCCGAGTCCCGATACCGGGCGGTCACTGCGCACCGTCGCTCCCCTTGCAGGACTGTTGTTCGAGGGCGCGCGACTCCGCCAAAACCAAGCCATCCCGATCGATCGACTAAGCTTTCCGCATGAACTGCCGCACGCCCGCCGATCGCCGCCAGACCGCCATGGCGCTCCCGCCGGTGCCGGAGGCCGACAGCCGCGCGATCGACACTTTTCTCGATGCGATCTGGGCCGAGAACGGCCTCGCCCAGCCGACCCTGGACAGCTACCGGCGCGACCTCGCGGGCTTTGCGCGCTGGCGCAATGGCGATGGGGGCGGTCTGGCCGGCGCCGATCGCGCGGCGCTGTTCGACTACCTGGCCTGGCGGATGCGCGAAGCTTATTCGCCGCGCAGCAATGCCCGGCTGCTGTCGGCGTTGCGGGCGTTTTACGGCTGGCAGGTCCGCCGTGGCGAGCGCGATGACGACCCGACCGCGTTGCTCGATCCGCCCCGGCTGCCGCGCTCGCTGCCCAAGGCGCTGGCCGAGAGCCAGATCGAGGCGCTGCTGGCCGCGCCCGATATCGACACGCCATTGGGCCTGCGCGACCGCGCGATGCTGGAGCTGATGTACGCGTGCGGCCTGCGCGTCAGCGAGCTGGCCAACCTGCCGTCGACCGCGATCAACCTGCGCCAGGGCGTGCTGCGGGTGATGGGCAAGGGCAGCAAGGAGCGGCTGGTACCGCTGGGCGAGGAGGCCCAGCATTGGGTCGAGCGCTACCTCGCGCAGGCGCGGCCGCAACTGGCCGGCAAGCGCGCGCTGGCGCCGCTGTTCATCGGCGTCGATGGCGAGGCGCCCAGCCGCCAGCAGTTGTGGCAACTGGTCAAGCGCCATGCCGCGGTGGCCGGGATCGATCCGGCGCGGA
>JBOHYC010000213.1:0-22407 GCA_050737755.1 Lysobacter sp.
CAGAAACGCGACCTGGGGCCCGTCACGGCCGCAGCAGCCGCTAGACTAACCCGTCCCTACCCAGCTTCGACTGCCAGCTCCGGCTCCCTGCCTCCGGCGCGGATTAACCGCCGCTCCTCCCGGAAACCGACCATGACCGACACCCTTGCCCCGCCCCGGGGAAAACTGTTCATCCAGACCCACGGCTGCCAGATGAACGAGTACGACTCGGCCAAGATGGCCGACGTACTGGCTGCTTCCGACGGACTGGAACTGACCACGAACGCCGAAGAAGCCGACGTTATCCTGGTCAATACCTGCTCGATACGCGAAAAAGCCCAGGAGAAAGTGTTCAGCCAGCTGGGTCGCTGGAAGTCACTCAAGAACGGCGGCAAACCGGTGCTGATCGGTGTCGGCGGCTGCGTGGCGAGCCAGGAGGGATCCGCGATCGTCAAGCGCGCGCCCTACGTCGACCTGGTGTTCGGCCCGCAGACCCTGCACCGGCTGCCGGAGTTGATCCGCGAGCGCCGCGAGAGCGGCCAGCCGCAGGTCGACATCAGCTTCCCCGAGATCGAGAAGTTCGACCGCCTGCCCGAGCCGCGCGCCGACGGGCCAAGCGCGTTCGTCTCGATCATGGAGGGTTGCTCCAAGTACTGTTCGTTCTGCGTGGTGCCCTACACCCGTGGCGAGGAGGTCAGCCGGCCGTTCGAGGACGTGCTGGTCGAGGTCGCGCAACTGGCGGCGCAGGGCGTGCGCGAGGTCAACCTGCTCGGCCAGAACGTCAATGCCTACCGCGGACCGATGGCTGGCGACGATGGTAGTGACGTGGCCGACCTCGGCCTGCTGATCCGCACCATCGCGCAGATCGACGGCATCGACCGCATCCGCTTCACCACCTCGCACCCGCTGGAGTTCTCCGATTCGCTGGTGGAGGCCTACCGCGACGTGCCGGAGCTGGCCAACTACCTGCACCTGCCGGTGCAGTCAGGCTCCGACCGTGTGCTGAGCGCGATGAAGCGCGGCTACACCGCACTGGAATTCAAGCAGAAGATCCGCAAGCTGCGTGCGGTGCGGCCGGACATCTCGATCTCGTCGGATTTCATCGTCGGCTTCCCGGGCGAGAGCGACGCGGATTTCGAGAAGACCATGAAGCTGATCGAGGATGTGGGCTTCGACCAGTCGTTCTCGTTCATCTATTCGCGCCGCCCCGGCACGCCGGCGGCGGACCTGGAGGACGCCACCAGCGATGCCGACAAGCACGCGCGGCTGTCCCGACTGCAGGCGACGATCAGCGACAACGCCGCCCGGATCAGCGCGGCGATGGTCGGCAGCGTGCAGCGGGTGCTGGTGGAACGGCCGTCCAAGCGCGACGCCAATGAGTTGACCGGCAAGACCGAGAACATGCGCTCGGTGAACTTTGCCGGGCATCCGCGGTTGATCGGTCTGTTCGTCGACGTAGTGATCACCGAGGCGATGAGCAACTCGCTGCGTGGGCGGGTGGTGGAAGTCGACGGCTGAGGGCTCCGTCGGCAAGCGACAAGAGCCGGGCTTGTGTAGGAGCGACGTAAGTCACGATTTCGAGGGTAGTCGTGGTCGTCGTGCGTTCGCGACTTACGTCGCTCCTACAGAAGGTGGGGTTTGGTGGCCGCCGCAGCCCAATCAATCCAACCGCTTGCTGAAGCGCGCGATCGCCAGAGTCATCATCACCGCGGTGAACGCAACCAGCGCCAGCACGTCCGGCCACAGCTCCCACAGGCTTGCGCCGCGCAGCATCACGCCGCGGATCAGGCGCAGGAAATGCGTCAACGGCAACACCTCGGACAGCCACTGCACCACCGTCGGCATGCCCGCGAACGGGAACATGAAGCCCGACAGCAGGATCGATGGCAGGAACACGAAGAAGGTCATCTGCATCGCCTGGAACTGCGTCTGCGCGCGGGTCGAGACCAGCAGGCCGAGGGTCAGGTTGGCGAGGATCAGCAGCACCGAGGCGAGGTAGACGTCGAGCAGGCTGCCCTGCACGGGAACCCGGAACAGCCACATGCCCAGCGCCAGCACCACGGTGGTCTGGACCAGCCCGATCACCGCGTACGGCAGCACCTTGCCGACCATCAACTCACTGCGGCTCAGCGGCGTCGCGATCAGCAGCTCCATGTTGCCGCGCTCGCGTTCGCGCACGATGGCGACGCCGGTGAACAGCACCATCGTCATGGTCAGGATCACCCCGATCAGGCCGGGCACGATGTTGACCGCGGAGCGGCGCTCGGGGTTGTAGAAGCTGACCACGTTGATGGGCGCCTGGGCAGCCGGGCCGGTTGATGGCGGGTTGCCCGACGCTCCACCGATCGGCATCTGCGCCAGCTGGATCGCCGCGGCCTGCACCACGGTGTCGCTGCCATCGACCAGCACCTGCACCGCCTCGCGGCCATCGATAAGACGCCGCTCGAAATCAGCTGGGATCACCACGCCGACACTGATCTCGCCACGCCGGAGCATCTCCATCAGCTGTTGCGGCGTGCGCGCCCCGGCGACCGGTTCGATCACCCCGGTCGCCAGCATGTCCATCACCAGCGCGCGCGAGCCCGCAGTGCCTGACTGGTCGGCGATCGCGGCATCGAGGCCGCGCAGGTTGAGGTTGATCGCGTAGCCGAACAGCACCAGTTGCATCACCGGGATGCCGATGATCATGGCCAGGGTGATGCGGTCGCGGCGCATCTGCCGCAGTTCCTTCAACACGATCGCCCAGAGCCGGCGCCAGTTCATGCGTCGTGGTCCGACAGCGCGACCGGTTTCCCGCTGCCACGGGTGGCCGCGACGAACACGTCTTCGAGATTCGGCGGCACCGCGGCCACCTCCGCTTCCAGGTTCGCGTGCGCCAGTGCGTCGCGCACGCGTTGTTCGATGCCACCCGTCCGCGCGGCCAGCACCCGCAGCGCGTTGCCGATCTGGGCGACGCTGAGGATCTCCGGCACGTCGACCAGCGCCGCATGCGCGCGGCGCGGCTGCGGGGCGCGGACCTCGACCGTGCGGCCGGCCAACTCGCCCGTGAGTTCGTCCGGCGTGCCGTCGGCGACCCGCGCACCCTGGTCGAGGATCAGCAGCCGGTGGCAGCGCTCGGCCTCGTCCATGTAGTGGGTGGACACCAACAGCGTGGTGCCGGTATCGGCCAGTTCGAAGAGCTTCTCCCAGAAGTCGCGGCGCGACTCGGGGTCGACCGCACTGGTCGGTTCATCAAGGAACAGCAACTCGGGCTCGTGGATCACCGCGCCGGCCAGTGCGAGGCGCTGTTTCTGGCCGCCACTCATGGTGCCGGCCAACTGGTCCTGGCGATCGCCGAACTGGTATTGCCCGATCAGCTCGTCGATGCGCTTAGCGGTCTTCGCCTTCGGCACGCCCTGTACCGCAGCGAGGAACTCCAGGTTCTCGCGCACGCTGAGGTCGGCGAACAACGAGAACCTCTGGGTCATGTATCCGATCCGGCGGCGCACCTGCTCGGCCTGCTCGGGCACCTTCAGGCCGAGCACCTCGATCTCCCCGGCGGTCGGCGTCAACAGCCCGCAGAGCATTCGGATGGTGGTCGATTTGCCCGAGCCGTTGGGACCGAGGAAGCCGTAGACGCAGGCCTTGGGCACGGTCAGATCGACGTGATCGACCGCGACCAGGTCGCCGAAGCGCTTGGTCAGGCCGCGGGCTTGGATCACGGGCGCGGCGGCGTCCATCAGTGCGCGTCGAACTCGACCCGCACCGGCAGGCCGGCCGGTAACCCGCCGGCATCCTCGCCGGTCAGTTCGATCTCGGCGAGGTAACTCAGGCGCGCTGCGTCCTCGCCGATCAGTGCGTAATACGGGGTGAAGCTCGGCTCGCTGCGGATCATCCGCACGCGGCCTTCCAGTGTTTGCTCGCGCCCCTCGACGAACACCCGCGCCGCATCGCCAACCGCGACGCCGATGCGGATCGGTTCTGGCACGTAGATACGCGCATACGGCGCGTCGCCGACCAGCAGGATTGCCAATGGCGCTCCGACCGGCGCCTGGTCACCGAGGTCGTACGGCAGTGCATCGACCCGGCCTGCTCGTGGCGCGACAACTTGCAGCTTCTCCAGCACCACTTCCTGCGCCGCGACCTGCCCCTGCGCCGCGCGCAATGCTGCCTCACCCTGTTCGACCTGCTCGATGCGGGTGCCGTGCTCGAGTTCATCCAGCGCGGCCTGCGCGGCGCGCGCCTGCGCCCCGGCATCGGCAGCCACCGCGCGAGCACGGTCGACGTCGGCCGCCGCCACCAGTTGGCGATCGCCCAGCGGCCGCAGGCGTGCGTAGTAGGCATCGGCTTCGCGCGCCTGCGCCTGCGCCGCCGTCAGCCGTGCGCGGGCCTGGGCAATGGCCTCCTCGCGTGGACCTGCTTCAAGTTCGTGCAACGCACTGCGCCGTCCCTCGGCCTGGGCCTGCAGCGCGCGCGTGCTGGCGCCAATGCCGTCGTCGTCCAGCCGCAGCAACAGTTGCCCGGCCTCGACCGGTTCGCCTTCACGCACCTCGATCGCGACGATGCGCTCGGCCGCTGGCGACGGCAGGCTGATGCGGTCGTACTCCAGGGTGCCCAGTGCCTGTGGCGAGTCAGGGGTGCAGGCGGACAGGGCCAGTACCAGCAGGCCGCAAAGACAACGCCACAACGACTCCATCCTCATCAGCCACGCTCCAGTCCGCGGTCGGCACCAGCGCCATGCGCCCGGGATCGAGCGCCCTTGGTTACGAGCCTGGTCCGTTCGGCCATCCGACGATACTAAGTACTTGATCCATCAAGATGCGAGCCCGGTCAGGTGGATTACGCTTGTCCACGTCCTGACTGGAGCACGCGATGCCACCACCGCCCGATACCCTGCTCCGCCGCTGCGCGCTGGGCCTGTGGTTCTGCGCGATCGCCGCGCTCGGCCTGCTGCAGTTCCATGCACACGCGTTCGACGACGGGCGGTTCGAACCGAATGCGATTGCCTGGACCTGGCTGGGCGGCAGCGTCGTGCTGGGCGCGCTCGGTCTGGCGCTGCTGGTCCGCGCGCTGCGTCGCTGAGGCGACTCAACCGGTCAAGGCCGCCGGTACACCGCCTCGCCATCGACATAGGTCGCCAGCACGTCGAGCTCGTCCAGTTGCGACGGATCGATCGCCAGCGGGTCCTGCGCGAGCAACACGAAGTCGGCGCGCTTGCCGACCGCGAGGCTGCCGACGCTGTCCTCGGCAAACCCGGCGTAGGCGGCATCGGTGGTGAATCCGCGCAGGGCCTCCCACGCGGTCAGCTTTTCCTGCGGCATCCACCCGCCTGTCGGCGCACCCTTGGCGTCGGTGCGGGTGGCGGCGGCATATAGACCCAATCGCGGATCGACCGATTCGACCGGGAAGTCCGAACCCAGCGCCAGCCGCGCGCCGGCATCGCGCAACTTGCGCCAGGCGTAGGCCCACTGGATGCGTTCCGAACCGATGCGGTCGGCGGCCCACGGCATGTCGGAGGTCGCGTGGGTCGGCTGCATCGATGCGATCACGCCGAGCGCGGCGAACCGCGGGATGTCGGCCTCGGTCAGGATCTGCGCATGCTCGATGCGCCAGCGATGGTCGGTACCGGCATCGTCGCCGAGCACCTGCTCGTAGGCGTCGAGCACCACGCGGTTGCCGCGGTCGCCGATCGCGTGGGTCGCGACCTGCACGCCGCAACCCTTCGCGCGCGCGGCGGCCTCGACCATCTGCTCCGGCGACATCATCAGCAGGCCGTGGTTGCCGGCGTCGTCGCTGTAGTCCTCGATCAGCGCCGCGCCGCGGCTGCCGAGTGCACCGTCGATGTACAGCTTGACCGCGCGCATCTGCAGGCGGCCGCCCGGATGGGCATAGAGGCCGTTCTCGCACACCCAGGCCAATGCCTCGCCGTTGCCATCGGCCATCGCATGGATGCGCAACGGCATTTCACCGCGATCGGCCAGCGCCTGGTAGGCATGCAACTGCTGCAGCGAGACACCCGCGTCGTGCACGCCGGTCAGGCCGTGCTCGACCGCCATCCGCATGCCCAGCGCGAGCACCTGCTCGTTGGCCGCCGCGTCCATCGGCGGCACCGCCGAATCCAGCAGCGACATCGCACCGTCGACAAAGATGCCGGTCGCCTCGCCCTGCGCATCGCGCACGATGCGGCCGCCGTCGGGTTGCCAGTCGCCCTGCTCGCCATTGGCACTCAGGTCGCGCTCGATGGCCGCCATCGCCGCGCTGTTGGCCCAACCGGCGTGGCCGTCAATGCGGGACAGCCAGACCGGGCGGTCGGGAAACGCGGCGTCGAGATCGGCGGCGGTGGGGAACGAACGCTCGGGCCAGTCGTTCTGGTCCCAGCCGCCACCCAGCAGCCAGTCTCCGTCAGACAGGTCGGCGGCGAACGCGCGCAGCCGCTGCAGCACCTCGTCCTTGCTGGCTGCGCCGACCAGGTCCGCCTGCATCTGTGTGATCCCGAGGCCGGCGACATGGCCGTGGGCATCGATCAATCCCGGGATGACCGTGGCCTTGCCGGCATCGATGCGCTCGGAACCGGGGTAGCGGCTCAACAGGTCGTCGGTACTGCCCAGCGCGAGGATCCTGCCGGTGTCGTCATACGCCATCGCCTGCACGCGCGGCTGTTGCGCGTCCATCGTGCGAATGTCCTGCGCGCTGAGCACGGTGATCTCTGCCGCGACAGCCGGCGTTGTCGCCAGCATGGCCGTCGACCAGCAACACGCGAGCAGTAAACGGATGGCGATAGTCGTTCGCATGTGCGGGTCCTCGATACGGGAATCGGTCGACTTTGCGAAAATGTCCGGTCGAGCGCAAGCTGGCGTACCCAGCGAAGCTGCCCTGCGATGTCTTCACGCACCACGTCCGAGTTCACCCTCGACCCGCCCGACGCCGAGCGCCTGGCCAATCTCAACGGGCCGTTCGACGGCCACCTGCGCATGATCGAGCTGCGCACCGGGGTCGAGGTCGCCAGCCGCGGCAACGTCTATCGCCTGACCGGTTCCAAGCCGATGGTCGGCAAGACCGAGAAGCTGATCCGCTCCTTGTGGGACGAGGCCGAAACCGCGGTGCTGGACGAACCCGCCATCCACCTGGCGCTGACCGGGATCGATGCCGAGCAGCTGGTCAACGACGACATCGAACCGCAGGAAGTCACCATCCGGGTCAAGCGCGGCACCATCCGCGGGCGCGGCGCCAATCAGGCGAAATACCTGCACGCGATCGCCGTCCACGACATCAACTTCGGCATCGGCCCGGCCGGTACCGGCAAGACCTTCCTGGCGGTTGCCAGCGCGGTCGAGGCGCTCAACGAGTCGCGCGTACAACGGCTGGTGCTGGTGCGCCCGGCGGTCGAGGCCGGTGAGAAGCTCGGTTTCCTGCCCGGCGACCTGACCCAGAAAGTCGACCCCTACCTGCGGCCGCTGTACGACGCCCTGTACGAGATGCTCGGGGTGGAGAAGGTGGTCAAGCTGCTGGAGAAGAACGTCATCGAGATCGCGCCGCTGGCCTACATGCGCGGACGCACGCTTAACGATGCCTATGTGATCCTCGACGAAGCGCAGAACACCTCGATCGAGCAGATGAAGATGTTCCTGACCCGCATCGGTTACGGCAGCACCGCGGTGGTGACCGGCGACCTCACACAGATCGACCTGCCCAAACACCAGAAGTCCGGCCTGCGCGACGCATTGGACGTGTTGCACGACGTCAACGGCATCTCGTTCACGTTTTTCGAATCGCGCGACGTGGTGCGGCATCCGCTGGTCGCACGCATCGTCAACGCCTACGACGCGCGCGACGCTCAGGACACGCAGACCGGCCCCGCCGGTTGAGCCGGGACCGCCCAGGAAAACCACTCATGACCCACGGTCCGACCCTCCTCGATGTCTCCGTCAGCTACGGCCTGCCGCGTGCCGGGGTCCCGGCCGCCATGAGCTTCCGCCGCTGGGTCGCCGCCGCGCTGGACGGCCGGATCCGCGAGGCCGACCTCGCGGTCCGGCTGGTCGACGACAAGGAAGGCCGCGCGCTCAACCGCCATTACCGCGGCAAGGATTACGCCACCAACGTGCTCAGCTTCCCGGCCGACCTGCCCGAAGGGGTCAAGCTGCCACTGCTCGGCGATCTTGTGATCTGCGTCCCGGTAGTGACCCGCGAGGCCACTGAACAGGGCAAGCGGCTCAACGACCATTACGCCCACCTGACCGTCCACGGCGCCCTGCACCTGCTGGGCTGGGACCACGAGGACGAGCGCGAGGCCGAGTGCATGGAGCAGTTGGAGCGCGAAATCCTGGCCTCTCTAGGCATCGCCGACCCCTACCTCGCGATCGACTGAGCCTCCAACGGCGCCACGTCGATGCGCTAGACTCGCCCCGACGCTCATCCCCCGGGCGTACCCATGAATGATTCGATGTCCGAGGACGACAGTAGTACCCATCCGAATTCCGCGTCGATCGACGCGCCCGAGCGGCACGACAAGCGCCGTTCCTGGCTCGACCGGATCAGCTCGGCGCTGTCCGGCGAACCGACCACCCGCGAGGACCTGGTCGAGTTGCTGCGCGATGCGCAGGCCGACGGGCTGATCGCGGCCGACACCCTCACCATGATGGAAGGCGCGATCGCAGTCTCCGACCTGGTGGTCGGCGACGTGATGATCCCGCGCTCGCAGATGGTGGTGCTGCCGGCCGATGCCCCTTTCCTGGAGCTGATGAAGCTGGTGGTCGAGTCCGGCCATTCGCGCTTCCCGGTGCACGGCGACGACAAGGACGACATCCTCGGCATCCTGCTGGCCAAGGACCTGCTGCGCGGCGTCGTTGCCGACAACGGCCCGGCCAGCGTGCATGCGTTGCTGCGGCCCGCGGTGCTGATTCCGGAGTCCAAGCGACTCGACATCCTGCTGCGCGAGTTCCGCCAGTCGCGCAACCACATGGCGATCGTGATCGACGAGCACGGCGGCGTCGCCGGCCTGCTCACCATCGAGGATGTGCTGGAACAGATCGTCGGCGAGATCGACGACGAACACGACGATGCACAGGACCCCAATGCGTTGATCGCGGCGCAGGCCGACGGCCAGTTCGTGGTCGACGCGCTGACCCCGATCGAGGACTTCAACGAACGCTTCGGCGCCGGCTTCGACGAGGACGAGTACGACACCATCGGCGGCCTGGTCATCGCCGCGATCGGTCACCTGCCCGAAGCCGGCGAGGAGCTGACCCTGGACCATTTCGTGTTCCGGGTATCCGGCGCCGACGCGCGGCGGGTGCACGCGTTCCACGTGAGCGTGCTGGGTGACGGCTGACATCGCGCGCCGACGCGCGCGCTTGATGCGATGGTTGCTGCTGGCCCTGTTGTCACTGAGCGCCAGCGTCGCCTTCGCCGCGCCGCGGGTCGGCGTGGTCACGATGCAGCCGGGCGAGATATTCTGGGAGCGCTTCGGCCACAACGCGCTGGTCGTGCTCGACCCCGAAACCGGCAACGCGACGTCGTACAACTTCGGCTTCTTCGACCCCGGCGAGCCCGACTTCGTCGCCCGTTTCGTACGCGGCGACATGCGCTATCGCCTCGTTGCACTGCCGTTCCAGCAGGACATGGCGATCTACCGCGACGAGGGCCGCGGCGTCAGCCTGCAGTGGCTCGACCTGGAGCCGGACGCCGCACGGGCACTGGCTGACGCGCTGGCCGAGAACGCGCGCCCTGAAAACGCGCATTACCGCTACGACTACTTCCTCGACAACTGCTCGACCCGGGTCCGCGATGCAATCGACCGGGCCGTGGATGGCGCACTGCGCAAACAGATCGCCGGTCGCTCGCAGGGCGCGACCTACCGCAGCGAAGCCATGCGGCTGGCTTCGCCGGCGCCGTTGATGTGGCTGGGGTTCGACCTCGGCCTCGGCCCGAGCGCCGACCGGCCGCTGTCGCGCTGGGACGAGGCCTTCGTGCCGATGCGATTGGCCGACTCGATGCGTGAAATCAAGCTCGACGACGGCAGGCCGCTGGTCCGCGAGGAATACGAAATCCTGCCGCATCGACTGGCACCGGAACCGGTCGACTCGGCCATGCACTGGGGCTGGTGGGCGCTGGCCGGCCTCGCGATCGGCGCGGGCCTGGTCTGGCTGCATGGCCGCAAGCCGCGCGTGCTGGCGGCACTCGCCATGTCGGGCTGGACGCTCGCCGGCGCGCTTGGCGCGCTGATGCTGTTCATCTGGCTCGGCACCGCGCATCGCTTCGGCTGGGCCAACCACAACCTGCTGCTGTTCAACCCGCTGTGCTGGTTGCTGCTGCCGGGCGGATGGCAATTGCTGCGCGGCCGGACGCCCCGGGCATGGTTCCGCTGGTTGCTGCTGGTCGTGGCGGCCTGCCCGGTGGTGGCGCTGTTCGCCTACTGGTTGAGCGCGCTGCCGCAACGCCACCTGCACTGGATCGTGTTGCTGCTGCCGGTGCATGCGGCACTGGCATGGGCCTGGGGCCGCAAGCCGGGCAACGCGGGATAGGGTTCCATCACTTGCCGCGCACCAGCACCGCGGGCACGATGCCCCGCATGGACGACCCCGACCTGCCCCGCTGCGTAGTCAACTGCGCCGCCTACGATCGCAACGGCGTCCGCCGTGACATCGACCTCGACGCGATCAGTGATGTACTTGCGGTCGATGACGGCAGCTTTGTCTGGGTCGGGCTGTACGAGCCGGCCGAGCAGATCCTCGACAAGATGCAGGAGGAATTCGGCCTGCACGACCTCGCGGTCGAGGACGCGCGCAACGCGCACCAGCGACCGAAGATCGAGACCTACGGCCAATCGCTGTTCATCGCGATCCATACCGCGCAGGCGGTCGACAGCCATATCCGTTTTGGCGAGACCCATCTGTTCGTTGGCCCGCGCTACCTGGTCACCGTGCGCCATGGCGCCTCCACCAGCTACGCACCCGCGCGTGCCCGGATGGAACGCGAGCCGGAGCTGCTGCAACACGGCCCGGGCGCCGCGCTGTACGCGATATTCGACATGGTGGTCGACAACTTCCTGCCGATCGTCGACGAATTCACCACCGCCTTGAATGCGCTGGAGCAGGACATCTTCGCCGAGGACTTCCGCAGGCACACGGTGAAGAAACTCTACGACCTCAAGCGCGAGTTGACCCGGCTGCGGATGGCGGTGGCGCCGATGCAGGACATCCTCGGCCACCTCACTCGTACCCGCGGCGGCCTGATCGACGAGGAGATCCAGCTGTACTTCCGCGATGTCCACGACCACGCCGTGCGGATCAGCGACAGCACCGACACCCTGCGCGAGATGCTGACCGCCGCGGTGAGCGTCAACCTGGCATTGGTGACGGTACGCCAGGGCGAGATCGTCAAGCGGCTCGGCGCCTGGGCGGCCCTGCTGGCGGCGCCGACGCTGGTCGCCAGTTGGTACGGGATGAACTTCGCGCACATGCCCGAGCTGGCCGGACGCTGGAGCTATCCGGTACTGATCGGCGTGGTTGCGGTGACCTGTGGAGTGCTCTATCGCATGTTCAAGCAAGCCGGCTGGTTGTAGCTGCAGGGCTTCTCAACTCCCCAGCGCCTGCAACATGAGCCCGGTCAGGTACGCGCAATACGTTCCCAGCGCGTAGCCCATCACCGCCAGCAGCACACCGACCGGCGCCAACGCCGGGTGGAATGCCGTCGCCACTACCGGGGCCGATGCCGCGCCGCCCACGTTGGCCTGCGAGCCTACAGCCAGGAAGAACAGCGGAGCGCGGATAAGCTTGGCCACGCCAAGCATCAACGCGGCATGCACGCTGATCCAGATCAGTCCGAGCAGCAGCAACATCGGCCGATCGACCAGAGTCTTCAGATCCATCTGCATCCCGATGGTGGCGATGAGGATGTACAGCAATACCGAGCCGACATTGGACGCACCCACCCCTTCCAGGCGTCTTGCCTTGGTGAAGCTGAGAATGACGCCGAGCGTGGTCGCCAGCACCACCAGCCAGAAGAAGCGCGAGTCGAGACTGTAGTCCTGCAGCCGCCACGAGGCCGGGAGCGACTGGATCCATGCCACCAGCGGCTCGGCCAGTAAATGCGCCAGCCCGGTCACGCCTATGCCGACGGCGAAGATCATCATCAGGTCGCTCATCGAGGCAATGCGCGAGTGTTCGGCCTGGTAGGTGGCGATGCGTTGCTTGAGATCCTCGATCGCCGAGGTATCCGCACCAGTCCAACGGTCGAAGGCCGCCGCGCGGGGGGCGAGGTACAGCAACACCGCCATCCAGATGTAGGCGACGATTACGTCCACCGCGACGAACTGGCCAAAGAGATTGGCATCGACCGCGAACACTTCCTTCATCGCCGCTTGATTGGCGCCTCCGCCGATCCAGCTGCCAGCAATCGTGGTCATGCCGCGCCAGGTCTCTCCGGCCACCGTTGGCGGGTGGATCACACCCATTGCCATAAACGCCACCACCGCCCCGAGCATCACCCCGGCGGTACCGGTCAGGAACATGATCACCGCCTTGGGTCCCAGCCGCAGGATCGCACCGATGTCCATGGCGATGCAGAACAGCACCAGCGAAGCGGGCAGCAGATAGTCCCGGGCCATCGGGTAAAGACCCGAAATACCGCCATCGATCAAGCCAACGCTGTTGTAGATCGCCGGCAGCAGATAACACATCAGGATCGCCGGCACGTAGCTGTAGAACTTGCTCCAGAATCCGGTTTCCCGCGATGCGGTCCAGAAAACCGCGCCAAGCGTGATGGCGAGCAGCCCGAGGGTGGCGGCGTCGTTGGTGATCAGGGCGCTCGGTACGGCTGGGGTCATGCGGGGCTCCGGTCGGTGTCGGGCGTCCTGCCCCGGGACCGCAAAGCGGCCGTTCGATGATCTAGGTGTCCGGCCGCCCCGCATGGGACGGCCGGGTCGGTCAGTGCGCTACTGGCCCAGGTGCTGTTCCAGCCAGCCGTTGACGGTGTCGTGCCACTGCACCGAGTTGTGCGGCTTCAGCACCCAGTGGTTCTCGTCCGGAAAGTACAGGAACTTCGACTCGATGCCCTGCCGCTGCAGCGCGGTGAACGCGCCCAGACCCTGGCTGACCGGGATGCGGAAATCCTGCTGGCCATGCACCACCAGCATCGGCACGCGCCAGTCGGCGACATGGCGGCTCGGGTTGAACGCCTCGAATTTCTCCGGCACCTCCCACGGCGTGCCGCCGTTCTCCCACTCGGTGAACCACAGCTCCTCGGTGACGAAGCCCATCATCCGCGTGTCGAAAACGCCATCGTGGTTGACCAGGCACTTCCACGCGCCCGACTGCGGCGTGTTCCAGTTGCCGGCGATCCAGTTGACCATGTAGCCGCCGTAGCTGGCGCCGAGCGCGCAGGCGTTGCCGCCGTCGAGGAACGCGTACTTGTCCTGCGCGGCCTTCCAGCCCTTCTGCAGGTCCTCCAGCGGGCGGTCGCCCCAGTGCTGGCTGATCGCGTCGGTAAACGCCTGGCCGTAACCGGTGGAACCGTGGAAGTCGATCATCACCACTGCATAGCCCTGCCCCGCATAGGTCTGCGGGTTCCAGCGGTAGCTCCAGCCGTTGCCGAAGCTGCCCTGCGGACCTCCGTGGATCAGGAACGCGACCGGGTACTGCTTGCCCTCTTCGTAGTTCCACGGCTTGACCACGTAACCGTGCACGGTGTCGTTGTTCCAGCCCTTGAACGTGAACTGTTCGAACTCACCAAAGCCGACCTCGGGCAGCATCTCCGAAGCACTCGGGGTGATCGCGCGTTCCGGCGCACCGTTGATTCCGCCGACGAACAACTGGGCGCCACTGACCATGCTGGTGCGGGTGAACGCCAGCGTGCCATTCGCGAGCTGGACGGAACCAATGCTGCCATCGCCGATGATCTCGGTGACGCCACCGCTGTCGACATGGACTGCGAACAGCGGGTGCTCGCCGGTGTCCTGCGCGGTTACGTACAGCGTTTCACCGTCGTCTGAGACCACGATGCTGTCGGCGGACCGGTCCCACGCCGGGGCAATCGCGCGACGCTCGCCGGTCGCCAGGTCGAGCTCCATCAGCTGCAGGCGGTCGGCCTCGAAACCCGGTCGCTGCATCGCACGGTAGAACAGGGTGTTGCCATCGGCACCGAACACCGCCCCGGTGTCCCATGCCGGATTGTCGGCAGTGAGGTTCTTCGCCGCACCGGTGCCGTCGGCGCTGACCTGGTAAAGGTCGAAATTGGTCGACCACGGCTCGCCGTGATCGGCCTTGCGCGCGCTCAGCACCAGCGACTTGCCATCCGGTGCCCAGGTGTACTCGCTGCTGTCGCCGAACGGCTTCGACGGCACGTCGCCGACCACGTCAGGTGCAATGCCGACCGCAGTGGTGACAGGAGTCGTGCCACCGGGCAGTTCGGCGACAAACACCCGGTTGAGCCGGCCGTCGCTCCATGTATCCCAGTGGCGGACGAACATGCGGTCGTACACAACGCCGGTCGCAGGATCTTTCTCGACTGCGTCCAGTTTGTCCTTGCTGCAGGCAAGGTCGTTGCCGCAATCAAGGAACGCTGCGACGTTGAAAGCGATGCGCCCGCCATCGGGCGACAACTGGTAACCCTCGACGTCCAATGCGAAATCGGTCAGCTGGCGCGGCGTGCCACCTTCGGCCGGGATCGCATAGAGCTGGGAGCTGCCGGACTTGCCGCTGAGGAAGTAGACCGTGTTGCCATCAGGCGAGAACGCCGGCGAATTGACGTTCCAGCCATCCGGGGTCAAGCGCACCGGTGGCGCGGCGTCGCGCGCGAGCAGGTTCTCGATCCACAACGAACTCGATGCCTTGTTGGCGTCGTAGTCGACCACGCGCTTGGCCAGCACCAGCAACCGACCGTCGGGCGACAGGGTTGGCGAGGAGTAGCGGTCGAGCGTCGCCAGATCCATCGGCTGCAGGCCGCGTGTGGCCGCAACGGCGGGTGCGCTCATGGCAGGCAGGGCGAGCGCGACCAGCATCGGCAGGACGGCGTGGCGCAGGTTCATGTCAGTTCCCCAGGGGCGGACGAAAGCCCGATGGTATGCGTGCGGACGTGCCGGGGCAAAGTCGGGATCGGTCCATTCCGCCGCAGGGGCGCCGCGTTGCCCGCCGCTATACTCGCCCAGCCGCGACAGCTGCCCACGCCACTGCCCCGGTTACCTGTCCAGACCAGTCCGGGAGTTCCATGTGAGCGCAACCGCACCTGCCGTTCCGAATACCGATGAGTTCCTCGGCCACCCCAAGGGATTGTTCGTCTGCTTCTTCACCGAGATGTGGGAGCGCTTCTCGTTCTACGGAATGAAGGCGCTGCTGCTGCTGTATATCCTCAAATACCACCTGTTCGGCGACGACGCCGGCTACGACCTGCTGGGCGCCTACGGCGGACTGGTCTACGCGGTGCCGGTGATCGGCGGGCTGCTGGCCGACCGGTACCTGGGCATGCGCAAGGCGGTGGTCTTGGGCGGCGTGCTGCTGGTGCTCGGCCATCTCGGCATGGCGTACGAAGGCGAAGCGGCGCGCGTGGTCGGCGACACCATCGTCCGCGACGAGGGCGCGCTGCAGGTGTTCTACCTGTCGCTGTCGCTGATCATCATGGGCGTGGGCTTCCTCAAGCCGAACATCTCCACGATCGTGGGTCGGCTCTATCCGGAGAACGATCCGCGTCGCGATTCCGGTTTCACCCTGTTCTACGCGGGCATCAACGTCGGCGCGCTGTTCGCCTCGCTGATCTGCGCGTTCCTCGGCGAGACCTACGGCTGGAAGTATGGTTTCGGTGCGGCGGGCATCGGCATGGTCGCCGGGCTGGTGATGTTCCTGTGGGGCCAGAAGTACCTCCACGGCCATGCCGAACCCAACGACCCGGGCAAGCTGGTCGAGCGCGTTGCCGGCCTGTCGCGCGAATGGTGGATCTACCTGGGCAGCTTCGCCGGCGTGGTGGTGGTGTGGCAGCTGATCCAGCGCACGTGGACCGTGCACGGCGCGATGCATGTCATCGCCATCGCGCTGGCGGCGTGGTTCGTCTGGTTCCTGTGGAAGCACTGCGACAAGGTCCAGCGCCAGCAGATGGTGACGCTGGTGTTCCTGATCTTCGGCGTACTGATCTTCTTCGCGATGTACGAGCAGACCTATGGCTCGTGGGTCACCTTCACCGACCGGTTGCTGACCAAGGACCTGTTCCCGATGTCGCCGTCCGGTTACGTGGCGGCGCTGCCGTGGGCGACCTACTCGCTTGCCGCGAGCCCGCCGCTGATGATCGCCGCGCTGATGGCCAGCGACCGTGGCCGCGTTGGCTTGGCCAAGGGTCTGGTGCTGCTGATGGTTGCCGGGCTGGCGGTGGCATTCACCCACGACGTGGTGATGGTGCCGCAGACCGCGGGTTCGCTGACTTTCATCGGCGCGTTCTTCATCGTGGTGCTGGCACCGGTGTTTTCGTGGTTGTGGCCGTGGCTGGAGAAGCGCGGAATGAACCCGAGCAAGCCGGCCAAGATGGGCATCGGCCTGGTGTTTGCAGGGCTGTCGTTCATCCCGTTGATGGTGGCTGCCGGTGAAGCGGGCGCGAGTGGCGCGATGGCCAGCGTCTGGTGGCTGGTGCTGGCCTACTTCGTGCTGGAGATCGGCGAGATGTGCCTGTCGCCGATCGGCCTGTCGGCGGTGACCCAGCTGTCGGTACCGCGCGTGGTCGGGTTGATGATGGGCGCGTTCTGGCTCGGCACCGCGTACTCGGAAGTGCTGGCGGCGCAGTTCGGCAAGCTGGCGTCACTCGACATCGTCGAGGGCGAGGCGATCGACATGGCGGTCGCGGCCGGCAAGTACGCGCACCTGTTCGAGATGATGCTGTGGCTCGGCATCGGCTCGGGCGTGGTGTTCTTCCTGGTGACCCCGATCGCGCGGCGGTGGATGCACGGGGTGAAGTGAGCCCGCCCTGCCGGTCGATAAACAGAAACGGCGCCCCAGGGCGCCGTTTCTGTATGCGATTTCCGGTCGCCTGTTATTCGGCAGTTGCCGGCTCGCCACCGCCTCCGGTGTCGGCGACGCCACCTCCAAGACTCCGGCCCAGGAACGCCAGCAGCCGGGTGTAGTACTCCTTGCGATGGGCGGCCGTATAGAAGCCATGCCCCTCGTTGGGGTAGTACAGCGTTTCCACCGGCACCCCGGCCTTGTTCAACGCCTGCTCCATCATCTCGCTGTGCCGGATCGGGGCGCGCTCGTCCTCGCCTCCCGCAGCAAGGAACACGGGCACCTTGATGCGATCGGCAATGCGGTTGGGCGAGAACGCCGCGATCGCTGCCGGCTCGCCGATCCATTCGTCGAGGAAGGTCTCGCCGGACCCACGTTGCTGCACATCCCCCAGCGCATGCATCGTCGGCAGGTCGTACACACCCACGTAGCCCGCCGCGCACTGGTAGAGCCCGGGCTCCTTGGTCACGCCCATCAGCGCCGCGTAGCCACCGTAGCTGGCACCGTAGATACAGATCCGGTCGGCGGCTGCGATTCCTTCGCTGATTGCCCAGCGGGTGGCGTCGGTGACGTCATCCTGCATCGCCTGGCCCCACTGCCGGGCGCCGGCCGCGGTGAACGCTTTCCCGTATCCGCCGGAACCTCGGAAGTTGACCTGCAGGACCGCATAACCGGCCTCTGCCAGCAATTGCGCGTCGGTATCGAACGCCCACGTATCCTGGATGCCGAAGGGCCCACCGTGGGGCATGACCACCATCGGCAGTTGTTTGCCATCCGAGCCGGTGGGTACGGTGAGATATCCGTGCAGGACCAGGCCGTCACGGGCGCGTATTTCGATCGGCCGTCTGCCGGACATCGCTTCCGGAGCGAACCAGGCAGCCCGGCTCAGCAGGTGGCCTGCCTTCTTTGCAACGGTATCGAACAGATAGAAATCACCCGGGTTGCGATCGCTCCATGTCTCGACCAGCGCAGTCCGTCCATCGGTGGTACTCGAGGTGATCAAGACCGCCGAGCCACCGAATGCCGCTTCCAGGCTTCTATAGAGCTGCGCTTCCGGCGCGTTGACATCGAAGAATTCCGTTCGCGGCTTGCCGTCAATCAATAGCGCGCCTACCGGGATCGAGGTCCCGTTGCGATACAGGATCCGCTGCGGATCACTGTCATCGTCACGCAGGACCTGCTTCAGCGTCTGGGTGGCGACGTCGAACGCGATGATCGCGTTGGGACCCGTCGGTTGCTCGGCCTCCAGGTACGCCGTCGCATCGTCCGCGGAAAATCCGATGGGCCACTGCTGGAGCCCACTCACCGATTCATCGTTGAGCAATTGCCAGGGGGCATCGTCATCGCTGCGGTAGTGGAGCTGCTGGCGATTGTCGACGCCAGACCCGACCGCGAACCGGACCGTGCCCCGGTTGTCGGTGACGAACTGCGCGTTGCGGACAGGTGCCGAGGCGATCTGCATGCGGCGACCGCTATAGACGTTCATCCGCTCGGCGCGGGTAAATGGATCCGCATGGAACGGCGCGACCGAGATGATGACGTTGTCGTCATCCCCGGGCAGGTCATCGACCAGGAACGCCGCGACCCGCTCGACCTTCTTCGGCTGGATCTTGGTTCCCAGCCCCCGACCCTGCACGCGCTGGCCCACGAGGATCTCGGGCTGGGTGCCATCGGCATTGACCGCGAACAGCTCGCCGGTCAAACGCGGTTCCGCCAGCATGCCGAACTTTTCCGCGACACTGATCAGCACCCGGGTGTCGTTGACCCAGCTGAAGTCGGCGATATCCGTGTGCCGGCCCCGCATGAAGGTACCGGTGACCGTCTTGTCGGCGCGCCGCATGATAACCAGCGCCGTGCGGTCCCCATCATCCATCGGAACGGTCGCGGCGAAATATTCGCCACTCGGCGAGATCTTGATCTCACCAAAACTGTCGCTCTTGACGAATGCGTCTACATCCACCGCAGCCGCTGGCGGGGCGAATGCCACCGCAGCCAGCAGAACCGCTGCCGCTCCCCAATGCCTCATCATCTACTCCCCCTGGAAGATCCAATGCGGGCCGCGATCGCAGCCCGCCAGAAAAACCGGGGAAGCCTAACCCATGCAATGGCTATCGCAGCCATTGATGCAAACGTGTTGTCAGAAGGGAATGTCGTCGTCCGCAAAGTCATCACCGAAGTCGTTCGACTTGGCCGGTGGTGCCTCGCGGCGCGGAGCCTCCTGTCGTGGCGCCGGACGCGAGGGACGATCACCGCCACCCCGACTAGCACCGCCGCCGCCGCTGCCGCCACCGCGCTCCCCGTCGCCACCGCCCAGCATCTGCATTTCGTCGCCGATGATGTCGGTGGTGTAGTGCTTGATGCCGTCCTTCTCGTAGGAGCCGTATTCGATCCGGCCCTCGATATAGACCTGACGCCCCTTGCGCAGGTACTCGCCGGCGATCTCGCCGAGCTTGCCGAACAGCTTCACCCGGTGCCACTCGGTCTTCTCGACCTGGTTGCCGTCGCGGTCCTTGCGGACGCTGGTCGTGGCCACGCTGAGGGTGGTGATGGCCATGCCGGCCTGGGTGTACTTGACGTCGGGATCGTTGCCGAGGTTGCCGACGAGAATGACTTTGTTGACGCCACGTGCCATGGAGATCGGTCCTGTATGGTCGACGGGATCGCCGGAAACGGCGAAAGGCAGGCCAGTATACCCGCGGCCACCTTCCCCTCCCTGCGGCAAAAGCCGCGTCGCAGGGTCGGATTTCCGGCCGTATGGCGCAAGAGGGCTTCCGGTGCACACGGCCTATAATCGGGGCCCCTCTCCGCCAATCTGCCCATGCACGCAAGCGCCAAGTCCCCTGTCACCCCCGGCCTGCCGGCCATCCAGTCCCTCGCACGGCCCGACATGGCGGCCGTCGATGCGCTGATCCGGGGGCGGCTGGCGTCCGACGTGGTGCTGATCAACCAGGTGGCCGAGTACATCATTGGTGCGGGTGGCAAGCGGTTGCGGCCGATGTTGCTGTTGCTGGCCGCCGGGGCGACCGGGCAGTCCGGCCGGATCGGCGCCGATGCCCACCAGCTGGCGGCGGTGGTCGAGTTCATCCACACCTCGACCCTGCTGCACGACGACGTGGTCGACGAATCCGACCTGCGCCGCGGCCGCAAGACCGCCAACGCGGTCTGGGGCAATGCGGCCAGCGTGCTGGTCGGTGACTTCCTGTATTCGCGCAGCTTCCAGTTGATGGTCGAGCTGGACAGCATGCCGGTGCAGAAGATCCTCGCCGACACCACCAACCGGATCGCCGAGGGCGAGGTGCTGCAGTTGCTGCACGTGCGCAACCCCGATGTCGACGAGGCCGCCTACCTGCAGGTGATTGAACGCAAGACCGCGGTGCTGTTCGCCGCGGCAACCCGGCTCGGGGCCCTGCTCGCCGGCGCCAGCGAGGCGGTCCAGCAGCAGTTGCACGATTACGGTCTGAACCTGGGCTACGCGTTCCAGATCGCCGACGACGTGCTCGACTACGCCTCGGACGCCGAGACTCTTGGCAAGAACCTCGGCGACGACCTCGCCGAGGGCAAGGCAACGTTGCCGTTGATCCACGCGATCCGCCACGCCGACGCGTCCACCGCCGCCCGGCTGCGCGCGGCGATCGAGCACGGCGATACCGATGCGATGCCGGAAGTACTGGCCGCGATCAAGGCCACCGGCGGACTGGACCACAGCCGCCAGCGCGCCCATGACTACGCAGGGCTGGCCGAACAGGCGCTGGAAGGGCTGGGCGACAACGAATACGTCGCCGCGCTGCGCGGGTTGGCGGCGTACGCGGTCAATCGCGACCACTGAGCCGCCGCGGCATGGCCGCCGCTATTCGGACCGGGCGGCGAACTGCTCGCTGAAGAAATCCCGCATCATCTCGAACGACCGCCTGGCTGCGCGTTCGTCATAGACGCACCAGTCGAACTCCTCGCCGGTCTGCTCGGCCTCGGCGAAGCAGTGCCGGGCACCGCTGAAATTGACGAATTGCCAATCGGCGCCGGCGGCATCCATCTCGGCTTCGAATGCGGCGATATCGGCGTCGGTAACCGATGGATCGTCCGCGCCATTGAGGACCAGCACCGGGGTTTTCGCGCCGTCTTCGGGCGCGTGCAGGTCGGTGCCCAGGGCCGCGTGGAAGGTAACGACGCCGGCAATGTCGCTGCCACCGCGAACCAGTTCAAGCACCGTGCTGCCGCCGAAGCAGAAGCCCAGCGCACCGATCCGCTCCGCATCGACGGGCGCGCTGCCGGCTTGCGCCGCGAGTACCGCCACCGCCTTCTCGACCCGTTGCCGGAGGCTGTCACGATCGGTCATCAGCGCAGTCGCGGCGGCGCCCGCTTCGGTCGAGTCTTTCGGCCGCACATCCTTTCCGTAGACATCCGCGACCAGCACCACGTAGTCGTCGCCCGCGATCTCCCGGGCCTTCCCGACGGCGGCGTCGTTCACCCCCATCCAGTTGGGCACCATCACCAGGCCCGGCCGCTTGATCGCGTTGGCGTCGTCGTAAACCAGCACGCCGCTGAAAGTGGTCTGGCCGACCGTCCACTCGACGGGCCGGGTTTGCATCGTCGCAAACGTGGGGCTGGAGAGCAGCAGCAACAGCAACGGGATGGCGCAGCGAAGCATTCGCATGGCGGAACTCCTCTCAGGGGTCGGCGAAGCGTAGCGTGGCACCACCGCTCAGGCGATGCCAATGCCGGGAATGGCGGTGATCGCATCGGGATCGAAACCCGCCAGCGCCGCGAAGTGGCGACCACGGGCGACGTAGTCGGGATACGGACCAAAACTGGGCGCGCCGGGCGACAGCAGGACCACGCCTTCGCCTGCGAGCATTTCCTCGGCCTGCCGTACTGCGTCGGCAAGGTCGTCCGCAGCGGCGAGCCGGAAGTGGCACTGCGCTGCCAGTGGCGCCAGCAATTCATGGATGCGCGGGCCGTTGGCGCCCATCGTGACGATCGCCGCGGGCGCGTGGCCTACCATCGCCGCAGCGAATTCCGACCAGTCGAGTCCCCGGTCGTGGCCGCCGACCAGCAACGCGATGTCGCGCGCACCGAAGCACTCCAGCGCCGCGAGGCTCGCGTGCGGGGTGGTGCTGATGGAATCGTTGACGTAACTCATCGCGCCGCGGGTACCGAGCATCTGCAGACGATGCGGCAGCGGGCGAAATCCGGCCGCGTGTGGAGCCAGTCCCTCCGCATCCAGCCCGAGCGCTTCGAGCACAGTCAGTACCGCGCACAGGTTGCCGCGGTTGTGCCGGCCCGGCAGTGGCAAGGGCAGCGTGTCCATGACCATGCGATCGCCACGATGCAGGGCATCACCGCGCAGGTGCCAACCGTCCTCGCGACCGAACCAGCGCACTTCGCTGTCGAGCAATTCCAGCGCGACCAGTTGCGGGTCGTTGGCGTTGAGCACCGCGATCCGTGGTCGCGCATCGGTCAGCAGGCGAAGCTTGTCTTC
>JBOHYC010000214.1:0-4107 GCA_050737755.1 Lysobacter sp.
AGCGCTTCGGCCGACGTCCCTTCGGCCTGCGTGCGCACGATGCGGCCGTCCTCGGCCGAACCGACCAGTCCGTGCAGTTGCAGCCGCTCGCCTTCGAGTGTCGCGAATGCCGCAACCGGCACGTGACAGCTGCCATGCAAGGTGCGGTTCATCGCCCGCTCGGCCTCGACGCAGCGGCGGGTGTCGGTGTGGTCGAGCGAAGCGCACAGCGTGATGGTGGCGGCATCGTCGTCGCGGCATTCGATCGCGATCGCGCCCTGTGCCGGTGCAGGCAACCAGTCCGGCGCCTGCAGCCGCGAGCGGATGCGGGCGTCGAAACCGAGCCGCTGAAGGCCGGCGCAGGCGAGCACGATGGCGTCGTAGTCGCCGGCATCAAGCCGCGCCAGTCGTGTGTTGACGTTCCCGCGCAGGTCGCGCAGCTGCAGATCCGGGCGCAGCGCGCGCAACTGGGCCTGTCGGCGCAGCGAAGACGTGCCCACCACCGCGCCCTGCGGCAGCGCGGCGATGTCGTCGAAACGGTTGCTGACGAAGGCGTCGGCGTAATCGGCGCGTTGCAGGATCGCCGGCAGCGCGAAGCCCGGCTCCAGCTCCATTGGCACGTCCTTGAGCGAGTGCACAGCGCAATCGGCTTCGCCGCGCAGCATCGCGAGCTCCAGTTCCTTGAGGAACAGGCCCTTGCCGCCGATCGCGGCCAACGAGCGGTCCAGCACCTCGTCGCCGCGGGTGCTCATCGGCACCAGTTCAACCGCGAGGCCCGGATGGGCGGCACGCAGGGCGTCGGCGACGTGTTCGCTCTGCCACAGGGCGAGCGGGCTCTTGCGGGTGGCGATACGCAGGGTGGTCATGCGGTGATTATCGCAGGGCGCGACCGGGTCGGTGTCGTGCCTGTAGGAGCGACGTAAGTCGCGATTTCCTTGGTAACCGTTCGTTGACGCACTCCCGGTGTGCGGGAGGTCGCGGTCGCGGTGGCGGGATCCTGCGCACAGCACGAAGCACGGGACTGCGAGGAATTCGCGACTTACGTCGCTCCTACAGTCGCTTCTACAGGTGCTTGAGGGTCTCGCGCAGGCCGGCTACGCAGCGGCGGCTGACTTCCAGCGGCTGTTCGGCGTGGCGCAGCACCGCCTGGGTGTGGCCGTCGGGGTTGCGGCGCAGGCCGGTGATCTCGTGGCGGGCAACCAGACAGTTGCGGTGGATCCGCACGAAGCGCTGGCCGAATTCATCCTCCAGCGATTTCAGCGACTCCTCGATCAGGTCTTCGCCGTGCGCATGATGGACGATGACGTACTTTTCCTCGGCCTGCAGGTAGTGCACGTCGTCCAGCGGGATCAGCCGCAGGCTGCCGCGCAGGCGCGCGCACAGGTGGCTGCGCGCTGCCGGGGCGTCCGGCGCGCTGCGTTCGCGACCGGCGGCGAAGGTACGCACGCGGTCCAGCGCGGCGGCCAGGCGTTCAGCCCGGACCGGCTTGACCAGGTAGTCGATCGCCTCTGCCTCGAATGCGGACAGCGCGTGGGCGTCGTAGGCGGTGCAGAACACCACCGCCGGGCGTGGCTCGAACGCGGCCAGGTGACGCGCGGCCTCGAGTCCGTCGATGCCGGGCATCGCGATGTCGAGCAACACCAGGTCCGGCGCGTGTTCGGCGCAGGCGTGCAGCGCCTCGGTGCCGTCGGCGGCCTCGGCGACCACGTCGATCCCGCCCGCCTCGCGCAGCAGGTTGCGCAGGCGTTCGCGTGCCAATGGTTCGTCGTCGGCGATGACCACTCTCATCGACCAGCCCCCGTATCGGTGCGGCCGTGCGGTGGGCACGGCCAGCAGGTCGATCTTAGCGCGGCGCCGGGGTCAGCCAGCGCCTGCCTTGTCACAATCCAGCGCATCCTCGTCATCACCCGCACCCGCCACCACCTTGATGCGTGTGAACGACGCGGCGAACGGCGCATCGGCCTCGATCGCGAATGGCACGTCGGTGGCCCCGAGGTTGGCACCGCGCTCGGCGAAGCACGCCAGTGGCACCTTGACCGTGTGCTTTTCACCCGGCTCCAACCCGGCGAACACCGCGGCCAGGTCCACCGAACCGCCGCACTCCGCCCCGCAGGTCATCGACAGCATCACCGGATCGGCCGGTGCATGGACCAGTGCGACATCGAACTGCAGTGCCCCGTTGTTCAACGCAAAAGCATTGAAGTTGTTGTTTGCCGCGCTGCGCGAGAACAACCGCGCGGGGGCCAGCCAGGTCACTTCCTTCGCGTCCTGCTGGGTATTGACCTGCACCGTGCGCACGCGCAGCGCCGGCGCGTCGCGTGGCCATTCGATGGTCGAGTTGAGGTCGGCGCCCACCGCCTGCTCCTGCGCGCCGGCACCCATCGTCAGCGTGTACGGGGCCGCGTCGGCGTTGTTGAAGATCGGCAGTGAGGTCGCCTCGCCGCATTGCGTCGCCTCGTCCAGCGGCAACGTCGCCACGGTACCGCCCTTGGCGTAGGACAGGCCGTAGCCGAGCGCGAACTGCGGCGTGCTGCCATCGGGCCCCAGCGCGCGGGGCGCGGGGCAGGCAACCGCCGGCCATGCGAACGACAGCGTGGCGCCAAAGTCATAGGCAGGCTTGCCGTCGGCACCCGCGACCAGCACGTCGGACACGCCCTTGCCCTCGGTGCCCGGCAACCACGCGGCGACGAAGGCATCGGACAGGTTGATCAGGTCGTTGACGTACAGCGGCCGTCCGGACAGGAATACCGTCACCACCGGCGCGCCCTTGCCGGTCACGGCCTGCAGCACCGCGAGGTCCTCGGGATGGCGGCGACTGTGGGTGACGGTATCGGACGCGACGATGTCGCCGTTGGTCTCGGCGTACGGCGTCTCGCCGATGACCGCGACCACCGCATCGAAGCCGGAAACGTCGACGCCTTCGGCGGTTTCACTGAAGGTCACGTTGGCCGCGCCGAACGCTTCGTTCAGCCCGTCGAGGACGCTGTCGGCATCCGGAAAATCGGCGTTGGTGTTGTCGGTGCCCTGCCAGGTCAGCGACCAGCCGCCGGTCTGGTTCGGGATGCTGTCGGCGCTCTTGCCGACCACAAGCACCTTGCCGCCACGCGACAGCGGCAGCACGCCGCCTTCGTTCTTGAGCAGCACCATCGTCTTGCGCACCGCCTCGCGCGCCAACGCGCGGTCCTGAATCGCCTCGACGGTGCCGGCGCCGGTGTGTTGCGAGGGCTTCTTTCCGTCGAACATGCCGGCGCGCAACTTGACCCGCAGGATCCGGCTGACCGCATCGTCGATGCGCGCCATCGGGATGTCACCAGACTCGACCTGCGCGATCGTGTTGGCGATGAAGGCCTTCCACTCGTCGGGCACCATCACCATGTCGATGCCGGCGTTGATCGCGTCGGCGCAGCTGTCGTTGCTGCAGCCGGGGAGCTGGCCGATGCCGTTGTAATCAGAGACGACGAAGCCGTCGAAGCCCATCTTCTCCTTCAGTGCGCCCGTCAGCAGGACCGTGGCGCCGTGCATCTTGCCGTGGTCCTCGCCGCTGTCGGCATCGACCCAGCTGTTGTACGAAGCCATGACGGTCTGGGCGCCGGCACCCAGCGCGCCGTAGTAGCCGACGCCGTGGATGTTGATCAGCTCGCCGAGGCTGGCTCGGGTGACGCCCTGGTCCTTGCCGTGCTCGGTGCCGCCATCGCCGATGAAATGCTTGACGCTGGCGATCGCGTTGGCGTCGTCGGCAAAGCCGCCCTGCAGGGCCTGCGTGTAGCTGGCCGCGTACTCGCGCACCAGCTCCGGGTCCTGCGACCAGCTCTCGTAGCTGCGGCCCCAGCGCGTATCCAGCACCACCGGCACCGCCGGCGCGAACAGCCAGTCGACCCCGGTCGCGCGCACCGCCCGGCCGGTCATCGTGGCAATGCGGCCGACCAGCTCCGCGTCGTGCGCCGCGCCCAGGCCGATGTTGTGCGGAAATATCGTCGCCCGATACACGTTGCTGTGACCGTGCATCGCATCGGTGCCCCACATGATCGGCACCGGCACCTTGGCGTCGACCGCCATCGACGCGTCGTAGAAGCCGTCGGCCACCGCCACCCAGTCGGCGACGCTGGCGTGCTTGTCCTGGCCGGGCCA
>JBOHYC010000215.1:0-1965 GCA_050737755.1 Lysobacter sp.
ACACCTTCCCCGACCCCGCCGTGCACGCCGCCCTCGCCGACTTCGTGCTGCTCAAGGCCGACGTCACCGCGAACGATGCCACCGACCAGGCGTTGATGAAGCAGCTCGGCATCATCGGCCCGCCGGCGACGCTGTATTACGCCGACGCAGTTGAGCGTCGCGAATTGCGGCTGTTCGGCTTCGAACCGGCGCCTAAGTTCGCCGAACGCGCTGAACGGGCGCAGGCGACGCTGCGATGAAGCCGTTCGCCAAGGTCCTGCTGGTCGCGGTCGGTGCCGGAGCACTCGGCATCGTCGCCGGACTGTGGTCCAACGGCCCCGGACCGCTACTGGACTCCGAGCTCGGCCAGCGGGCGCTGCAAGGCGCGCTGTCCGCGTCCGCGCCGCCAACACCGGACGGATTGGCCGTCGCCCGCCGTGGCGAGGTGATCCCGACCGTGGTGCTGCCCGATCTCGACGGCCGCCCAATCACCCTGCCCGCCGCTCACGCGGGCCGCCCGTTGCTGGTCAACTTCTGGGCCAGCTGGTGTGGTCCGTGCATCCAGGAGATGCCGGAACTCGACCGTTTCGCAGCCAGCCAGGGCGCCGACGGCGTGCAAGTCGTGGGGATCGCGCTGGACGATGCCGAGGCGGTCCGGACGTTCCTGCAGCACACGCCGGTGCGCTACCCGATCCTGCTCGATGCGCCCGGCCCGCGCGATTCCGGCGTACAGCTCGGCAATCCCAAGGGCGTGCTGCCGTTCACCGCACTGGTCGATGCGCAGGGCCGATTGATCAAGCAGAAGATCGGTCCGTTCGAACACGGCGAGATCGACGGATGGGCCGCACCGTAAGCGTCAAAATTCAAACATCCGTTTAAATTGCGACAACTTCGGCGAAACAGCAGCGAACTTCTGGACAACGCGGCAATGCTTCGGCGACACTGCCGCCTTTCCGAATCCCGGCCCTCCATGCCAAAGCTGCTGGTCCTGCACGGCCCCAACCTGAACCTGCTCGGCGAACGCGAGCCGGCAGTGTACGGGCAAGCCACGCTGGCCGAGATCGACGCCGACCTGCGCGCACGCGCCGAGGCTGCCGGTCACACGCTGGAGTGCATGCAGTCCAATGGCGAGCACGTGCTGATCGAGCGGGTGCAGGCCGCCCGCGCCGACGGCACCGCGCTGATCCTCATCAATCCGGCCGCGTTCACCCACACCAGCGTCGCCCTGCGCGATGCACTGGCGGCCGCGGCGGTGCCGTTCTACGAGATCCACCTGTCCAACCCGCACGCCCGCGAACCGTTCCGTCGCCACAGCTATTTCAGCGACCTGGCCGTGGGCGTGGTCGCCGGCTTCGGCGCCGACAGCTACCGCTATGCGCTCGACGCTGCCCTGGCGCGGCTGGCCGTGACCCGGCACTGACCCAATCCTGTGGCCGCCACGTGCGGCTTCCCCGAACACCACAAGGCAAGAGGCCCACCCATGGACCTGCGAAAAATCAAGAAACTCATCGACCTGCTGGAAGAGTCCAACCTGGCCGAGATCGAGATCAAGGAAGGCGAGGAATCGGTGCGCCTGGCCCGCAGCCCGCGCGGCGGCGCCGTTGCGCCGATGATGCAGGCCGCCCCGATGCAGGTGCAGGCACAGGCGCCCATGCCGATGCACTCGCCGGTCGACGCCGCCACCGGCGGCAGCGCCAAGCCTGCCGATGACCTGCCCGCCGGCCACGTGCTGCGCGCGCCGATGGTCGGCACCTTCTACACCTCGCCGGCGCCGGACAAGCCGCCGTTCGTGACCGTCGGCCAATCGATCCAGGCGGGCGACACCCTGGCGATCATCGAGGCGATGAAGATGTTCAACCCGATCGAGGCCGACGTCTCCGGCACCGTGCTCAAGGTGCTGGCCGAGAGCGGCCAGCCGATCGAGTTCGACCAGCCGCTGTTCGTGATCGGGTGATCCATGCTCGATAAAGTCGTCATTGCCAACCG
>JBOHYC010000216.1:0-4996 GCA_050737755.1 Lysobacter sp.
CCGCCGCGGTGCGCCGCTACCTCGCCGAGTTCCTGTCCGACCGTCGCGTCGTCTCGCTGTCGCCGTGGCTGTGGCAGCCGTTGCTGCGCGGATTGATCCTGCCGCTGCGCGCGCCGCGGGTGGCGCACAAGTACGCCAGCGTCTGGCTGGACGACGGATCGCCGCTGGCGGTGTACACGCGTCGCCTGGCCGCAGCCGTCCAGCACGAACTGCCGGGCGTGCGCGTGGTCGATGCGATGCGTTACGGCGAGCCGGCGCTGTCCGCCACACTGCAGCGACTGCAGGCCGAGGGCGTACGCCGGGTGCTGGCGCTGCCGCTCTATCCCCAGTACTCGACCACCACCACCGCCGCGGTCGGCGACGTGGTCGCGCGTGCTGAGGGTTTGCAGACGCGAGTGGTCGAGGACTACCACGTCGAGCCGGACTGGGTCGCCGCGGTCGCGCAGTCGATCCGCGCGCACCGCGAGGCGCACGGCGTGGGCGAACGCCTGCTGTTCTCGTTCCACGGCTTGCCGCAGCGCGTGGCCGACGCCGGCGACCCCTACCCGCTGCAGTGCGAGGCCGGCGCGCGTGCGATCGCGGCCGCGCTTGGGCTGGAACCGTCGCAATGGAGCCTGGCCTACCAGTCGCGCTTCGGCCGCGAGCGCTGGCTCGAGCCGGCCACTGCCACCGCACTGACGGATCTGGCCGAGCAGGGCGTGCGCACGGTCGATGTGGTCGCCCCCGGCTTCGCGGTGGATTGCCTGGAGACACTGGAAGAAGTCGCGATGATGCTGGCCGAGGATTTCGCCGCGCGTGGGGGCAGCCTGCGTTATGTCCCGTGCCTCAACGACAGCCCGGCGCATGCACGGGCACTGGCGACAATCGCACGGCGCGAGCTGGATGGCTGGCGATGAGGTCGGCGGCGTGAATCGCGCGGCATTGCGCGAGTTTGCGGTCGACACCGATTTCGGTCGGCTGACCGGCCTCCGCGGCGGCACCAGCGGTGCGCCGAAAGTGCTCGCGTTGCATGGCTGGCTCGACAATGCCGCCAGCTTCGTGCCGCTGTCCCGGCGGCTGGATGGAATCGAGTTGGTCGCGCTTGACCTGCCCGGTCACGGCGCCAGCGCCCACCTGCCGCTGGCGGCGGGCTACACCGTGGTGAACATGGCGCGCGCGGTGTTCGCCGCCGCCGATGCGTTGGAGTGGGACCGCTTCCGCCTGCTTGGCCATTCGCTCGGCGCCGGCGTTGCCAGCCTGATGACCGCGGCTGCGCCGCAACGGATCGAGCGACTGCTGGCGATCGAAGCGCTCGGTGCGCTGGCCGAGGACGAGGCGCGTACCGCGGTGCGCCTGCGCGAGGCGTTCTGCGAGACGCGTTCGGCGCGCCGGCCGCTGCGGCTGTTCGCCGATGCGAACAGCGCGGTGCGCGCGCGTGTCCAGGCGGGCGGGACCCACGAGGACGCCGCGCGCTTGCTGGTCGAGCGCGGAATCATCGCGGTCGGCGATGACGGATTCACCTGGCGCAGCGACCCGCGCCTGACCCGCGACACCGCGGTGCGCCTGAGCGAGGCGCAGGTGCGCAACCTGCTCGGTGCGATCGAGTGCCCGACCCGGGTGATCTACGCCGAACCGGCCCAGCGCTACTTCCCGGAAACGCTGCGGCGTGCGCGTTTCGATTGCCTGAAGAACGGCGAGCTGATGGTGCTCGACGGTGGCCACCATCTGCACATGGAACAGCCGGATGCGGTGGCGGAGGCGATCGGCGACTTCCTGCACGCAAGCTAAGCGGGCTTGTCGGCGTTGGCGTCAGTATCCAGCAGCGCACGCAGGCTGGCCTTGAGGCGACGCCCCTCGGCGCGGAAATAGTCGCGCTCGTCGCGCCACCGCGGGCAACGTGATTCGACTTCGCGCCAGAACATGCGCGAATGGTCCGGGCGGATCAGGTGGCACAGCTCGTGGACCAGCACGTATTCGAACGCCGACGGCCGCGCCAGCACCAGTGACAGGTCGAGCGCGACACTGCCGTCGGGCGCCAGCGAGCCCCATTGCGAACTCATCTGCTTGAACCGGAATTGCCGCGGGGCGCGTGGCAGTCCGCCCAGGTAGCGCGGCAGCCAGCGGCCGACGTCGGCGCGCGCTTCGGCCTCGTAGAAGTCGCGCAGCGCGCGGGTAATCGCCGCGTTGCCGGCACGCGCGGATACGGTGAAGACGAGGCCTGCGTTGCCCGCCACTTCGCGCTGCACCATGCAGAGGCGCCCGGACTGCCACTGCAGCGCCACCTCGCCACCGCGCAGCGGCAGGCGGTCGGAGTGGCACGGCTGCAGCCGCGGCATCGCGTCGAGCGCATGGCGCTGGATCTGCGCTGCCAACCAGTCGCGATGTTCGATCGCGAACCGCTCGCCAGCGATCCGGCTTGCACGGGTCGGCAAGGTCAGCCGCGCGCCGCGTTCGTCGACCGACAACTTGATCCGCCGCGCGCGCGGATCGCGCACGCGCTGCACCTCGATCGCCCGCCCGTCCGCCAGCACCAGCTCGAACGCATCGCGCTCGATCGTGCGTGGCTTCGGCCCCAGCAGACGGAACGGGTTGGGCATCGGATCACCGTACGGCATCCCGGTCGCGGGACCCGACCATTGTAGGAGCGACGTAAGTCGCGAATTCCTCGGGGCAGCCGGAGTCGTGTCAACGGTCTTGCGACGGAGTTTCCTGAAGGGCAGCACCGGAATCCGCGAGGTATGCGGATCCTTTCGTTGCATGCCGGAACAGTGAAATCGCGACTTACGTCGCTCCTACATGAGGGTGTTCGCCCGGAGGAGTGCCGTCCTCCGTGTCGCTCACACATGCCGGGATTCCCGCCGCACGAAGCGCCGGAATCGCCCCCAGTCAGTCCGCCTTGCTCAGCTTCAACGCCGACTCCAGCACCGCGAACAACCGCTTGACCTCGGCGCTCATCAGTATGAAACGCGCGTCCAGCTCGGCGCGTGCGTCGTCGGCGTTGTTGTTGTCGAGCTGGTCAATCGCGCCGTCGAGCAGCTTGAACTTGCGTACCACCAGGTCCTCGCCGAGCACGAAGCTGACGTGGTCGTCCAGGCTCAGCGCCAATCGCGTGACCTGCTTGCCGGTTTCCAGGTGGCGCGCGATCTCGTCGCTGTGCAGGTCCATGCGCTGGACCTTGACCACCGCGCCCTGGTCGACCGGGTCGCGCAGTTCGCACTCGTCGCCGATGCTGAGACCGTCCGGCAAAGGTTCGCCGGCGACCCAGCCGGTCAGGATGGAACGCGGCGCGACCTCGGCGTTGAGCGGCAACGCCGGGAAGCTGCCGAGCGCGCGGCGGATCTCGCTGCAGACGTTCTCGGCCGACTTGCGGCTGGAGCTGTCGATCACCGCGATGCCGTGCTCCAGGTCGAGCAGTGCGTCGGTGCGGCTGGGCTTGATGAACGCGCGCGGCATCAGGTCGGTGATCAGCTCGTCCTTGATCCGCTTGCGGGTGCGGCCGCCGGGCTTGCGGCCTTCCTTCTGTTCGATCTCGTCGAGCTTACGCGCCAGCATGTCGTTGACCACTGCGCCCGGCAGCAGCCGGTCCTCACCGCCGACGGTCAGCCAGATCGCGTCGCCCTGGCGTGCGGCCAGCACCTCGCTGTCGCGGCCGAATGGCGACACGAAGCCGCGCGAGGACAGCTCCAGCGGGCCGACCGGCTTGAGCTGGCAGTCATTGAGTCCGGTGTCGAGGTCGTCGAGCTTGGTGCTGGCGGGGAAACGGAAGAAGGTCAGGTTGCGAAAGAACATGCGGTATCCATTGGGAAGTGCGTTGCAGCGCCGCGCAAACGGGTTGCGCGGTTGCGGTGCGGGGAGGTGAATCAGCCGGCTATCGAACGGGGTGTCGGAATGGAGGACAGGCCCGGGGCCAGGCCGGGAAAATCGAACAGTTTCGGGTCGCTCAGCTGCGATGGACGGATGTCGCCAAGCGCGCGGGCGATGGTCTCGATCCGCCCGGGCGTTTCGCGCTCCCAGTCGGCCATCATCCGCTGCACCTGTTTGCGCTGCAGGTTCTCCTGCGAACCGCACAGGTTGCACGGGATGATCGGGAAGTCCTTCAGCCGTGCGTAACGGGCGATGTCGGCTTCGGCGGTGTAGGCCAGCGGACGGATCACCACGTGCCTGCCGTCATCCGACAGCAGCTTGGGCGGCATGCCCGAGACCTTGGCGTGGAAGAACAGATTGAGGAAAAAAGTGGCAACAAGATCGTCGCGATGATGGCCAAGCGCAATCTTCGTAAAGCCGTGCTCGGCGGCGAAGTTGTACAGCGCGCCACGCCGCAGCCGCGAACACAGCGAGCACATCGTCTTGCCCTCGGGCACGACCCGGGCGACCACCGAATAGGTGTCCTGTTCGACGATGCGGTAGTCGACCCCGATCGATTCCAGGTACGCGGGCAGCACGTGTTCGGGGAAGTCGGGCTGCTTCTGGTCGAGGTTGACCGCGGTGATCGAGAACGACACCGGCGCCCTCTTCTGCAGTTGCAGCAGCACGTCGAGCATGGTGTAGCTGTCCTTGCCGCCGGACAGGCAGACCATGACCTTGTCGTCGCCCTCGATCATCCCGAAATCGGCGATCGCCTGGCCGACCTGATGACGCAGGCGCTTGCCGAGGCGGGCGAACTCGGCGGCGCGCGGCAGCGGCTCGGCCAGCGTCAGGGGCCCGGTGGGCGCCTCGTTCAGCAGGGGCAGGACGGTATTCATCGGACCGTCGATTCTACCGGCCCGCAGTCGCACCGGCCGAGTCGGCGGTCGCACCGCGGGTTGTCGCGCGGGCGCGCTAAGCTGGGCGCCATGAGCGAGACCGACGACCCTGCCGCCATCACCCGCCGCCTGGAGGAACTGCGGCTGGAACACCGCGACCTGGACGCCGCGATCGCCCGCCTGGCAGCCCTTGGCAGCCTCGAAGTCCACGACGACCTGACGCTCAAGCGGTTGAAGAAACGCAAGCTGTGGCTGAAGGACTGCATCGCACGGCT
>JBOHYC010000217.1:0-14937 GCA_050737755.1 Lysobacter sp.
GTGTTGTCGGTGATGCCGCTGCCGCTGGCGCGATGCCAGACCGAGCGGCCCTCCATCAAGGCGCCGATGCCCACCGGCGTCACCATCGTGTCGACCATGCCGCCGGCGATGCCGCTGGCAATACGTATCGCGAACGCACCGAACAGACTCGACTGCGCATCCGCACCCGCCTTGCGGACCAGATAGTCATCGACCTGCAGCTTGAGGTTGCGGCGCAATGTCGGGAAGTCCACATGCTCCGCCAGTTCCGCGGTGTCCTGTGCCTGCACCGCCTCGCGGATCGCGTTGTAGGTGATGAACGGGCCGGCGGCGAGGTAGCCCAGCAACAGCACCGCGACGAGGACGATCAGGGCGATCCACTTTTTCATATCAGAACTCCAGGTCGAGCGCGACACAGAGGTAATCGACGAAGGGGGCGAGTGTGGCCAGGTCGGTGCGCAGCGTTTTCAGCAGGCCCGGGCCGGTCACCACGGCGTCGTCGAGCGGGCGCAGGGCGACGAAGTTCTTGCGCCGCAGGTCGTCGGCGAACTCGAACTCCGCGGGAAAGCCGCGCGGCATCCGTACCAACATCTCGCTGTCATCCATCTCGAAGCGGCGGCGCAGGTTCGGGCCGTGGGCGGCGGCCTTCCAACTGGCAGGGTTGTCGAGGATGAAGTGCCGCACGCGCCGCACGGTGTCCGAACCCGGGTGCCACAACCCGGCGCCGACGAAGCAGTTGCCACCCTGCAGGTGCAGGTAGAACGATGGCGCCTCGATCTCACGGCGGCGCGCATGGAATACGCGCGCGCCCTGCCACGACTTGTAGGGCGACTTGTCGTTGGCGAAGCGGGTGTCGCGGTGGATGCGGAACAGTGATCCGCCGATGGCTTTCGGGTCCGAGCGGAAGTGCGGACTGATCTCGGCAACGATCGGTTGCAGGTCGATCAGCAGCCGCTGGAACGGACCGCGCACGTGGGCTTCGTAGTCCGCCTTGTGGGCGTGGAACCAGTCGCGGCTGTTGTTGCGCGCCAGGCTGCGCAGGAACTTGAAGCTGGCGGCGCTGAAGTAGGTGCTCATGGCGCTTATCGTAGCTTTGGCGGTGGCGTGCGGACGCCCCGTGGCTGAATCGCATGAAACGACCCGCCCGGCCGCGTGACCGCCGATCGCGTGACCGCCCGACCGTAGGAGCGACGTAAGTCGCGAATTCCTCGAGACTTCCGCAGCGGTGGAGTTCTGGTCGCTATGCGGTCTCCCGAAGCGATCTCGGTCTGCGTCGTCGCAAGCAGATTGCATCGCTCCTTGCGGAATCAGGGAAATCGCGACTTACGTCGCTCCTACACCGATTCTCCGATTCCCGGGGCTTGGGTCAGGCTGCGGGCGATATCGTTGCGCCAGGTTTCCAGTTGCTCCAGCAGGGCCAGGCGAGTGGCATCGCCTGCATGGGTGGTGCGGAGTTCCGCCAACTCGGCATCGAAACGGGCGAAGTCGTACTCGGCCATCCCGCCATCGCCACGCAACCGCTCGCGCCGATAGTCGTTCCAGCGGGCATGCTCGCTGGTCGACAGCGTCCCGGGCCAGTTGCGGGCGCGGTAGCGGAACAGCAGTTCCGGGAGGCGCGGGTCGCGGAAACCGAACATGGCCGCGCCCAGTGCCTCGGGCGCAGTGCTGCGTACGTTTGGGAACAGGCGCTTGTCGCCGTCGCCGATGAATCTGTCGTAGAGGCTGGCATCGACGTCGATCTCGCGGTGTTCGCGCTCGCGGGAAAACACCTGACGGACCTTCTCGACCAGCGCGGGCCCGGCGGCACGAAGGCGGGCGGCGTTGGCTTCGGCCTGCAGTGGGTCGATCCCCAGCCGGTCGAAATCCTCGCTGCGCAGGTGATCCCAGGCCGACAGCGCCGGGCTGCGGTTGAGGTGGATCTCCTTCAGTGCGATGCGTTCCTCGCCCTCGGCGAGGTCAGCCGTGCGTACATACAGCCGTGCGGCGATGGTTTCGGCATCGAGGTCGAGCAGGGCCTGTGGGTCCTGGGTCAGGTCGAACACGATCACCCGGTTGTCGATGTGCGGGTGACGCGCCAGCGGTATCACCGGCGCGGCGCACAGCCGGCTCGCCGGGAAGCGTTGCGAAACATTCAGCACCGGGGTCATCGCCACCGTGTCGAGCAGGCTGGCGGCATGGCGCTTGTCGCGCAGACGCAGGGCGTAATCCCACAGCTTCGGTTGCGCGGTCTTGAGCTTGCGGGCCAGCCCGATCAAGGCGCGCACGTCCGACAAGGCTTCGTGGGCATCGCCTTCGCGCACGTCGTTGGCTTCGGCGAGGTGTTCGAGTTTGAACGACGGTGAGCCATCTTCGCGTTTCGGCCAGACCAGCCCGTCCGGGCGCAGGGCGTGGGCAAAGCGGAACACATCGAGCAGGTCCCAGCGCGAATTGCCGCCGCGCCATTCGCGCTCGTAGGCGTCGAAGAAGTTGCGGAAAAAACCGTAGCGCACGAACTCGTCGTCGAAGCGCAACGAGTTGTAGCCGAGGCTGCAGGTTTCAGGTCGCGACATTTCTTCAAAGATCAACGCGAACGCGGCCGCCTCGGTCATGCCCTCGCGCTTGGCATGTTGTGGCGTGATGCCGGTGACCAGGGTCGCGCCGGGGGAGGGCAGCAGGTCGTCAGCGGGTTGCACGAAGATGCTGATCGGTTCGTCGACCGGGTTTAGGTCGGCGTCGGTGCGGATCGCGGCGAACTGGGCGACGCGGCTGCTGCGCGGATCGGTGCCGAAGGTTTCGAGGTCGTAGAAGAGGAAGCTGGCTGGCATCGGGTCGGGGCGGTCGCGTCGATCGTGCGGGTGGGTTTTGTGTGGTGGGGCATGCTTCGTTGTAGGAGCGACGTAAGTCCCGATTTCACTGATGCCCGGGATCGCCGTGCGATCGCGACTTACGTCGCTCCTACATTGGTGTTGCCTGGTTTTCTGGCGGCAGGGGCGGCAGGCGGGCGATGACGGCGGCGTCCACCGCCTGCCAGTCGAGGTTGTCGAGCGTGTCGTGGTCGCGGGTCAGCTCGACCAGCAGTTCGCGCTGCAGGTTGCCGTGCTCCAGGGCGACGGCGTAGGGCAGGTGACGGAAGGTGACCATCGCGTAGCGCGGGACGAAACGGTCGGGATGGCGTTCGGCCAGTTTGTGTTCCAGTTCGCGCTGCAACAGATAGTCGTCGTCGTCGACGCGGTCGCGCATTTCCAGGTAGTTCTCCAGCGCCATGTGCTGGATCGCGCGGGCGTTGGGCAGGCGCTCGGCCTGGAACGCGGCGAACGCGGCGGCGCGGTCGGGGGTCCGGTCGAGGTGCTCGGCCAGCGCCACGCAATCCTCGAACGCGCAGTTCATGCCCTGACCGTGGAACGGCACCATCGCGTGGGCGGCGTCGCCGACCAGCACCGCGCGATCGTCCAGGTGCCACTGGTCGAGGTACAGGGTGCCGAGCACGCCGGTCGGGTTGTTGTCGAAATCGCGCTCAAGCTCCGGGATCAGACGCGAGGCATCGGGGAACTCGCGGTCGAACAGGGCGCGCGCTTCGGCGCCGGTGCGTATCAGGTCGAAACCGGGTACGCCGGCCGCCGGATCGCCTTGATTGGGCAGGAACAGCGTGACGGTGAAGGTCGACTCGTCGTTGGGCAGGGCGATGCACATGTAGCGTCCGCGCGGCCAGATGTGCAGGGCATTGGCCTCCATCCGGAAGTCGCCGTCCGGCGCCGGCGGGATTTCCAGTTCCTTGTAGGAATGGTCGAGGAAGTCGGTGCGTCCCTCGAAGTCTCCTTCGCGGCCCATGGCGCTACGCAGCACCGAGCCGGCACCATCGGCACCGATCAGGGTGCGGAACGGAATCGACTGCTCGCTGCCGTCGCGCTCGTCGCCAAAAAATGCGATGCGTTGGTCGAAATCCACGCGGTCGAGGCGATGGTGAAAATGGACCGTTGCGCCGGCGCGTTCGGCGATGTCGAGCAGCACCTGGTTGAGTTCGCCGCGGTGGACCGACCAGATCACTTCGCTGTCGTCGCGGCCGTAACGCTGCAGGTCGGTGCGGCCGTCGGCGAAGTGGACCATGCGCCCACGCATCATCACCGCCTGCGCCATTACCGCTTCGTCGGCGTCGGCCTGGCGCAACGCGTGGCGACCGCGTTCGGCCAGCGCGAGGTTGATCGAGCGGCCACGTTCAAGGTCACGTCGGCGTGGGTCGCTGCGCTTCTCGTAGACGTCGACCTGCCAGCCGCGACGGGCCAGCAACGTGGCGAGCAGGGCGCCCGCGAGGCCGGCGCCGATGATGGTGAGATGCTTCGAGTTGTCAGCCTGCACCGGTATTCGCCTTCCAGTCAGAGGGAGCGGCAATGCCGGCTCACAAGGTATCGCGCCAGGCCGCGGCGGCCAGCACGAAGCGCAGTACATCTTCGTGGGTGTTGTACAGCGGCGCCGGGGAGATGCGGATGACGTCGGGTTCGCGCCAGTCGCCGAGCACGCCGTTGTCGGACAGGTAGCCGAACAATGCGCGGCCCTGTTCGTGGCCGCCGCGGACCCGGATCGACAGTTGGCAACCGCGCTGCTCCGGCGCTTTTGGCGTCAGTACTTCGAGGATGTCGCCAAGGTGTCGCTCGATCAGCGCTTCCAGGTAGCCGGTCAGGCGCAGCGATTTGTCCCGCAGGGCTGGCATGCCGACGCGGTCGAACAGGTCGAGCGCGGCGCGCAACGGCGCGAGGCCGAGGATCGGAGGGTTGCTGAGCTGCCAGCCTTCGGCGCCCGGGGTCGGGACGAAGTCCGGTCCCATCTGGAAGCGGGTGGTGGCATCGTGGCCCCACCATCCGGCGAACCGCGGCAGCTCGCTGTTGTTGGCATGGCGCTCGTGCACGAAACAGCCGGCAACCGCGCCCGGGCCGCTGTTGAGATACTTGTAGTGGCACCAGACCGCGAAGTCGGCGCCGTCGTCATGCAGGTTCAATTCGGTGTTGCCGACTGCATGGGCGAGGTCGAGACCGCACAGGGCGCCGGCGGCGTGCGCCAGGCGGGTGATTTCGGCGAGGTCGAACGCCTGGCCGGTGCGGTACTGCACGCCAGGCCACAGCACCAGCGCGAGGCGCGGGCCGTGCTCGGCGATCGCGCGTTCGATCGCTTCCATCGAGAACAGGCCGCCCGGCAGGTCGGGTGCGAGTTCGATCAGGTCGGTGGTCGGATCGAACCCGTGGAACGCGATCTGCGACGTCATCGCGTAACGGTCCGAAGGGAACGAGCCGGCCTCGATCAGGATCGCCGGGCGCTGCGCGGTCGGCCGGTAGAAGCTGACCATCATCAAATGCAGGTTCGCCGTCAGCGAGTTCATCGCCACCACTTCCTGCGGTCGCGCGCCGACCAGTCGCGCCAGCGACTCGCTCATCAGGTGGTGGTAGCTCATCCACTGAGAGTTGCCGCGGAAGTGGCCTTCGACCGCCTCCATCGACCACTTGTCGAGCACGTCCTCGACCTGGGCGCGAGCGCCGCGCGGTTGCAGGCCCAGCGAGTTGCCGACGAAATAGGCCTGCTCGCCGTCGCCGTGCCGCGGGACGTGGAATTCGGCGCGCAGGGTCGGCAGCGGATCGGCCGCGTCGCGCGAACGGGCGAGGGCGAGGTCGAGGTCGAGCGAATACGGGTCGGTCATGGATTCTCTGTCGTTGTTGATGACGCGGTGCAGTTCACGCGAAACGCGTCTTTGGCAGTCCGAGCCATTCCAGCGCGGTGCCGTGGTAAAGCCGTGCCTTCGCGGCTTCATCGATTTGCAGCGAAGCGATGCCGGCGCCGGGCTCCTGCTCGCCAAGCGGGAACGGATAGTCCGTGCCGAGCATCACCCGGTCGACCCCGCAGGTATCGAGCAGGTAGCGCAACGCGGCATCGTCGGCGACCCACGAGTCGAAATACAGGCGGCTCAGATACTCGCGTGGGTTGCGCGGGTTGTCGGTGGCGACCAGGTCCGGGCGCATGTTGAAGCCGTGCTCGATCCGGCCGATGGTGTAGGGGAAACTGCCGCCGCCGTGCGCGAGGCATATCTTCAATTTCGGCAGGCGTTCCAGCACGCCGCCGAACACGAGGCTGCAGGCCGCGCGCGATTGCTCGGCCGGCATCCCGACCAGCCAGGGCAGCCAGTACTTGGGCATGGTGTCGGTGCCCATCATGTCCCACGGATGCACCAGGATCGCCGCACCCAGCTCGCTGGCGGCCTGGAAGAATTCGAACAGCTCCGGCGCGTCGAGGTTCCAGTTCTCCCCCGATGGCAGGCCCACGTGGCTGCCGATCTGCACGCCCTGCAGGCCGAGCTGGTCCATGCAGCGTTCCAGTTCCTGCGTCGCCAGCCGCGGCGACTGCAACGGCACCGTGCCGATGCCGGCGTAGTGGCGCGGGTAGTCGCGGCAGGTCTGCGCCATGTGGTCGTTGAGTGCCTGGTGCAGCTCCAGCGCGTGGTGCGGCCGCGCCCAGTAGCAGAACATCACCGGCACCGTGCTCAACACCTGCACCTGCACCCCGAACTTGGCGTAGTCGTCGATGCGTTCCTGCGGATCCCAGGTCTTGGACCAGATCTCGCGGAAGAACTTGCCGTCCTTGTAGATCCGGTGGCGGCCGTCCTCGGTGTGGTGGATCACCGGAAAGCGCAGCTCGCCGTACTTGCGCGCCAGGTCGGGCCAGTCGCGCGGCAGGTAGTGGGCGTGGGTGTCGATTTTCAGCATCGGGCCAGTCTATCCGCAGGCGTCAGGTGTCCGGCATCACGTATTTGTCGGGCGCCGGGTTGAGGTGGCCGCAAGACGTGCAGGTGCGGTGTTCGCGCGAGGCGTAGAAGCGGTCGAACACAGGCGGGAAGTCCTGTTCGATGTCCTGCAGGTGGAAGTACTCCTCATACAACTTGTGGTTGCAGCGCTCGCAGAACCACATCAGGCCATCGTCCTCGTGCGGCAGGCGCTTGCGCTCGATCACCAGTCCGATCGAACCGGGCATGCGTTGCGGCGAGTGCGGCACGCGCGGTGGCAGCAGGAAGATCTCGCCGGCGCGGATCGGGATGTCGCGGACCGCGTCGTCTTCCTGGATGCGCAGGACCATCTCGCCCTCGACCTGGTAGAACCATTCGGCGCCTTCATCGAAGTGGTAATCGGTGCGCACGTTGGGCCCGCCGACCACCATCACGATGAAGTCGCCGTCGTATACCACCTTGTTGCCGACCGGTGGCTTCAGCAGGTGCCGGTGTTCCTCGATCCAGGCCTGCAGGTTGAGCGGGTTGGGCAGCATCGGTCACTCCTTCACGATGGCAACGCACTTGAGTTCGATCGCGATCGGCGTCGGCAGGGCGCTGATGCCGACGGTGGTGCGGCACGGCGCGCTGTCGATGTCGGGGAAATACTCGGCCCACACTGCGTTGTAGCGGGCGAAATCGGCAGCCATGTCGGTCAGGTATACCGTCACGTCGACCAGGTCCTCCCAGTGCGCACCGCTGGCCTCCAGCACCGATCTCACGTTGGCGAACACGGCGCGGGTCTGGGCGTCGATGTCGTAGCCGATCAGGCGATCGTCGGCGTCGTGGACGTTGCCGACGATCGCGTTGCTGGCCGGGTCGCGCGGGCCGATGCCGGACAGGAACAGCTGGTTGCCGACGCGGCGCGCATGCGGGTAGCTTCCGACCGGCTTGGGGGCGGTGGGTGCGCGGATCGCATCGGTCATGTCAGCGGTCCTCGCGGTCGGCGCGGATGCGCTCGAGCGCGTCGGCATAGACCGGGGGTAGGCGCTCGGCCTCGGTGACATCGACCCGCAGGTCGTGCACGCGGCCGTCGCGCAGGGTGTAGACCCAGCCATGCACCGCCAACTGCTGGCCGCGGCTCCAGGCGTCGCGGACAACGGTGGTGTGGCAGACGTTGACCACCTGTTCAAGCACGTTCAACTCGCACAGGCGGTCGTGCTTGAGTTCGTCATCCTCGAACGCGCGCAGGCTGGCGGCGTGCTTTTCGGCGACGTCGGTGACGTGGCGAACCCAGTTGTCGGCCAGGCCCAGGCGCTTGCCGTGCAGCGCCGCGTGCACGCCGCCACAGCCGTAGTGCCCGACCACCAGGATGTGCTTGACCTTGAGCACATCGACCGCGAACTGGATCACCGACAGGCAGTTGAGGTCGGTGGTGACGACGACGTTGGCGATGTTGCGGTGGACGAACACCTCGCCCGGAGAGACGTCGATGATCTGGTTGGCCGGCACCCGCGAGTCGGAGCAGCCGATCCAGAGGAATTCCGGCGCCTGCTGGCGCGACAGGCGCTCGAAGAAACCGGGGTCCTCGGCGCTGACGCGGTCGGCCCATTCGCGGTTTTTCTTCAGGAGTTCTTTCAGTGAGTTCATGCAGGTTTATCCAATGTGGAGGCCGACATTCTTGGCGTCGGTGAAGAATCGCATCGCTTCAAGGCCCCCTTCGCGACCGAGGCCGGAGCTGCCCGAGCCGCCGAACGGCGTGCGCAGGTCGCGCTCCAGCCAGGTGTTGACCCAGACCATGCCGGCGCGCAGGTCGGCGGCCATGCGGTGGGCGCGGTTGAGGTCGCGGGTCCAGACCGTTGCGGCGAGGCCGTAGTCGCTGGCGTTGGCCAGGGCGAGAGCGTGGTGGTCGTTGTCGAAGGGTTGCAGGGTGACGATGGGGCCGAAGATTTCCTCGCGGTTGCTCGCGCAGTCGGGGCCGAGGTTCTCGATCACGGTCGGGGAGACGAACCAGCCCGGGCGCTCCAGCACATTGCCGCCGCACAGCACGCGGCCACCTTCGTCGCGGGCACGCTGCAGCGCCGCCACGACCTTGTCGAAATGCACCTGCGACACCAGCGGGCCGAGCTGGTTGTCCTCGTCGATCGGGTCGCCGACGCGCAGAGCGAGCGCCCGCTCCACCAGAGCGTCGCGGAATTCGCTGTAGATGCCGCGTTCGATCAGCATCCGCGAGCCGCACAGGCAGATCTGGCCGGAGTTCTGGAATGCCGAGCGGACCAGGGTGTCGAGGTGATCGCGCCAGTCGCTGTCGGCGAAGACCAGGGTCGGGTTCTTGCCGCCGAGCTCCAGTGAAAGTTTTTTCAGTAGCGGCGCGGTCAATCCGGCAATCCGACGGCCGACCGCGGTGCTGCCGGTGAACGACACCGCCTTGACCTGCGGGTGGGTCAGCAGCGGTTCGCCGACGTCCGGACCGCGGCCGTGGATGACATTGAGCACCCCGGGTGGGAAGCCGATCTCGGCTGCCAGTTCGGCCAGCATCGTCGCGGTAACCGGAGTGATCTCCGAGGGCTTGGCGACCACCGTGTTGCCGGCAGCAAGTGCCGGGGCGATCTTCCAGGTCAGCAGGTACAGCGGCAGGTTCCACGGTGAGATCGTTGCAACCACCCCCAGCGGCTGGCGCAGGGTGTAGTTGAGGCCGGCTTCGCCGTGGTGGGACTCACTGGCGAACTGGGTCGCGGCGTGGGCGAAGAAGCGCAGGTTGCTGATCGCGCGCGGGATCTCGACTTCGCGGGCCAGCTTGATGGGTTTGCCGCCATCGCGCGACTCGGCGTGGGCGAAGTCGTCGAGTCGCGTTTCCAGCGCGTCGGACAACTTTTCCAGCCAGCGGGCGCGTTCGCTGTTGCGGAGTGCGGACCAGCGAGGGAAGGCGGCCTGTGCAGCAGCAACCGCGGCTTCCGCATCGGTGGCGTTGCCGTCGGCCACTTCGGCAAACACATGGCCGCTGGCGGGATCAAAGACATCGAGCCAGCGACCCGAGGCCGCTTCGCGTGCTTTGCCATCAATCCAGTGGGTCAGGCGCATCCAGCAAGCTTAGCGCGGGCGCCATGGATACGTCGCCGTCCGGTGCCGATCAGATCGATTGCATCCGGCCGCCGTCGACCGCGAGGCTCACGCCGTTGATATAGGCCGCGGCCGGCGAGCACAGGAAAGCAATCGCGGCCGCGACTTCTTCGGGTTTGGCGAAACGGCCGGCCGGCACGGTCTTGCGCATGCCGTCGGCGACTTGCTGTTCGGTCTGGCCGGAGGCTTTCGAGCGGTCACGCAGGATCTGTTCGATGCGGCCAGTCTCGGTGAAACCCGGCAGCACGTTGTTGACGGTGATGCCATCACCGGCCAGTTCGCGGGACAGGGTCTTGGCCCAGCTGGCAACCGCGCCACGGGTGGTATTGGACACGCCGAGGTTGGCGATCGGCTCGCGCACCGAGGTCGAGACCACGTTCACCACGCGCCCCCAGTGGTCGGTCTGCATGCCCGGCAGGACGGCCTGCAGCAAAACGTGGTTGGCAATCAGGTGCTTGTTGAAGGCGTCCATGTACGCGGCGATGTCGGCGCCATGCGCGAGACCGCCGGGCGGGCCGCCGGTGTTGTTGACCAGGATATGCACCGGCCGCGCGGAGGCGAGTGATTCGACCTTCGCGCGCAGCCCGTCGGTGTCGGCGACGTCGGCGGAAATCCATCCGTGGTGTTGACCGTCGCTTCGGGGCAGCTCACCCGCAACCGCGCGCAACACGTCCTCGCGTCGTGCGAGCACGGTCACGTCGGCGCCGAGCAGGGCGAGCTCGTATGCGGTGGCGCGGCCGATACCTTCGGAGGCACCGCAGACCAGTGCATGGCGGCCGGTGAGGTTTAGGTCCATGTCGGTCGGTCTCCTGCGGACGGAAGGGAAGTCAATGCCGGGTCGGGAGTTTCTGCACCATCAGCGCGCGCAACTTCGCGTCGTCGTCGGTTTGGGGTGGCGTCAGCTCCTGCAGGGTGAAGCCGCGTGCGTCGGCGTCGTCTTCGTCCATGCCGTCGATGGCAGTGAATTCGGCGTCCATCAGCGCGGCGCGGGCGCTGTCCTCGCTGTCGTAGGGCAGGGTGTTGCCGTCGCTATCGAACACTTCGGCGGTGCCGGCATCCAGCACCCGCAGGCGTGCCCAGATCACGGTGCGTCCGAGGGTGGCGAGCCACCACTGGATGTTGTCGTTGTTGTCCATCAGCTCACCAGTGACAGGAGGTAGAGCAGCCCGGCGCCGACCAGGCCGCTGATGATTACCCACAGCGATATCCGTGCAGGCGTGGCAAGACCATCGAGGTTGCTGTCGCCGGCCGCGCGATAGCCGCCACGCAGCAGCCACAACCAGGCCGATGGCCTGGCGAAGGCGTTGACGCCGAGATCGGATTGCAGGCCCGGGTGGCGGTCGCGCACGTGGACCAGCATCAACGGCCAGAAAATCACGAACGCGGTCGCGCCGGCGATGGCCAGGGCGAGGAACAGCAGTGCGAAGAACAGGACCATTCCGTCAGAACTCCGCGTTGCCCGGTGCGCGCGGGTAGGGGATCGCGTCGCGGATGTTGCTCAGGCCGCAGACGTAGACCACCAGCCGCTCGAAACCCAGGCCGAAGCCGGAATGCGGCACCGTGCCGTAGCGACGGAAGTCGCGGTACCAGCTGTAATGCTCGGGATCGAGGCCGAACTGCGCCATGCGCGCGTCGAGCACGTCCAGCCGCTCCTCGCGTTGCGCACCGCCGATGATCTCGCCGATGCCCGGCGCCAGCACGTCCATCGCCGCGACCGTCTTGCCGTCGTCGTTGAGGCGCATGTAGAACGCCTTGATGTGCTCGGGGTAGTTGGTGACGACCACCGGGCGGCCGACGTGCTGTTCGGTCAGCCAGCGCTCGTGCTCGGTCTGCAGGTCCAGGCCCCATTCGACCGGAAAGTCGAACTTGTGTCCGGACTTCCGCAACAGGCCGATCGCGTCGGTGTAGTCGATCCGCTCGAACGGCGCGTTGATGAACGCCTCCAGCCGCGCCATCGCGCCCTTCTGCACGCGTTCGTCGATGAACGCCATGTCGTCGGCGCGTTCGTCCAGCACCGCACGGAACAGGTATTTGAGGAAGTCCTCGGCGACGCCCGCGGTCTCCAGCAGGTCGGCGAAAGCGATCTCCGGCTCGACCATCCAGAACTCGGCGAGATGGCGCGTGGTGTTGGAGTTCTCGGCGCGGAACGTCGGGCCGAACGTGTAGACCTTGCTGAGCGCGAGGCAATAGGCCTCGACGTTGAGCTGGCCGGATACGGTCAGGAAGGTTTCCTTGCCGAAGAAGTCGCGGCTGAAATCGACCGCGCCGTCCTTGCCGCGCGGCAGGTTGGCGAGGTCCAGGGTCGAGACCCGGAACATCTGCCCGGCACCCTCGGCATCGCTGGTGGTCACGATCGGGGTACTGATCCAGTAGTAGCCCTGTTCGTGGAAGAACCGGTGCACCGCCTGCGACAGGCAGTGGCGGATCCGCGTGACCGCGCCGAACAGGTTGGTGCGCGGGCGCAGGTGCGCGACTTCACGCAGGAACTCCAGCGAATGCGCCTTGGGCTGGATCGGGTAGGTCTCCGGGTCATCGACCCAGCCGACCACCTCGACCTTGCTGGCCTGGATCTCGAAGCCCTGGCCCTGGCCCTGCGAAGCGACCAGTTCACCGGTGGCGATCACCGAGCAGCCGGCGGTCAGGCGCTTCACCTCGTCCTCGTAGTTCGACAGGGTGCTGGGCGCGACCACCTGGATCGGCGCGAAGCAGGAACCATCACTGACATTGACGAAGCTCAGTCCGGCCTTGGAGTCGCGCCGGGTGCGCACCCAGCCGCGGACGGTGACTTCGCCACCGGCGGGCAACCTGCCTGCGAGCGCATGTTCGACGCTGACCACCGTCATGCCTTGAATCCTTGCCTGTTCGGGCCGATATGGGGAGGGCCGGAGTTTACCGGGGCGGCCGGTTCCGCGCGATCGCAATCGCACCGGGCATGCCGCTTGAAACACCTATAATGGCAGCTTCGATGGAGTTTTCATGAGCATCAGCCTGACCCCCGCCGCGTTCGCCCGCGTGCAGCGCTTCCTCGCCGAGACCCCCGACGCGATCGGGCTGCGTTTCGGCGTGACGAAGACCGGTTGCTCCGGTTGGCAGCACGTGGCGGACCTGACCAGCGAAGAACGCGCCGGCGACACCGTGTTCGAGCAGGACGGCGTGCGCATCTACGTCGACATGCTGAGCCTGCCGCAGGTCGATGGCACGCAGATCGACCTGGTCAAGCAGCGCCTGGGCGAGCAGTTCCTGTTCCTCAACCCGAATGCCAATGCCGAATGCGGTTGCGGCGAGAGCTTCACGACAGACGCCGACATGGCGTAAGGCCGCGGAGCCTCGGCGCGACGCCATTCCGCACCCGCACAGGCGCATTGCTTCCGGAGCCTGATTCCTGCGATAATCGCCGGCTTCCTCCGGCTTGGCCGCAGGAACCTTGCTCCACCGCGCCTGCGGAATCTTCCGGACAGGTGAAGGGGGGCTGACCCGGCCGCAAGGCCGATATCCACAAGGACAACACCATGCGTCACTACGAAGTCGTGTTCCTGGTCCACCCGGACCAGAGCGAGCAGGTCCCGGCCATGATCGAGCGCTACAAGGGCTCGATCGAGGCAGGCGAGGGCAAGATCCACCGTCTCGAGGACTGGGGCCGCCGCCAGCTGGCGTACCCGATCGAGAACCTGGTCAAGGCCCACTACGTGCTGCTCAACATCGAGTGCAGCCAGACTGTGCTCAACGAGCTGGTCGACGGTTTCCGCTTCAACGACGCCGTGCTGCGTCACCTGGTCATGCGCCGCGACGAGGCCGACACCGAGCAGTCGCTGATCATGAAGTTCAAGGACGAGAAGGGCGACAAGCCCGATCGTGGCGACCGTGGTGATCGCGGCGACCGTCCGCGTCGCGACGACGACCGCAGCGAAGCCAAGGCAGATGACGCCGACGCCAAGCCCGCCGACGACACCGCCGAAACCGCCTGATCGCGAATTCCAGGAGCACTGTTCCCATGTCCAAGTTCTTTCGCCGCCGCAAGTTCTGCAAGTTCACCGCCGAGGGCGTCAAGGAGATCGATTACAAGGATCTCAACACCCTGCGCCAGAACCTCACCGAGACCGGCAAGATCGTGCCGAGCCGCGTGACCGGGACCAAGGCCAAGTACCAGCGCCAGCTGGCGACCGCGGTCAAGCGCGCCCGTTTCCTTGCGCTGATCCCGTACACCGACAACCACAACGCCTGATCGACCTCCAGGTCATTCGGACAGCCTTTGTTGCGGGGCCACGGTCCCGCTAACGAATACGGAGCAACACCATGCAACTGATCCTCCTGCAGAACGTGCAGAACCTCGGCAAGCTCGGCGACAAGGTCGACGTCAAGCCGGGCTACGGCCGCAACTTCCTGGTCCCGCAGGGCAAGGCCACGCCGGCGACCGCCGCCAACCTGGCCGAGTTCGAAGCGCGTCGCGCCGAGTACGAAGCCAAGGCTAAGGCCACGCTGGACGACGCCGAAGCGCGCCAGGCCAAGCTGGCTGACGTGTCGATCACGATCCGCGCCAACGCCGCCACCGAAGGCAAGCTGTACGGCTCGATCACCACCCGTGACATCGCCGAGGAACTGACCAAGGCCGGTTACCCGGTCGAGAAGTCCGAAGTGATCATGGGCGAGGGCGCCATCCGCCGCACCGGTGAGTACGACGTCGTCATCCATCTGCACGCCGACATCGAGACCACTGTGAAGGTGATCGTCGAGGGCGAAGTGGTCTGAGCGTCACCGACCGCTGATCCAAGCGAAGGGCGCCGAAAGGCGCCTTTCGTGTTTCTGCGGATTGCATTCGTTGTCGCATATGGTGCGACCACGCCGTGCGACAACGTGCGACGGCACTCTATCCACCCGATATCCACAGACTTATCTGCAACGATTCCACGCATCTGGCCCTAGGATGGCTGTTCGGCCCAGACGCGCCTTGCCGTAGCGGCCCCAGCCAGGAACCTTTTGATGAACGCACGACCCGGCTTCCGTGGCGAGCAACGCGATTCCCGTTTCGAGACCCGCGCCGACCAGCGGATCGACCAGTTGCGCGTCCCGCCGCAATCGGTCGAAGCCGAGCAGGCCGTGCTCGGCGGCCTGATGCTGGCGCC
>JBOHYC010000218.1:0-5524 GCA_050737755.1 Lysobacter sp.
GGACGCAACAGGCCAAACGCAGCCGGCAAACCGCTGACCGAGCTGGCCTGCTGCATTCCATCCGCACGCGCTCGCAGGATGCCCAGCGCGTGGCGAAACCGGTGTTGTTGCAAGGCGAACCAGGCAATGGCGAGCAGCATGCCGACCAGCCACGCCACCATGATCGCCATCGTCGGATCGATCCCCATGGCCGCATCCATCTGGATTGTCGATGGAAGCGCGCGTTCCAACTGCAACACGACCGGCACCGGGGTTGTAACGGTCGTTGCCGGCAGCAGCACCGCAGTCAACGCCGCCGGCACCAGCAACCAGGTGGCGTAGGCGATTCCCGCCCCGAAACGCGCGCGCAATGGTTGTCGGACCAGCAGCACAATCGCGATCGCGACGCTGCTGGCAATCGTCGCCTCGGCCAGTAGTGACATCGCATCAGCGGGATTCATCGTCGATCTCCTCAAGCAACTTGCGCAGTTCGGCGATGTCCTCGCTGCTGAGCTTGCGGTGTTCACTGAAGTGCGCCACCAAGGGCGCGACTCGTCCGCCGAACAAGCGGTCGAGCAGGCCTTCACTTTCGTCGATCAGCCAGTCCCCGCGTTCGAGCACCGGCGTGTACAGGTAGCGTCGGCCCTCCTTCTCGGCGGCGATCGCGCCCTTGTTGAGCAGACGGTTGAGCAGGGTCTTGATGGTCGGCTCCTGCCAGTGCCGGCTCTCTGCCAACGCCTGCACGACGTCATCGGCGCTACGCGGATGCTGGCGCCAGAGCACATCCATCACGATCGATTCGGCTTCACTGATCTGCATTGTTTACGTCCGTAATCTTTTTTCCAGATTACGAATGTAATCGTGATTGTCAAGACCCGGAAATTGATTCATGTAGGAGCGACGTAAGTCGCGACCGCACGGCGGACCCGAACATCGGCGCGTTCGCGACTTACGTCGCTCCTACGTCGGAACCGAGCTTGGACGCTGCGGATTACCGCGGTGCGATACTCCAGCCATGACGACGCAGGCGCATTCCGGGCCCACCGTGCAGCTCGACTCCATCGAGGCCACGGTGGAGTTGATGCTGGACCGGATCGATGGGCCGCTGCAGGTTGGTGCCCCGCTCGGGCTCGGCAAGCCTCATGGATTGCTCAACGCGCTGTATGCGCGGGTGAAGGCCAATCCGTTGCGACCGCTACGCCTTTACACGGCCCTGTCGCTGGACCCGCCCGCTGCGGGCAAGGGGTTGGAAGGGCGCTTCCTCGGCCCGTTCGTGTCGCGCCATTTCGGCGACGACTTCCCGCGGCTGGACTACGTGGCGGCGATGCGCCGCGACACCCTGCCGGCGCACATCGAGGTCGAGGAGTTCTACTTCCAGTCCGGCGCGCTGCTCGGTTCGAGCCAGGCGCAGCGGAGTTACGCCAGTCTCAACTACACCCACGTCGCCCGCGCGCTCGCCGACCGTGGGGTCAACTGCATCGTGCAGCGGGTGGCGCGCGAGCCGGGTGGCACACGACTGTCGTTGTCATGCAACACCGACCTGACCTTCGATGCGATCGACGCGATCGTGGCCGCCGGGCTGCCGCGACCGCTGCTGATCGCCGAGGTCGACCCGGAATTGCCGTGGCTGGATGGCAGCGCCGCGGTCGAGGAAAGTTTCTTCGATGCGGTGGTGACGCCACCGGGGCCGCATCCAAAGCTGTTCGGTCTGCCACGGCAACCGGTTGGCGAGGTCGACTACGCGATCGGCTTCCATGCCAGCACGCTGGTGGTCGACGGCGGCACCCTGCAGATCGGCATCGGTGCACTGGCCGATGCGTTGTGCCATGCGCTGGCGTTGCGCCACACCGACAACCCTGCATATCGCAAGGTGCTCAGGGCGTTGCGTTCGCCATCCGCCGACGACCTTGCGCTGGGACCGTTCGCTCAAGGACTGTATGGCTGCAGCGAGATGCTCAACGAGGGTTTCAAGCGACTGGTCGAGGCCGGGGTGATCCGGCGCAAGGTGGTCGAGGACGAGGCGGTGATGCGGCGACTGGTCGAAGGCGGCGCCACCGACGCCGACCAGGCGCAGCTTGAGCGCGAAGGCCAGTACCTGCATGGCGCGTTCTACCTCGGCTCGCATGACCTGTACGACTGGCTGCGCAATCTCGATGACGACACCCGCCGCGCGATCGACATGCGTTCGGTCAGCTCGGTCAACGAGCTATACGGCGGCAACGAAACCCTAGAGCGCCTGCAGCGCCGCGATGCGCGATTCTTCAACAGCTGCATGATGGCGACCGCGCTTGGCGCGGCGGTGTCGGACGCGCTGGAGGATGGCCGCGTGGTGTCAGGGGTCGGCGGCCAGTACAACTTCGTGGCGATGGCGCACGCCTTGCCGGGCGCGCGCTCGGCGCTGATGTTCCGCGCGGTGCGCGATGCCGGCGGGCGCAGCCGTTCGAACGTGGTCTGGAACTACGGCCACACCACCATCCCGCGCCACCTGCGCGACATCTACATCAGCGAATACGGCATCGCCGACGTGCGCGGCAAGGTTGACGAGGATTGCGTGATGGCGATGGCCGGGATCTGCGACGCGAGATTCCAGCAGGGCTTGCTCGACACCGCCAAGGCCGAGGGCAAGCTGCGCAAGGATTTCGTCCCGGGCCCCCGCGCCGCGGCCAACACGCCGGCGTGGCTGCGCGAGACGCTGGCGCCGCTACACCGCGACGGAATCCTGCCCGACTACCCGCTGGGCAGTGATTTCACCGCGGTCGAGCAACGGCTGTTGAAGGCACTGGCGTGGCTAAAGGCGAATACCGGCGGTACTGCCGGCAAGCTGTGCACGGTGGCGCGGGCATTGCTGCGTCACCATCGCGACGACCCGGAAGCGATGGTGCGGATGGATCTGGGACGGCCCACCGGTTTCGGTGAGCACCTGGAAGCCCGCTTACTGGCGCTTGCTCTTCACGAGACGCGTTACACCAATCTGTAGGAGCGACGTAAGTCGCGACCCTCTGACGTGCGGGTTTGCGATATGCGCGCAGGATTCCGGGCATGGCCCTGCGCTGCCACCTGCCGGGAACCGTGGATCCCGGTCGACCACCTGCATCGATGGACGGTTGCCGGGGCGTTCGCGACTTGCGTCGCTCCTACATGTGCGGGTTCGGTGCGGTTGCGGATGCCCTCGGTGAGAGGGCATCCGGAATCGTCAAAGCGAGTTGGCCGCTTCGATCACGCGCTCGACGGTGAAGCCGAAATGCGGAAACAGCTTGTCGGCCGGGGCGCTGGCGCCAAAGGTGTCGATGCCGATCACGGCGCCGTCCAGGCCGACGTACTTGCGCCAGAAATCCTTCACACCAGCTTCGATCGCCACGCGCTTGCGGCAGGCGTTCGGCAGCACCGACTCGCGGTAAGCGGCATCCTGGCGGTCGAACACGTCGGTCGACGGCATCGACACCACGCGCACGTCGTCGCCCAGTTGCGCGGCCGCCTGCATCGCCAGGCCGACCTCGGAACCGGTCGCGATCAGGATCAGGCGGGGGCTGGCGCCGCCGTCCTTCAGCACGTAGCCACCGCGCGCGATGTCGGCCACCTGCGCCGCGCTGCGCGGCTGGTGGTCGAGGTTCTGGCGCGAGAAGATCAGGCAGCTCGGGCCGTTGCTGCGCTCGATCGCGGCGCGCCACGACACCGCCGACTCGACCGCGTCGCACGGGCGCCAGACGTCGTTGTTGGGGATGTAACGCAGGCTCGCGACGTGCTCGATCGGCTGGTGGGTCGGGCCGTCCTCGCCCAAGCCGATCGAGTCGTGCGTATAGACATGGATCGCGTGCGCAGCCATCAGCGCGCTCATGCGCACCGCGTTGCGGGCGTAGTCGCTGAACACCAGGAAGGTCGCGTCGTACGGGATGAAGCCGCCGTGCACCGACAGGCCGTTGCTGATCGCGGTCATCGCGAATTCGCGCACGCCGAAATAGATGTAGTTGGCGTCGGCATCATCGCCCGCGACCGATTTGCTGCCGCTCCACATCGTCAGGTTGGAGCCGGCCAAGTCGGCCGAACCACCAATCAGCTCCGGCAGGTGCGGTGCGAATGCTTCGATCGCATTCTGCGACGCCTTGCGCGAGGCGATCACCGGGCCGTCGGCCTGCAATTTGGCGATGTAGGCATCGGCAGCGTCGGCGAAACCGACGGGCAGCTCGGCGTGCGAGCGGCGGGTCAGTTCATCGGCCAGCTGCGGGAATTGCGCGACGTACTTGTCGAAGGCGTCGTTCCACTGGGCCTCGCGAACCAGACCTGTGTTGCCGGCGCGCCAGCCGTCGCTGACCTCCTGCGGGATCTCGAACGGCGCGTGCGGCCAGCCCAGAGCGGCGCGGGTGGCTACCAGCTCGTCCTTGCCCAGCGGTGCACCGTGGCAAGATTCCTTGCCGGCCTTGGCGGGCGAACCGAACCCAATCGTCGTACGACAGCAGATCAGGGTTGGCTTGCCGGTCTCACCCATCGCTGATTCGATCGCCGCCTTGATCGCATCCGCGTCGTGGCCATCAACGCCACGGACCACGTTCCAGCCATAGGCCTCGAAGCGCGCCGGGGTGTCGTCGGTGAACCAGCCGTCGGTGTCGCCGTCGATCGAGATTTTGTTGTCATCCCAGAACGCGACCAGCTTGTGCAGGCCCCAAGTGCCGGCCAGCGAGGCGGCCTCGTGCGAGATGCCCTCCATCAGGCAGCCGTCGCCCATGAACACCCAGGTGCGGTGATCCACGATCTCGTGCTCGGGGCGGTTGAAGCGCTGCGCCAGCAGTTTCTCGGCGAGCGCCATGCCGACCGCATTGGCCAAGCCCTGGCCGAGCGGTCCGGTGGTGGTCTCCACGCCGGGGGTCATGAAGTTCTCCGGGTGGCCCGGGGTCTTCGACTCGAGCTGGCGGAAGTTCTTCAGGTCATCGATCGACAGGTCGTAGCCCGACAGGTGCAGCAGCGCGTACTGCAGCATCGAACCGTGGCCGTTGGACAGCACGAAACGGTCGCGGTTGAACCAGCCCGGGTTGTTCGGGTTGTGACTGTAGTAGTCGTTCCACAGCACCTCGGCGATGTCGGCCATGCCCATCGGCATGCCGGGATGGCCCGAGTTGGCGGCCTGCACCGCGTCGGCGGCAAGGAAGCGGATGGCGTTGGCGAGATCGCGGCGGGTCGGCTTGTCGGCGGCAGGCGTGGGCATGTTGGGATCGATGGCGAAAAACAGCCGCCATTGTCCCACCCCGCCGGGGCCGTGTCGCCCCGGGGCTGGACTGCGCCGCCCGCAAGGGCGGCCCGCAGGCTCAGTCGGCCAACAGTTCCGGCGGCGGGTCCACCTCGCCGCGCGAGACCACCGCGGCCGCGGCCAGGTCGCCGGTCACGTTCAGGGTGGTCCGGCACATGTCGAGGAAGCGGTCGACGCCGAGGATGATGCCAATGCCTTCCGGCGGCACCCCGACCATCCCGCAGATCAAGGCGATTACCGGCAGCGAGCCGGCGGGCACGCCCGCGGTACCGATGCCGCCGAGGATGCATACGAACATCACCGTGA
>JBOHYC010000219.1:0-3324 GCA_050737755.1 Lysobacter sp.
ACCAGCGTGCCGCGTGACTTCGTCGAGTTCCCGTCGCAGGTCAACGAGATGTGGTCCGACTGGCCGTCGGTGCTGGCCAACTACGCCAAGCACTACCAGACCGGCGAGGCGATGCCGCAGGAACTGCTGGACAAGGTGCTGGCCAGCGCCCAGTTCAACCAGGGCTTTGCCACCACCGAGTATCTCGGCGCCGCAATGCTCGACCAGAGCTGGCACCAGCTGGCTGCCGACGCGATTCCCGCCCCCGACAAGGTGATGGATTTCGAGGCCAAGGCGATGGTCGCCAATGGCACCGACTTCGCGCCGGTCCCGCCGCGTTACCGCACGCCGTACTTCAGCCACATCATGGGTGGCTACGCAGCCGGCTACTACGCCTACATCTGGTCGGAGGTGCTGGACGCCAACACCGTGGCCTGGATCAAGGACAATGGCGGCCTGACCCGCAAGAACGGCGACCACTTCCGTGACAGCCTGCTGTCGCAGGGTGGCAGCAAGGACGCGCTGCAGCTGTTCCGCGACTTCACCGGCCACGAGCCGCAGATCGAGCCGCTGCTGGAGCGTCGCGGCCTGAACGCCCCGGCCGCAGACGACTCCAAGGCGCCCGACGCGCCGAAGGACGCAAAGCCCGCCAATTGATCGGCAGGCAGCTGTAAAAAAGGCCGCCCGGATTGCTCCGGGCGGCCTTTTTCATGCGGGGCTCAGGACGCCGGAGAACCTTCGGACGTTGCAGCCGTGCGGGGATCCCCATCCGCGGCAGCAGCGCCACCGGCGAACAGGCCGCGATATCCGGGTGCCACGTGCGGCAGCAGTACCGACGCCGGGACCTCCGCGGTCTGGATTCCGTCGGAATACGGCCCGACCTGGTACGGCGGGAACACGAAGCGGATCGCGGTGATCCTGCCATCGGATCCCACCACGGGTTCGAATTCGGAGAAATTGGCCGGGTCGACCTCGGTGCCGTCGTCTATCATCCGGCCGGCGCTCTTGGCAAGCTCCGCCCGTTCCGCCGGGTCGAGCCCGTCGGTCTCGATGCGCTGCGACAGCGCGGTGTGCAATTGCTCGCGCACATACCCAGCAATGTCCTGCCAGTCCCCGGCCTGCGGCACCAGTGCTCCCGCGGTCAGCAACTGCTGCTGTTCCGGCACCCAGACGAACCGCGCCAGCAACGGCATGCCGTGGGCCCCGCCGGTGTACATGCTGCCGTCGGCCGCGTAGGCCGCCAGCTTCGGGTTGTCCACGACCTCTGTAAAGGTCAGTGACAGGTCGTACATCGCCGAACCTTCGCTACCCTCCCCGGCCGGTTGCGCCTGCCTGCGTGCCTCCACCGCCCGCATCAACTCGGCGCGGGCTTCGTCGGCGTAGGCCTTGAGCTCGGCGGCCAGCTTCGGGTACTTGGCCGCCGACTGCGGATAGCTGATGCCGATCACGTAGTCGGACGTGTTTTCGATGACGTCGTCCAGGTCCACTTTTGGGGTTTCGACAGCCGCAGGCGTCGATGCCCCCCCCTCCGTAGCGGTGCTGCCGGGGACCGGGCGATCGCAGGCGACCACCGCAGCAAGCATCGCCGCGACGGCGATGACACGTTTCGCGAACGCAAGTTCCATGGATCGACCCCTCGTGAGTGGGCCGACCTTATCGCCAGTGATGTGATGCCCGGATGCAGGCGGAGACGCTTACCAGTCCGTGCGCTGGGGCAGCAGTCCGCGCAGCTCGGCGTCGGTCAGGTTGCGCCACTGGCCAATCTTGAGCCGTCCCAGCTTGACGTTGCCGATCCGCACCCGTACCAGTTGCTTGACCCGGAACTTGAAGTACGCCGCCATCAACCGGATCTGCCGGTTGAGCCCCTGCACCAGCACGATCCGGAAGCCGAATCGGCCGAGCTTGCCGGTCTTGCACGGCAAGGTGGTCTGGTCATGGGCGATCGGCACGCCCTTGGCCATCGCGCGCAGGAATTCCGGCGTGACCTCGTGGTTGACCGCGACCAGGTATTCCTTCTCCAGCTTGTTCTCGGCGCGCAGGATCTCGTTGACGATGTCGCCGTTGCTGGTCAGCAGGATCAGGCCCTCGGAATCCTTGTCGAGCCGGCCGATCGGGAAGATGCGCCGCTCATGGCCGACGAAGTCGACGATGTTTTCCTTGACCGACGACTCGGTGGTGCAGACCACGCCGACCGGCTTGTTCAGCGCGATGTAGACGTGCTGTTTCTGGCCCTTGGCCACGGTGCGCGCGCGCAGGGATTGTCCATCGACCCGGACCTCGTCGCCCTCGCCCACCTCCGAGCCCACGCGCCCTCGCAGGTCGTTGACGGTGACCCGGCCTTGGGCAATCAGGCGGTCGGCTTCGCGGCGCGAGCAGAAGCCGCTTTCGCTGATGAATTTGTTGAGGCGCATGGGGCGGCTGGCACGGCAAGGGGCGCACAGGCTGGCACAAGCCGTCCCCATTGGCGAGCGCGGGGCGGGCCGGAGCTCGGCCCAACCCCCGCCCGGTTCATCCCAGCAGCTGGCTGAACTCCGGATGCCGTTCGGCCCACGCCGCCGCGTAGGGGCAGGAGGGCCGGACGTTCAGGCCGTCCGCACGGGCCTGCTCGAACGCCGTCCGGGTCAGTTGACCGGCGATCCCGCGCCCCCCGATCGCGTCGGGCACGGTCACGTGGGTGATGTCCATGAAACCGCCCTCGATGCTGTATTCAAGCTCGGCTTCGTGTCCGTCGACGGTGATGGTGAAGCGCTGGCGTTCGGGCTGATGCTGGATATCGGGGGGCATGGTCATCCGGAGTTCCTGACGGTGGGAGGGCAAGCTCAGCGATTGTCGCGCTTGCCCTGGTTGTGGCGGTCGTGGGTGCTGTTGCTGCCCTGGATGCCCTGCATACGGCTTTCGGCTGCGTGCAGTTCCTCGGCCTTGGCGGCGGCACCGGCGGACTGGAAGCCGGCGTTGGGCTGGTGCCCATGTTCCGGATCGAGCGCCTGCCACGGTTGCGGCTGCTGGTCATGCTGCTGTTTGGCTTCGAGCAGCTTGCGGGTATTGGCCAGGGCCTTTGCCGGGGTGATGCTGCGCGGTTTCGTGGTGGACTTGCGGGCGGTGGTCTTCTTCGTGACCTTTTTGGCCGCGGCCTTCTTTGCAACCGCCTTCTTCGCCACTGCCTTCTTTACGGGCGCTTTTCGTGGAGCAGCCTTCTTTACTGTCTTCCTGACGGCTGGCTTCTTTGCAACCGACTTCTTTGTGGCCGACTTTCTTGCTGGCCCCTTGCTGGCGGTTTTCTTCGCGACGGTCTTTTTCGCTACAGCCTTCTTCGCGACCTTCTTTGCGGGCGCCTTGCGGGTGGCG
>JBOHYC010000220.1:0-6172 GCA_050737755.1 Lysobacter sp.
AGAAGCGCGCCCTTGCCGCCGCACTGGGCCAGATCGAAAAGCAGTTCGGCAAAGGCTCGGTCATGCGCATGGGCGACCGCGTGGTGGAGGCGGCCGAAGTGATCGGTACCGGCTCGCTGATGCTCGATATCGCGCTCGGGATCGGCGGCCTGCCCAAGGGCCGCGTGGTCGAGATCTACGGCCCGGAGTCATCCGGCAAGACCACCCTGACCCTGCAGGCGATCGCGGAATGTCAGAAGAAGGGCGGCACCGCGGCCTTCATCGACGCCGAGCACGCGCTCGACCCGATCTACGCCGCCAAGCTGGGCGTCAACGTCGATGACCTGCTGTTGTCGCAGCCCGACACCGGTGAGCAGGCGCTGGAGATCGCCGACATGCTGGTGCGCTCGGCCGCGGTCGATATCGTGGTGATCGACTCGGTCGCCGCGCTGACCCCCCGCGCCGAGATCGAGGGCGAGATGGGCGACCAGTTGCCCGGCCTGCAGGCGCGCCTGATGAGCCAGGCGTTGCGCAAGCTGACCGGCAACATCAAGCGCTCGGGCACCCTGGTGGTGTTCATCAACCAGTTGCGCATGAAGATCGGCCAGATGATGCCGGGCCAGAGCCCCGAGGTGACCACCGGCGGCAACGCGCTGAAGTTCTACGCCTCCGTGCGGCTCGACATCCGCCGGATCGGCGCGGTCAAGAAGGGCGACGAAATCATCGGCAACCAGACCAAGATCAAGGTGGTCAAGAACAAGATGGCGCCTCCGTTCAAGCAGGTGTTCACCGAAATCCTCTACGGCCAGGGCATCTCGCGCGAGGGTGAGCTGATCGACATGGGTGTCGAGGCCAAGCTGGTGCAGAAGGCGGGCGCCTGGTACAGCATCGGTGAGGAGCGCATCGGCCAGGGCAAGGAGAACGCCCGCCAATACCTGAAGGAAAACCCGGAACTGGCCCAGCAGCTGGAAGCGACGCTGCGCGAGAAGTTCGTCCCGGCCGAAGCAAAGCCGGGCGAGGATGATGGCGACGACGCCGAGTCGGATGCCTGAGCCCGCCGGGTGACCGATGCAGGACGACGCGCCCGACGATGATGGCCTGCCCGGTGGCGACACCGGCGGCCTGTTCGGCCCCGACGGGGTAGTGGGTGGCCGCCGCCGTCGCAAGCGGCCGGTGGCCACCACCACCCAACGCGCGCTGGCCCTGCTGGTACGGCGTGAGCATTCGCGCAAGGAGCTGACCCGCAAGCTGGTAACGCGGGGACTCGATCCGGCCGAGGTCGACATGGCCGTCGACAAGCTCGCCGACGCCGGCTGGCAGGACGACGGGCGCTTCGCCGAGAGCCTTGTCCGCAGTCGCGTCAGCGGGAGTTACGGCCCGATCCACATCCGGGCCGAACTCCGTACCCATGATCTCGACAGCGATGCCATTGCCGCGGCACTCGACAGCTTCGAAGGCGATTGGGTCGAGAATGCCCGCGACCTGGTCCGGCGCCGTTTCGGTGAAAGCGTGCCGGATGACCCGGGATTATGCCGCAAGGCCACCGACCTGCTGATGCGCCGAGGTTTTCCCGGTGACGTCATCCGGGCCGCGACCCGGCACCAGCACGACGACTGATCTACCGCGCGTGCAGCGCTCAAATCCCCGCCCTGATACGCTAACAGGCTAGTCCCGGTTGCCCGCGCGATCGCCGCCCCCCCCATACAGGGTTTTGGCGCTGCGGTGACCTGCCCAGCCCTTCGACCTATCGTGCCAGGCATGAACAACTCTCCCCAGATCACCACCAACGATATCCGCCGCGACTTCCTCGAATTCTTCCGCGAGCGCGGCCACACCATCGTGCCGTCGGCACCGTTGGTTCCAGCCAACGACCCGACCCTGCTGTTCACCAACTCGGGCATGGTCCAGTTCAAGAACGTATTCCTGGGCAGCGAAAAGCCCGGCTACGTGCGCGCGGCGGACGTCCAGCGCTGTCTGCGTGCCGGTGGCAAGCACAACGACCTCGACCAGGTCGGTTACACCGCCCGCCACCACACATTCTTCGAGATGCTCGGCAACTGGTCGTTCGGCGACTATTTCAAGGAAGACGCGATCAAGTGGTCCTGGCAGTTGCTGACCGAGGTCTGGAAGCTGCCGGCCGAGCGCCTGACCGTCACCGTCTACCAGACCGATGACGAGGCCTACGCGATCTGGCGCGACCAGATCGGCGTGCCCGAGGCGCGCATCATCCGCATCGGCGACAACAAAGGCGCACCGTTTGCCTCGGACAACTTCTGGCAGATGGCCGACACCGGTCCATGTGGCCCCTGCACCGAGATTTTCTACGACCACGGTGAACAGCATTTCGGTGGTCCCCCGGGCTCACCCGACGAGGACGGCGACCGTTTCATCGAGATATGGAACCTGGTGTTCATGCAGTTCGACCGCCAGCCCGATGGCACCCTCGCGCCGCTGCCGGCGCCGTGCGTCGATACCGGCATGGGCCTGGAGCGGCTTGCCGCGATCCTGCAGGGCAAGCACGGCAACTACGAGATCGATATCTTCCAGCACCTGATCGCCGCGGCGTCACGGCTCACCGATACCGGCGACCTCGACAACAAATCGCTGCGCGTGATCGCCGATCACATCCGGGCCTGCGCCTTCCTGATCATCGACGGCGTGCTGCCCTCCAACGAGGGGCGTGGCTACGTGCTGCGTCGGATCATTCGCCGCGCCCTGCGCCACGGCTGGATGCTCGGCCGCAAGCAGCCGTTCTTCCACCAGATGCTCGGCCCGCTGATCGAGGTCATGGGCGATGCCTACCCGGAACTGCGCGATAAGCGCGAGCTCATCGACCGCGCCCTGCTGGCCGAAGAGGAGCGCTTCGCCGAGACGCTCGATTCGGGCATGCGCATTTTCGACGAAGTCGCGGCGCGCTCGAAGGACCTGATCCCAGGCGCCGACGCGTTCCGCCTGTACGACACCTACGGTTTCCCGGTCGACCTCACCGCCGACATCGCCCGCGAGCGTGGCCTGTCGATCGACATGGAAGGTTTCGACGCGGCGATGACCCGCCAGCGCGAGACCGCCCGTGCCGCCGGCAAGTTCGGCGGCACCCTGACCTTGCCGGCCGAACTCGCTTCGCAGCTGCAGCCGACCGCATTCCTTGGTTACGACGGACTGGTCGAAGGCGGTCTGACCGTCGTGGCACTGCTCCGGGACGGTCGACCGGTGGATGCGATCGATGCCGGAGACGAGGCTGTGGTCATCCTCGACCGCACCCCGTTCTACGCCGAAAGCGGCGGACAGGTCGGTGATGCCGGCGAGCTCGACGAGGCCGGGACCCGCTTCGTGGTCAACGACACGATCAAGCTCGCTGGCCAGTTCCATGGCCACGTAGGCCAGCTCGCTGCCGGTACGCTCAAGCGTGGCGACCGCCTGCTCGGCTCGGTCGACGCCGGGCGCCGCAGCGCGACCGTGCTCAACCATTCCGCGACCCACCTGCTGCATGCCGTCTTGCGCAGCGTGCTTGGCGAACACGTGGTGCAGAAGGGCTCGCTGGTTGCGCCCGAGCGTCTTCGCTTCGACTTCGCGCATTTCCAGCCGGTCACGGCTGCGGAACTGGCCGAGATCGAGCGCCGGGTCAACGCCGAGGTGCGTGCCAACCACGCCACCGAGATCCACCACATGGGCATGCAGGACGCGCTCGACTTCGGGGCCATGGCGCTGTTCGGCGAGAAGTACGGCGATGAAGTCCGTGTGCTGCGGATGGGCGAGGGCTCCACCGAGCTTTGCGGCGGTACCCATGTGGGCCGCACCGGTGACATCGGCTTGTTCAAGATCGTTTCCGAGGGCGGCGTTTCGGCCGGTGTGCGCCGGATCGAGGCGCTGACCGGGCAGGGCGCCCTTGATCACGTGTCGATCGAGGAAGAGCGTCTGGGCGAAGCGGCGCGCCTGCTCGGAGGCAACGCCGCCGACGTGGCCGACAAGGTGCGTGGACTGGTCGAGCGGCAGAAAAAGCTCGAGCGCGAACTGGGAGCACTGAAGGCCCGCGCGGCTTCGGGCGCGACCTCCGACCTCGCCGGATCGGCAGTCGAGGTCGGCGGCCTGAAGGTGCTGGCCGCGCGGCTCGACGGGTTCGACGCCAAGGCCCTGCGCGATGCGCTGGACCGCCTCCGCCAGCAACTCGGCGACGCCATCGTGATCCTTGCCGGGACCAGCGATGGCAAGGCGGCACTGGTCGCCGGGGTCAGCGGAGCGGCGCTGGGCAGGGTCAAGGCCGGGGAGCTTCTCGGTCACGTCGCCGGCCAGATCAACGGCAAGGGCGGCGGACGGCCAGATATGGCACAGGGCGGTGGAGAGGACGGACCGGCGCTGATCGCAGCACTGGCGGGCGTCCAGGGCTGGGTTGAGGCCCGGCTGACCTGACTGGACCATGACTTCTTTCGCTTGTAGCCGTGTCCCGCCCCGGGGATAATTGACGTTTATCCAGTAGTTGGAAGCGTTGCCATATCATGGGCAACGCAACCGCCGACGCACGAAGCGCGGCACAAGGAGAATTTCATGCTTATCCTGACGCGACGCGTCGGTGAAACCCTGATGATCGGCGATTCGGTGACCGTCACCGTGCTCGGCGTCAAGGGAAACCAGGTACGTATCGGCATCACTGCGCCGAAAGATGTAGCAGTGCACCGCGAAGAGATCTACCAGCGCATCCAGCGCGGCGAAGAGCCGTCCGAGGGTGACGCCAATACCCCCGCCGACTGAAAAAAGTTTGCCGCGCGTGGAGTGAGCCGTTATGCTTCCCGGCCGCACCGGTTTGTGTGATGCGGAGAGTTGCCCGAGTGGCTGAAGGGGCTCCCCTGCTAAGGGAGTATGGGGGTTAAACTCCATCGAGGGTTCGAATCCCTCACTCTCCGCCAGTTCTATTGCAGTAGCGTTCCACCGCATGAAAAAAGCGTTTGACGGATCGGCTTTCGACCGCCATAATTTTTCGACTAAGCGCCCGTAGCTCAGCTGGATAGAGCACCAGGCTACGAACTTGGGGGTCGGAGGTTCGAATCCTTCCGGGCGCACCATATAAGTAGTAAAATCAGCAGTTTAGATCATCAAGTGCTGATGTACCCCCCTAAATACCCCCCTATCAGTTGATGGTAGGGCGGTTACAAGAAGCCACCTTCGGGTGGCTTTTTTGTTACTTGGTTCGGCAGACGACATGCAGTGAAATTGTGTACCCCGTCGTCCACAGGTACCCTGCGCGGCCATGACCCGTTTGCGCCTCCGCCGCTTGTTGCCGTTCCTGCGCGTCCTCGCGCTGGGGCTCTTTGCGCTGGGGTTGGTGCTGCAACCGGTCATGGCGGCCATGGGCGAGATGCACGAGCTTGGGCACGACCCTTCGGGTACGCACAGCCACGACCTGCACGCCGACGAGTTGGATGCGGAACTGGCCGCGGCCGGCGAGCAGGACCAGGGCGGAGCCAAGACCCTGCACGTACTACTGCATTTTTCGCACTGCTGCGGCGCGACCGCGGCCCTGCTGCCCGTGTTGAAGCCGCTCCCCATCATGCCGTTGAGCGGCCGCCTGACGTTCGCGAAGACGCCGATGCCGCTGCAGGCGCGCCTGACTTCACCATTCAAGCCTCCGATTTTCGTGTGACCGCGCCGCCGGCATGACGCCGGCACCTGTCATCTCGAATAATCGGAGCAATCCCCATGCGTTTGCGACTCGCGGCCTTCGCCGCGTTCGTCGTCGTGTGTGTCGTGGCCTTTCCCACGCACGCCGGCGACCCTTTGACCCTGGACGACGCTTTTCAACGCGTCGCCAACACCCATCCCAACTTACGGCTCTTCGGTACCCGACGTGACGTGCTGGAAGCCGAACTGGATCGCGCGTCGCTGCGCCCGGCCTTGGTCGCCGGCGCCAGCGTCGAGAACGCGTTCGGCACCGGTGAGGCCAGCGGCCTGGACGGTGCCGAGATCACCCTGAGCCTGGCTTCGGTGCTGGAGCGCGGCGGCAAGCTCGATGCGCGCCGAACCCTGGCGCAGAGCCGGATCGATGCGTTGGCCGTCGAGCGCGAGGCCCAGCGACTCGACCTGCTGGCCGAGGTGGCGCGTCGGTATCTGGCGATCGTCGCCGCGCAGCAGCAAACCGCGATCGCGCGGTTCGATATCGAGCAGCGCGAGCGTACCGTCGCCGAAGCCCGCAAGCGGCTGC
>JBOHYC010000221.1:0-1748 GCA_050737755.1 Lysobacter sp.
CTTGACTTGCGGCAAGGCCGGCTCCATCTCTGCGGGGCACCATCGATGTGCTCCTTTCCCGTCCTGTTTCCGATCATGCCCCGACCCGCCGAACTCACCGAAGCGCAACTGGCCGACCTGGTCGACGTGTTCTATGACCGCGTCCAGCGCCATCCGACCCTCGGCCCGGTGTTCAACGCGGCGGTCGACGACTGGCCCGAGCACAAGCGCCTGCTGACCACGTTCTGGTGCTCGGTGGCGCTGGGCGCGAAGTCCTACCGCGGCAACCCGATGGCCAAGCACCGCGGCCACCCGATCGACGCCGCACATTTCGACGAGTGGCTGGAGCTGTGGCGCCAGACCTCGACCGAATTGCTCGATGAGGAACACGCGAAGCAGATGTGCGAGTACGCCGACCGGATTGGCCGCAGCCTGCGCTACGGGCTCGGCATTGATGCCGCCACCCGTGGCCTCGGACTTCCGGTGGTCGGCGGGCGCTGAGTACAGGGCGTCGAGTAAAGCAAGTGGGCGGCATCCATGCCGCCCGTTGTCGGCCATCCCTGGCCCCCGCGGCGTCCGGTGCTGCATCGACGACTGCCATGTCGTCCCTCGGCATCCCTGCTGTCGCCCCGCGATCCTTGCCGGGGCGGCGGCTCCGTGCCGCCTTTGCAACCGCGTTCTCGCGGCGCCGTCGATCAGAGTGATCCGAGCGGTTCGACTCGGGGGATGGTGCGCGGTGCGCGACCGGACGTCGCGTCAGAACGCGGCGTCGAAGGCGACTTCGCCCTGCACGCCGACCTGGTACGCCGAGACCCGGCGTTCGAAGAAATTGGTGACCTCCTGTACGTCCTGCAAGTCCATGAAGCCGAACGGGTTGCTTGCGCCGAAATGCTTCGGCATCCCCAGTTGCCCGAGCCGCTGGTCCGCACAGTACTCCAGGTACTGGCGCATGTCCTTGAGCGACAGTCCGACCACGCCACCGGACAGGGTGTCGGCGGCGAACTGCATCTCGCAGTCGACGGCTTCGGTCAGCATCTGCACGACCTCGCGTTGCAGTTCGTCATCGAAAAGAGATGGCTCCTCCTTGCGCACGGTGTCGATCACCTCGAACGCGAACGCCATGTGACAGCTCTCGTCGCGGAACACCCAGTTGGTTCCAGACGCCAATCCGTGCAGCAGCCCGCGCGAGCGCAGGTAGTAGACGTAGGCGAACGCGGCGAAGAAGAACAGCCCTTCGATGCAGCAGGCGAAGCAGATCAGGTTGAGCAAGAACTGGCGGCGCTGTTCGCGGGTCTCGATGCGCTGGAGGCCCTGGATCGAGTCGATCCACTTGAAGCAGAACGCGGCCTTGGCTCGGATCGAGGGGATGTTCTCGACCGCATCGAAGGCGCGGGCGCGCTCGGCGGGGTCGGGCAGGTAGGTGTCGAGCAGGGTCAGGTAGAACTGCACGTGCAGCGCTTCCTCGTACAGCTGCCGCGACAGGTACATCCGCGCCTCAGGGGCGTTGATGTGCTGGTAGAGGTTAAGCACCAGGTTGTTGGAGACGATCGAGTCGCCGGTGGCGAAGAACGCCACCAGCCGTTCGATCAGGTGGCGTTCGGCCGGGCCGAACTTTTGGCGCAGGTCGTTGACGTCGAGCGAGAAGTCGACCTCCTCGACGGTCCAGGTGTTGCGGATCGCGTCGCGGTACATGTCGTAGAAGCGCGGGTAGCGCATCGGCCGCAGGGTGAGGTCGAAGCCAGGGTCGAGCAGGTGGGGTTGCATGGTGG
>JBOHYC010000222.1:0-7442 GCA_050737755.1 Lysobacter sp.
GGCACCGGCGAAGTCCCGGCGTGGTCGGCCCCCGCGCTGATTGCCAGCGGCGTTGACGGCATCGCCAGCGTCACCCCGGCCGACCAGGTCTGGGTATCGGGCACCCAAACCACCCTGAGCGCCGACAAGGACCTGCAGTGGCTGAGCCAGGGCGAAACCGTTATTGCCGCCGCCGACGGCATCGCCCTGTACACGCATGGCAGCAAGGCGCCAGCCGGCAAGCCCAATCAGGAAACCGGTATCGCCCTGCACGCAGCGCAGGGCGCCGTCAGCGCACGCGCATCCAGCGCGACCGCGGGAGTCGCCGCGCAGCTCAGCGTCACGATCGCCAGCACCACCGCCGACGTGCAATTGACCGCGCCCAACAAGCACCTGCTGGCGACTGCCGGTGGTGGCTACATCAAGTTGGAAGGCGGCAATATTGAACTAGGCGCGCCGGGGACGATCGAGTTCAAGGGGGCCAAGAAGGAGTGGACGAGCGCGCACAGCGTGAGTGGACAGATGCCCACCCTGGCAAAGGGCCAATTGACTCTGTGCGACTTCAAGATGCAGGCCGCAGACAGTGGCGGCGACGGCGTAGTACCGGTAAGCGGTTGACAATGGACATCGACCATCGGCAACTGGCGGCGCACGCCTTCGCGATTATCAACCCGTTGCAGGTGGATCGTTCCCAGTGGGCCGATCTTCCGACAACCGCGCTGACGCCATCGGCACTGGCGGCCAAGGCCGACTCGATGCCCGTGCTCCTGGACCTGACACGCCTGGACGAGTCGCGACGCGTGGCCGTGCTGACACGCGCGGACGCGTGGAACAAGGATTACGACGCACCGTTTTTCTCGTTGCTGCTCAAGACCAGCGCCGCCCCTGCGCGCGTGGCCATGCATCTGTCCGGCCAACTGCTCCACGACGCGCCAGACGGCACCCGCACCCTTCTGCGCTGGTACGACCCGCGCGTGTTCCAGCACCTGCGTTGGCTGCTGACCGATGCGCAACTGCGACGACTGGGCGGGCCGGTAGAGGCGTGGGCATGGCGCGATGCCAACACGCGTTGGCATACCCACGACGTTCGTGCCGGAACCGATATCGACACCCGGCTGCGGCTCAGCACCGAGCAATGGGCCGTGATCGGCCGCATGGGTGTGCTCAATCGCACCATCGCCCAGCTGCGCCGAAACGCAATGGAAATCGTGCTGAACGACGACGCGTTCCGGCGCATCGACGCCTGCCTGCGTCAAGCCTACGACGCTCACGAAATGACCGACGAGGCCGACGCCCGCCTGTTCGCCGAGCAAGGCGTTTGCTACCCGGGGATCCACGCGCACCCCGAAGTCCAGCGCCGTCTGGCGCGCGCGCGTGAGCGCTCCATCACCTACGTCGGCGCTTGCGTCGACCTCGACCCCGCCGCGCTGGACAACCGGATGCCCGAACGCGCGCCCCAACGCAAGGAAGCCCTGACATGAGTTGCGACCCGTCCAAAACCTGTGCCATCTGCGACCAGAAAGGGCTGCCAATCCTGCCGCTGCGCTACGCCGTGGCCCGCTGCGACAAGAAGGTCAAGGACAAGGCGCCGTCACTGACGGCCCCGTTTGGCAACGGCATCAACGATATCGCACTGCCCAACGACAGCGCCCATTACACGCTGCGCCTGCTTCGGTCCGGCTACCTGTACGTATTCAACGAGGTGCGCGGCGACTGGAAGGCCTACCTCGTCAATGACGACGCCTATCTGCTCGAATTCGACATCCACAGCAAGACCCCACCCGACATCAAGGACGCCCAGCCTTGCGCGCGCATGCAGCAGTCGGCAGCCGGTCGCTGCGTGATGATCCCCGATGCGGCCAACGCCGGTGCGGTGTGGTTGGGGTTCAGTGACACCGCATGGACGCAGGCGGTATGGAAGCGGCATCAGAAAGAGGACTATCGCAAGCGGCACATGCAGCGTGTCGATGTGAAGGCCTGGGCCGGTGCGAAAGCCAATCCAGCACCCCAGCCGCACATGGACCGGCTGGACAAGATCGGTGAGCGAGTCTGCGAGTTCGCCCTGCCAGCTGCCGAAGAAGTCCTGCTCACCGCCGAGGAGATTGCTGCCCATGAAGCAGCCAACGCGCGCAAACCCGAGGACAAGCGCAGCATTCTGTTGCCGGCCGTGACGATCAGGGGTTACAGGGCGTTAGGTTTCTCGCTGCACACCTACGGAAACGAGCAACGTGGCGCAACGGCCCTCTGCGAAGCCGCCAAGCTCGCATCCGGCGAGTTCGTCCCGGCAATGGTGGCGCTCAACGATCCGGCCGGCATCACCATGGAACTAGCGCGGCTGCCCGCCGTGCGGCTGGAGAACTTCATTGCCGAAGCGAATGTCGGCCGGCCACTGGCAGTCTCCGCCGCGATCGAAAGCATCTGCAGCGCGATCAAGGACGATGCCGAGAATCGCCAGATCTACAGCACCGAACGCACCGCGCAGCGGATGCGGTACGGCAGCTATGGTGGCATGGGTGCCACCGGCGCCCGCGGCGGCCAGGCGCTCGCGGAACTCTTCGTGCCGGAGTACCGGGAGCAGATGGATGAGATGTATCAGAGCATGCGCAACCCAAGCGCCGAACAGTTGTGTGCAGCCCGCCGCGACGCCTGGAAGGGGTACACCGATCAGTACGACGAGGGCCGACGCAGTGCATGGGAGCAACAGTGGCATGCGCGGATGCGGGCATTCGACCGAGCAGTCGTAGCGCCGCTGGTGCGCGCGCACGTGGCATGGATCGCCAGCGCCGGGCTGTACGAGCAGTTCGACTGCAACCACGACCAAACCGACGTGCATTCCGGTCAAGGCTTTGTCGACACCTTGCTGCTGTGCATCCAGGACACCCAGCAGTACAGCCCTTGCGCCGAACAGTACCGGCGATGGCTGCAGGCTACCGATATCCAGCGCGACAACCTGGTGTTGCGAGCTCTGGCCTACAACCAGCAAGCGGTGATCGACCAACTCAACACCGTTGTCCAAGGCGGGTTGCAAGCCGAAGGTCTCGAGGGCTTGCCTTGGGATGGGCTGATCAAGGGCTACGAGGAGGCGCTGGAGGCGCTGGCCGACGGCGGCAAAAATGCCGTGGTGCGCTTGACTGCGGCCTTGGGGGGGCCGGTCGCGGACTTGGCCGGCAAGGCCATCGACAACGCGATCGGTCCCGGACTGGTGGCGATGGGCGTCATCGCCAAGGCCCCGGTGATGATGGTGGAGGTGACCATGAGCAAGAGCGACGCCATTGCCGAACTGACCGGGCGAATGATGGCCGTCAACCCGAAGGTCGGCGATCTGGACGACCTCAACCGCGCCATCGAGATCCAAATGCGCAAGGCGAAGATCTACGGCACGCCGGTATCCGGCACCGGCCGCTTCCGCTACCTGATCATGGCCGACCCGCGAGTGATCAGCGATTTTCCGGGCGTCGATGCCAGCGGTACATCCACCGGCCGGCGCTTCGCCGAGCATGCGATCCTGACCGAAGCCGACCGTACGCGTCTGACCCGGCTGCGTTGGCAAAAACTGTTGCCCGGCGCTGCCGGTCTTGGAATCGTCACCGGCATCCTGCAGATGGTCGCACTGGGCAAGCTGGCCGAAGACGTGGACAAGAGCATGGCGCACGAAGCCAACGAGAACGTCTGGCGCTACAGCACCAGCATTGCGGCATTCGCCGGCACGCTGGCCGAGACTACGGGCAAGTGGTCGGAAAGCGCGGCGGCTGCAGGGAGCCGGCTGGCGGTCCGGCTTGAGCGGTATGTCGGGTGGGCCTTACGCGTCGGCGGAAAAGCTCTAGGTATCGGCGCGGGGGTGGTGATCGCGGTGTGGGACTTTTGGCGGGGGATCAAGGAGTTCGGGGAGGGGAATGCCTGGGTAGGGGCGCTGTACTTCGGAAGCGCCGTCGCCGGCGTAGGCGCAATGTTTGCGTTTTCGATACTGGGGCCATTGCTCTTTGGCGCGGCCGCAACCGGAGTCGGCATTGTGTTGGTGGTGCTAGTGATCGTGATCGCAGTACTGATCGAAGTATTCAAGGACAACAAGATTCAGGACTGGCTGGAGCGCTGCTACTTCGGCGAGCTCCAGCACGCTGATCGCTATCGGGACCCCGAGCTGGAAATGAACGAACTTAAGATCGCACTGGCAGGCTGAGATGGATTACGCAGGGCTGGACTACCGCAACATTCGCTATCCTGTCGACCGACCGCTGACCGATGAAGAGCGCTCACACCGCTATCGACAGAACGCGGCAAGCAAGGCACCGCCGATGGACTTCCTGTCGGTCATCAAGGTCAATAACCGCTATATCGAACTGGTAGATCGTTGGTATCCCATCAAGGGTTTCAATGCTTGGTTGGGAGCATGCATTGCAGGGGTGAGCGCGCTTATTTCAGGTGGCATCATCTGGGCTTTTTTCTGGGCGCCAGTAGCCGATCAGCGTGGGGCGTTGTGGTTCATATTGATCGTCTTGCTGCCGATCTGCCTCGGCATGAGCTGGGGTGGTTGGTGGCTGATCCGCACTGAATGCGGCCGCTGGACGCACTACCCCATGCGCCTGAACCGCAAGACTGGGCAGGTGCATGTGTTTCGTCAGGACGGCACTGTCCTGACGGTGCCGTGGGACGAGTTGTTCATCACGCTTGGAAAGGCCCGTTCGCCGATCACCGACACCACGTACGACCTGCGTGCGCACGTGCTCGATGCCGACGGAAAGACCGTGCGGGAGTCGTTCTCGCTGGGATATACCTTCCCCGGAAAGGCTGAGTCCATGGACAAATTTTGGGCTTTTTTGCAGGCATACATGGAAGCGCCGGACGGCGTGGAGCGCACCTACAAGCATTTAGAAGACGGCTTGCTGATGCCGCTCGATGGGCGAAAGGAGGGCTGGCGCTGGAGCGTTGCGCGGACTTTCGCATTTATGGGTCACTGGCCATGGATGCAGATCTTGTTTTGCGTTCCCTTTGGTCTAACAGCAGTCGGCCGCATGTTCGCCATGGCCACCAGCAAACAACCCGCATGGCCCGCCGAAATCGAAGCTGCTAACACCATCGAGTCGGACGACCCCCATCAACTGACCTGGCGCGACAACGGCCCGCTGGGCTGGTGGGAGTTGTACTGGCCGCTGCTATGCACTGTGCTGGGTGTGGGCGCATTTGTCGGCGTGATCGTTGCGATGTGCCTGACCATGGGCGACTGAAGCGGGAGCACTCGGCACGCAGAGTGCAGGCCGGCCAAGTTCGCTTCCAAGAATGCAGCTGCCACGATCAAGACCGACGCGATCGCCGAGCTGACGCCATCAAGATCCAAATGCGCAAGGCGAAGATCTACGGCACGCCGGTATCCGGCACCGGCCGCTTCCGCTACCTGATCATGGCCGACCCACGAGTGGTCGGTGATTTGCCGGGCGTCGACGCCGCCGGCAAACCCACCGGCCGACGCTTCGCCGAGCATGCGATCCTGACCGAAGCCGACCGCACGCGCCTGACCCGGCTGCGCTGGCAAAAGCTGTTACCCGGCGCGGCCGGCCTGGGCATCGTCACTGGCATCCTGCAAGTGGTCGCACTGGGCAAGCTGGCCGAGGACCTGGACAAGAGCATGGCGCACGAAGCTAACGAGAACGCCTGGCGCTACAGCACCAGCATCGCCGCGTTGGCCGGGACTCTGGCCGAGACCACCGGCAAGTGGTCGGAGAGTGCGGCAACGGCGGGGAGTCGCTATGCGATTCGGCTTGAACGAATGCTTGGCAGATGGTTGCGCATCGGCGGCAAGGCCTTGGGCATCGGTGCGGGCGTGGTGATCGCGGTGTGGGATTTCTGGCGGGGTGGGCAAGAGGTTCAGGAGGGCAACGTGCTGGTCGGTGGCCTGTACATCGCATCCGGAGCGTTGGGGATAGGAGCGATGATCGCATTCGGCTTCTTGTCGGCAACCGGCGTGGGCATCGTGTTGGTGGCGCTAGTAATCGTGATCGCCGTGCTGATCGAAGTATTCAAGGACAACAAGATCCAGGACTGGTTGGAACGCTGCTACTTCGGCGAGTTCGAGCAAGCCGATCGCTTCCAAAATCCCGAGCTGGAAATGAGCGAGCTCAAGATCGCGGTGGCAGGTTGAGATGGATTACGCAGGCAGGAACTTTGGCAAGCACCGATACAAGACCGACCGACCGCTGACCTGCGAGGAACGTGCGAACCGCTACCAGCAGAAAACGACCCGCAACGCGCCGCCGATGGACTTCCTGTCGGTCATCAAGTTCAACGGCAGCTATATCGATCTGGTGGACCGCTGGTACCCAACGATAGGATTCGCGGTGTGGCTGGGGGGCGCGGCGTTTCTGATGGCGCTGGCAGGAGCAGCTGTAGTGGCTTGGGCATTCTTTTTCGCCCCCATTGATGATGCTGCGGAGCGTTGGGCATTTCTGCTTATTTTGACTCCCATCATGGCTGCACTGGCAGCCGCCGGTGTATTCGGAATCAGGATCGAAGCTTTCCGCTGGACCCATTACCCCGTGCGCCTGAACCGCAAGACCCGGCAGGTGCACGTGTTCCGGCAGGACGGCACGGTGCTGACCATGCCCTGGGACGAGCTGTTCCTCACGCTTGGCACGGCGCAGGCGCCGCTCCCCGGCAACACCCACGACCTGCGCGCCCACGTGCTCGATGCCGACGGCAAGACCGTGCGCGAGTCGTTCTCGCTAGGTTATGCGTTTCTGGGCAACGAAAAGTCCGTCGACAAATTTTGGGCTTTCCTGCAGCCATACATGGAAGCTCCCGATGGCGTCGAGCGAACATACAAGCATCTGAAAGACGGACTCCTGATGCCACTTGACGGCCGCAAGGAGGGCTGGCGCTGGAGCATCGTTCGCACCTTCGCGCCCGGATGGCCCTATCCGTGGACCATGATCCTGCTGTGTATCCCGCTTGGCCTCAACGCCGTCGGTCGCATGTTCGCCATGGCCACCAGCAAGCAACCCGTTTGGCCGGCCGAAATCGAAACGGCCAACACGATCGAAGCTGACGACCCCTATCAACTAACCTGGCGCGACAACGGCCCGCTGGGCTGGTGGGAGCTGTGGTACCCGCTCATCTGCACGACGCTGGGCGTGGGCACATTCGTCGGCGTGATCGTTGCGATGCTCCTGACTATGGGACATTGAAGCACTGTGCCTGCGTGAAGCATGCTGTCCCATGCGTTCGAGAGGCCGCGACATCCAGCGTGACAACCTGGTTCTGCGGCCGCTGGCCTACAACCAGCAAGCGGTAACCGATCGGCTCGACGCCACCGCCGAGCTGACCGGGCGGATGATGGGCGTCAACCCGAAGGTCGGCGATCTGACGGACCTTAACCGCGCCATCGAGATCCAAATGCGCAAGGCGAAGATCTACGGCACGCCGGTATCCGGCACCGGTCGCTTCCGCTACCTGATCATGGCCGACCCGCGAGT
>JBOHYC010000223.1:0-4298 GCA_050737755.1 Lysobacter sp.
TTGAAGCGGCGCAGGTCGTATTTGTACGGCGCGTAGTTGCCGTGCCAGCCGACCACGTCGAGCGGGCTGTGGCCGATGTCGGCGCGCCACAAATGGCCCTGGAACTTGGCAACCAGTTCGAACCCGCATTCGACGTCTTCATACGCCGCCTGCGGGGCGAGGAAGTCACGCGGATTGGCCAGGCCGTTGCTGCCGATCGGACCGAGGTCGGGCAACCGCAGCAGCGCGCCGAAGTTCTCGCAGACGTAGCCGCGCGCCACGCCGTCGGGCAACTCGACCCGGAATCGCACGCCGCGCGGGATCACCGCGATCTCCTGAGGCTCGATATCGAGTACGCCCAGTTCGGTCGCGATGTGCAGCCGGCCTTGCTGCGGCACGATCAGCAGCTCGGCATCGGCGTCGTAGAAGAACCGGCCCTGCATCGACGCGTTGGCGGCGTACAGGTGCACGCCCACTCCGGTCATCGCCGCCGGGCCGCCGTTGCCGGCCATGGTGAACAGGCCGTCGACGAAATCGGTCGGCGCGTCGATGCCGGGCATCGGCAACGGGTCCCAGCGCATCTGGTCCGGGCTGACCGGATCGGCGTCGAAATCGTTGTGCAAGCGCGGCTGGGCGTAGGCCTCGAACGTCCCGTGCATCGCCGCCGGACGGATCCGGTACAGCCAGCTGCGGCGGTTGGCGCCGCGCGGCGCGGTGAACGCGGAGCCGGTCAACTGCTCCGCGTACAGCCCGTGTGCGACCCGCTGCGGCGAGTTGCGCCCGACCGGCAACGTGCCGGCGGTGGCCTCGGTGGCGAACTCGTTGCCGAAGCCCGACTGGTAGCCATTCGATTCCATCGCCGGCGCTCCCGCTTACAGCACGCCGCGCTTGATCTGGTCGCGCTCGATGCTCTCGAACAGCGCCTGGAAGTTGCCTTCGCCAAAACCTTCGTTGCCCTTGCGCTGGATGATCTCGAAGAAGATCGGGCCGATCGCGTTGGTGGTGAAGATCTGCAGCAGCAGGCGCTTCTTGGTCTCCATGTCGGCGTCGAGCAGGATCTTGTTCTTCTGCAGGCGCGGCACGTCCTCGCCGTGGTTCGGCACGCGCTGGTCGATCACCTCGAAGTAGGTGTCCGGCGTGTCGAGGAAGTCGATCCCGGCACCGCGCATCGCCTCGACCGTGGTGTAGATGTCGTCGGTGAAACAGGCAATGTGCTGGATGCCCTCGCCCTTGTAGGCGTCGAGGTATTCATTGATCTGCGACTTCGGATCATTCGACTCGTTGAGCGGGATGCGCACCACGCCGTCCGGCGCGGTCATCGCCTTCGACACCAGCCCGGTCTTGGCGCCCTTGATGTCGAAGTACTTGATCTCGCGGAAGTTGAACAGCTTCTCGTAGTACTCCGACCACTTGGCCATGTTGCCGAAGTAGAGGTTGTGGGTCAGGTGGTCGATGAAGGTCAGGCCGAAGCCCTTCGGGTTCTGGTCGGCGCCCTGCACCGGCAGGAAGTCTTCGTAGACGCTGCCGTTGTCACCATAACGGTCGACCAGGTACAGCATGCAATCGCCGATGCCCTTGACCACCGGCGCGTCGACCGCCTTGCTGTCGGCCTTGTGCGTGATCGCCTCGCCACCGTTGCCAAGCACGGTCTGGCAGACCTTGTCGGCCGGCTCCTTGAAGCGGATCGCGAAACCGGTCGCGCACGGGCCGTGGGCCTTGGCGAAGTCGGCAGCGAAGCTGTCCGGGTCCTCGTTGACCAGGAAGTTGACGCCGCCCTGGCGGTAGACCGTGATCTGGCGGGTCTTGTGCTGCAGCACCGCGCTGAAGCCCATCTTGCGGAAGTAGTCGTGCAGCATCTCGCCCTGGCCCTGCGGCGCGGCGAATTCGACGAACTCGAAACCGTCGATACCGAGCGGGTTTTCGAACGTGGTGACCTGCATGCCGAGGTTGGGCTGGGCGCTCATGGGAGACTCCGGGACTGGCTTGGATGACGGACGGGCAGCCGATGGGCCGCGCGCTTCAGAGGTTATAGTTTCACATGAAACCATACACAAGGCACGGCGCAGCATGAATGCATCCAGGCCAACGCCCGCGGCGCACGCGCAACTCGACCTCGAACACTTCCTGCCCTACCGGTTATCGGTGCTGTCGAACCGGGTCAGCAGCGCGATCGCGCGGGTCTACGTCGAACGTTTCGCCCTCGGCGTGACCGAATGGCGGGTGATGGCGGTGCTGGGCCGCTACCCGGACCTGTCGGCCAACGAAGTCGCCCAGCGCACCGCGATGGACAAGGTCGCGGTCAGCCGTGCGGTGGCACGGCTGGTCGAGGCCGGCCGGCTCGACCGCGAGATCCACGACGACGACCGCCGCCGCTCGGTGCTGCGCCTGAGCGAGGCCGGCTACCGGATCTACGACGAGGTCGCGCCGATGGCGGTTGGCTTCGAGCACCGGTTGCTCGACGGCATGGACACCACCGAGCGCGAACTGCTGTTCCGCCTGCTCGACCGGCTCGACGAACTGGAGATCCGCGCCGAGGCGGAACCGCCCACTAGCGGGTAACCCCTGCGTCCTGCCTCCCCCCTGATTGTCCCTGCCAAAGAAAAACGGCGACCAACCGGCCGCCGTTTTTCATGTCACCGCAGGACCACTGCGATCAACGCCGCTCCTGATCCGTGCGCGTACCCGCCGCAGCCGGCTCACCGAGCTCGCCCTGGCCAGCAAGGTCTTCTGCCGAGTCCGTCAACGTCGACAGGTGCATCAGACGCTTGATCAGCGGGGCGATGAGCAGCATCACCACACCGACGCCGATAGCCACCCAGCCGACCGTCGAGTACACGTCGGTGACCTGGTCCGGTCCGGCACCTTCGGCACCGGTCGCCGCGGCGATCAGGCCGGCTGCGAAATTACCGGTGGCCGAGGCGAAGAACCACAAGCCCATGATCAGGCTCGCCATGTGCGACGGCGCCAACCGGTTCATCGCCGACAGGCCCACCGGCGACAGGCACAGCTCGCCCATCGTGTGCAGCAGGTAGATCAGGAAGATGAAGAGCACCGGGGTCATCTGGCCGGTGACCGTACCCGCCACCAGGATCAGGAAGCCCAGGCCCAACTGGATGATGCCCAGGCCGAACTTGGCCGGCGCCGAAGGCTCCATGTTGCGTCGTGCCAGCCAGGTCCACAGGCCGGCGAACACCGGTCCCAGCAGCACGATGTAGATCGCGTTCAAGGACTGGAACATCGAGGCCGGGACTTCCCAGCCCAGCAGGTTGCGGTCGACCGAGCGGTCGGTGAACAGGTTCAACGAGGAACCCGCCTGCTCGAACAGTGCCCAGAACAGGATCGAGCCGAAGATCAGGTAAAGCGCGGCGAGGATCCGGTCACGATCCTGCTTGGGCAGCTTGAACACCGCCGTGAACAGCACGTAGCCGATCAGGATGGCGCCGAACACACCCAGCAGCCAACCGACCATCGCCTGGTTCTGGACCAGCACCCAGACGATGGCAACGCCGATCAGGCCGGACAGGTACAGCAACCACTCGAACTTGATGCCCATCATCGGGCGTTCCAGACGCTCGGGATCGGTTGACTCGCCCTTCCCGAGCAGGGTCGGCCGACCCCAGACGAAGCCGATCAGGCCCAGCAGCATGCCGACGCCGGCCGCACCGAAGCCCCAGGCCCAGCCGTAGGTCTGGCCAAGCCAGCCGGCGATGATCGAACCGCCGGCCGCGCCCAGGTTGATGCCCATGTAGAAGATCGTGTATGCCGGATCGCGACGGATATCAGTGCGCGGGTACAGCTGGCCGACGATCACCGAGATGTTGGCCTTCAGGAAGCCCACGCCCATGATGATGAACGCCAGCGCCAGCCAGAAGATGTTGATGCCGGGGTCGCTTTGTCCACCGTTGCCTTCGAACGCCATCAGGCCATGCCCGATCACCAGCAGGACCGCTCCGTACTGCACGGCCTTGCGTTGCCCGAGATAGCGATCGGCCAGATAGCCGCCGATAACCGGGGTGATGTAGACCAGCGCGGTGTAGGCGCCGTAGATGAGTGACGCTTCGCTGTCGGAGTAAAGCCAGTGCTCCACCAGATAGAAGATCAACAGCGCGCGCATGCCGTAGTAGGAGAAGCGCTCCCACATCTCGGCAAAGAACAGCACGAACAGGCCGCGCGGGTGGCCGAGGAAGGTCTTGCCTTCGACGGCGTTGGCTGGATTGGTGGCCACTGGTTTCGCTACTCCAAAACGGTGATCGACTGCCCCCTGGGGCCGTCTGGTTGGATATCAGACTGGCGCGGTCACGCCGTACGGCGAATCGTCC
>JBOHYC010000224.1:0-13377 GCA_050737755.1 Lysobacter sp.
CGGCGCTGGCGGCGTGGTACCAGAAGCACCTGGGCCTGCCGCTGGAAACCTGGGGTGGCGCGGTCCTCAAGTGGCCTGACGACAAGGCCGGCGACGGCGGCCTCACGGTGTGGAACCTGGCGGACCGGGACAGCACGTGGTTCAGTCCGAGCGAGTCCGCCTTCATGATCAATTACCGCGTCGACGACCTCGACGCATTGCTTGCGCAACTGCAGGCCGCCGGTATCGAAGTGATCGATGGGCCGCAGTCGCACGAGAACGGCAAATTCGCGTGGGTGATGGACCCGGATGGGAACAAGGTCGAGCTGTGGGAGCCGATGCTCTGGGATGAAAAGAACAAGGGCGACTGAGGTGGCGACACACCGGTAGCCGCTACCCGCGCGGCACGTCGAACCTCAACTCGCGCGCGCTGGTGGCCGGTGCGCCACGCGGCTCGAACCGCCACTGGCGCGCTGCGGCGACGGCGGCTTCGTCGAACACGCCTTCGGGGGTCGCTTTCACCACCACCACGTCGGCGACACCGCCGTCCGGGCGCACGGTGAACTCCAGCCGCACCCGGCCCGACAATCCGCGACGCATGGCCGCCAGCGGGTACTTGGGGGCTACGTCCCGGACCAGCGTGGGTGGGGCTTCGTCCGCTACCTGTGGCGGAGCCGGTGCCGCTTCAGCCGCTGCTGGCGGTACGGCCGCGATCAGTGTCGCGGCGGGTGCATCGGGCGCCGTCGGTGGTTGCGTCGCAGGTGTCGTCGGCACGGTGTCTGCGACCGTGGCGCGCGGTTCCGGTGTCGCGGGCTGGGCCCGTGGCACTGCTTCCGCCTCGGCAACGACCTCGTCCACAACCTCGTCCACCACGTCGGCCAGCCTTTGCTGCACCTCGTCCAGGCTGGCGCGCAGCCGCGGCAGCGGGGCGGCGGCGGGGTTGAACATCGCCATCGCGCCGATCAGCCGCTCGGCGTCTTCCACGTCGCCACTGGCAATCGCGCGTTCGCTGGCCAGCAGCATGTACGGCTGCAGTTCGACCAGCGCGGCCTTGACCGCGGCGTTGTCGGGTTCGCGCCCGTGCAGGGTCACGAACAGGTCGACGGCGTTGTCGCCCATCGGCTGGGTGATGCGTCCGTCCTGCATCGCCTTCATCGCGCGGTCGAGCAGGCGCTCGGTCGATTCGCTCGCGGACGCGGCGCTGACCGTCGATGGCGCGGCCTTCGCAAGCTGTCCCTCATCGCCCGCTACCGTCTCCGCCGGACCGCAGCCCGACAGCAACAGCGCCAGTCCCAACCACGCACACACCGATACCTTCGCCATGCGTTCCCCCCGGTTCCACGACGGGCGCAGGCTAGGGCCTGTTCATGACTGGCGGATGTTGAAACTGCGACAGCCGTGTGTCCGCATCAGTGCTTGCGTGTTGTACAAGCGGCTGTCCACGATGGATATTCCGGTAGGGACAATCAGGGGACGGCAGTGGATCAGGATCACGGTCAAGGTCGGATCGGGGCGCGGACCGGCCCGGGACGGCTCGATACGTTCGTCGATGCGGCTTTCGCGTTCTCGCTGACGCTGCTGGTGATCTCATACAACCAGTTGCCCGATTCGGTGACGGAGCTGCGCGGGGCGTTGCGGCGGGTGCCGGTGTTCGTGGTGTGCTTCGCGCTGGTGGGGATGTTCTGGAACGCACACCGGCTGTGGCGCAACCGCCACGCGCTGGACGATGGTCGCTCGGTGGTGCTGAGCCTGGCGCTGGTGATGGTGGTGCTGATCTACGTCTATCCGCTGCGGATGGTGATGTCGAGCTTCCTGGCGTTGCTTACCGGCGGCTGGGTACCCAACGAGCTGGAGCTTTCATCCGCCAGTCCCGGCGCAGACCTGCAGCTCACGTTCCTTATCTACAGCCTGGGTTTCGGCCTGATGGCGGTGCTGATCTGGCGGCTTAACGTGCATGCGCTGCGTTGCGCGTCCGGGCTTGAGCCGCTGGAGCGCTACGACACCGCATCGGAAGCCGGGGCCTATGCATTGATGGCGGGCGTCGCGGCGGTCTCGGCGGCTTTGAGTCTGATGCTGATGGCGCTGGACCTGCCGCTGAGCGGCGGCCTGGCACCGCTGGCTGCGCTGCCGATGTGGACCTACGCCGGGCTCGGCATCGCGATGCCGTGGTACTGGGCGCGGCGCGGGCGGCGGCGCCCCGGGCAGGCGGCTGGTTCCGATGACGGTGAGCCCGCCACCGGGTAACGGGCGCCCGGCTCAGGGCACCAGTCCGGTCCACGCCGGTGTTGTGAACTTGTCGGTGGCGAGTGCCTCGGCGCGTTCCAGTTCGACCGGGCGCAACGCATCGCGCGTGCCGCCGTGGCGCTGGGCGAACACCTGCAACATCCGTTCGATCACCGCCTCGCGCGGCAACCCGGTCTGGCTGCGCAGCGGATCGACGCGCTTGTTGGCGCTGGTGGTGCCCTTGTCGGACAGCTTCTCGCGACCGATGCGCAGTACGTCGAGCATCTTTGACGCGTCGATGTCGTAGGCCATGGTGACGTGGTGCAGCACCGCCTTGCCGCGACGTGCCTGCGCGGCGCCGGCGATCTTGCCGGCGGCGGAGGTGATGTCGTTGAGCGGCTGGTACCAGGCATCGATACCGAGCTCGGCGAGTGCGGCCAGCACCCATTCGTCCATGAACGCATAGGCCTGCTCGAAGCTCATGCCTTCGACCATCGAGACCGGCGCGACGATCGAGTAGGTGATGGTGTTGCCCGGCTCGATGAACATCGCGCCGCCGCCGCTGATGCGTCGGACCACCTTGATGCCGTGGCGCGCCGCGGCCTCGGCGTCGACCTCGTTGCGCAGCGACTGGAAGCGGCCGATCACCACCGCAGGACTGGCCCATTCCCAGATCCGCAGGGTCGGCGGGCGGCGGCCGGAAGACACCTCGTCGGTCAGCACGTCGTCCAGCGCCATATGCAGCGCCGGCGGTTGCGGCGCGGTGTGGATGACCTGCCAGTCGTGGTCGGCCCAGCTGCTGCGGGTCATGGCGCGTGCTCCGTCGGTGCCGAATCCAGCGCCCGGCGCACCGCGATCGCGACCCCTTCAGGGGTGATGCCGTAGAGGCTGACCTCCGGGCCCAGTGCGTTCTTCACCGCATCGGTGAAGTGGCGCTCGTCGCTGTCGGCGGGGAGGCCGAGCAGCGCGGCGTTGATGGTGTCCAGCGCGCTGTCGGGGTCGAGGAAGAAGTCGCCGCTCACCTGGACCGCCGCCAGCCGGTCATCCACCACCTCCAGATCGACCACCACCAGCTTGCCTCCCGGAACCTTGTACTCACCGTGCATGTGCGCCTCCTGTGTTGCCGGCCATGCTGCCCCAGACCCATGCCGCACGTCGAACGGCCAACTTTGGACACTGCCATCGGGGCTCTGGACGGGGTAAAACGGACGGTCGTACCAATCCATGCACCGTTCCCCGGGGGACCACCTTGAACAAGACCCTGCTCAGCCTGGCGACCGCCGTCGCCCTCGGACTGGCCGCCGCGCCGGCCGCTAATGCCCACGACAGCTGCGTCGACGACGCCTGCGACACCATCGCGTTGTTCAACGGCGCCGCCGACGACGCCGGTGGCGGCAGCACCACCGCAGCCACCCGTTTCGGCACCTGGGGCGTCGATACCGACGGCATGGACACCAGCGTCGACCCCGGCGCGGACTTCTTCGGCTACGTCAGCGGCACCTGGGCGGAGAACACCGAGATCCCCGCCGACCGTTCCAGCTGGGGCGCGTTCTACGCCTTGCGCAACCTGTCGGAATCGCGTGTGCGCCAGCTGGTCGAGGGCTACCCGCAGGCCGACCCGGCCAGCGGTGGCGACGCGGCCAAGGTTGCCGCGCTGTACCACGGCTTCCTGGACGAGGCGTCGATCGAGAAGCTCGGCGCCGCGCCGCTGCAGCCGCATCTGGACGCCATCCGCGCCGCCACCGACAAGGACGCTATCGCCGCCCTGATGGGCCAGCGCAACGCCGGCTTCGGCGGCAGCTTTTTCGGCGCCTACGTGTCCGACGACCAGAAGAGCCCCGACACCTACGCGCTGTACCTGAGCCAGTCCGGCCTTGGCCTGGGCGACCGCCAGATGTACCTGGACGAGAAGTTCGCCCCGCAGCGCGAGCGCTACGTCGAGTACATCGCGCAGATGCTTGAACTGGCCGGCTGGGACGCACCGCAGGCCAGCGCCAAAAACATCATGGCGATGGAGACGAAGATCGCCGAAGCCCACTGGACCCGCGCCGAGAGCCGCGACCGCGACAAGACCTACAACCCGGTGATGCTGGCCGATATCGACACCACCGCGCCGGGCTTCCCCTGGGCGACGTTCTTCAAGGCCGCCGGCGTGGACTACGCCGACCGCGCAGTGATCCGCCAGGACAGCGCGTTCCCGAAGATCGCCAGGATCTTTGCCGACACCGACCTCGACACCCTCAAGGCCTGGCAGGCGTTCCAGACCACCGACAACGCCGCGCCGCTGCTGTCGAAGGAATTCGTCGACGCCGAGTTCGGGTTCCGCAGCAAGTTCATGTCCGGCCAGCCCGAGCAGCGCGAGCGCTGGAAGCGCGCCGTCGCCTATGCCGAGTCGGCGATGGGCGAGGCGATCGGGCGTGACTATGTCGAGCTGTACTTCCCGGCCGACGCCAAGGCCAAGATGGACGACCTGGTCGCCAACGTGAAGGCGGCGATGGGCGCGCGGCTGGAACAACTGGAGTGGATGAGCCCGGCGACCAAGGCCGAGGCGGCCAAGAAGCTCTCCAATTTCGGCCTGAAGATCGGCCACCCGGATACCTGGCGCGACTACTCCGCGCTGGCCGTCAAGAGCGGCGACGTGTTCGGCAATGCCGAGCGCTCGGCCGCTTTCGAGTGGGAGCATGACCGCGTCCGCATCGGCAAGCCGGTCGACGAGGGCGAGTGGGGCATGACCCCGCAGACCGTCAATGCGTACTACTCGTCGGTCAAGAACGAGATCGTGTTCCCGGCCGCGATCCTGCAGCCGCCGTTCTTCGATCCCGACGCCGACCCGGCGGTCAACTACGGCGGCATTGGCGCGGTGATCGGCCACGAGATCATCCACGGCTTCGACGACCAGGGCCGCAAGTCCGACGGCAATGGCCTGCTGCGTGACTGGTGGACAGCGGAAGACGCCACCCAGTTCGAAGCCCAGGCCGAGCGTCTCGGCGCCCAGTACGAGGCCTACGAGTTCCCGACCTTGCCGGGCCTGCACATCAACGGCCGCGCCTCGATGGGCGAGAACATCGGCGACCTCGGTGGCCTGACCATCGCGCTGGAGGCCTACCGTCGCTCGCTCGATGGCAAGGACGCGCCGGTGATCGACGGCTTCAGCGGCGAGCAGCGGTTGTTCATGGGCTGGGCGCAGGTCTGGCGCACCCAGTACCGCGATGACGCGTTGCGCCAGCAACTGGTCGGTGACTCGCACTCGCCGGGCCAGGTCCGCGCGTTCGCGCCGCTGCGCAACATCGACGCCTGGTACGACGCGTTCGATGTCACCGAGGCCGATGCGTTGTGGATCGCGCCGGACGATCGCGTGCGGATCTGGTAATGCCGCGTTGATACGAAAAACCCCCGGTGATCCCGGGGGTTTTTTATTGTGCGGTGCGGGTAGCGGTGCCTACGCCTCCGTCGCCAACGCGCCGTAATGCGCTTGCCAAGCCTGCGGTGTCTGCGGCTTAACGAACAGGGCCACCACCTCTGGATGCTCGGTCCGCACGGTGGCCTCCAGCCGGTTGATGCAGCTTTCGATCTGCGGCGTGGCAAGGCGGTCCTCGAACTCCACGCTCAACGCGGCGACCACGCTGTTGGGCCCCATTTGCGTAGTCAGCACGCCGTTGGCGCAACGCACTTCGGGGTCCTCATTGGCGATGCGGATGATCGCCGCGCGCAGCCGGGGATGCGCCGATTCGCCAAGCAGCAGGGCCTTGGTCTCGCGCGCCAGCAACGTCGCCGTGACAACCAGCAGCAGGCCGATGCCGATGGACGCGTAACCGTCGAAACGCGGGTCGTCCAGCACCAGTGCCAGCGTGATGCCGACCAGACCGAGCATCAGCCCGATCAGCGCCGCGCTGTCTTCCAGCAGTACGGTCAGGGTGCTGGCGTCCTTGCTGGACTTGAAGGCCTCGAACCAGCCCTGGTCGCCCTTGGTCGCCCGGAACGCCTTCACCGCCACCCACCACGTGTATCCCTCGAACACCAGCGACGCACCGAACACCGCGTAGTTGACCAGCGGCCGAGTGATCGGCTCGGGGTGCTGCAGGTGATGGATGCCCTGGTAGATCGACACACTGCCGCCGAGCGCGAACACCAGCAGCGCCACGATGAAGCTCCAGAAATACAGTTCGCGCCCGTAGCCGTAGGGATGCGTGGGATCGGCCGGCTTCGACGCGCGCTTGAGGCCGTACAGCAACAGCAACTCGTTGCAGGTGTCGACCAGCGAATGCACACCCTCGCTCAGCATCGCCGAGCTGCCGGTGATCGCGGCGGCGATGAACTTGGTGACGGCGATCGCGCCGTTGCCGAACAGGGCGGCAAGCACGACCTTCCTGCTGCTGCCGGCGGATGTCTTGGCCATGGTGCGCACCCTCGGATGATGACCTGCGCGCAAATCGATGGCCGCGCAGGGCGTCATGGTGGTGGTTGGGGGATGAAGGGCTTGTTCGCAGGGCGATGGCCGGAAGATCATGCGTTGCGTGCACGACGCCAAATCACCCGATCTTTCAAAGGAGCAACACATGACTGGCAAGGACCGGGTCGCCCGCTTGGTATCGATCCTGGCCCATCCGGTGGTGGTGATGACGGTGGCGGCGGCCGTTGCCGCAGGGGGCCGCGCATCCGGAGTGGTGTGGCAGGCATTGGCGGCCGTCGCGGTCGCGGCGATGGTCGTGATGTTCTACAGCGCGTGGAAGACCCGAACGGGTCATTGGGCGCACATCGATGCGTCGAACCGGCACGAGCGCTCGCAGCTGAACCGGTTTGCGTCGGGGGTGTTGCTGGCGATGGCGGCGGTGCTGGCACTCGCCGGAGTGCATCGCGGCATCGTCATCGCAATTGCGTTGTCGGGATTGATCGTCTTCACGGCCCAGTTGCTGCGTGGCCGACTTAAAAGCTCGCTGCACGTCGCATTCGCCGTATTCGCGGCGTGCATCGGCTGGCCGCAGCCGGTTGCGGTCGCCGGGTTTCTGCTGGCCACGCTGCTGGTCGCGTGGTCGCGGATCGCGCTGCGTCGGCACCAGCCGGCCGAGCTGGTAGTCGGTGCCGGGATCGGCCTGGTGTGCGGGGTGGTGTTCCAGCTCGCCGTCAACGTCCCGGGGTAGCGGTCGGGTCGACCGCCTCGACAGCAAACGCCGATTTGCCGCCATCTTCGCGTCCGCTTATCGGCCCGGCCGGCACCATGGCGCGCACATGTTTCCAAGGAGTGCGCCGCATGAGAACCGTTGCCCGATTCGCCGCTGCATTCGCCGCGGGAGCCGCGCTGATGTACTACCTGGATCCGGTGGCCGGCCGCCGGCGGCGTGCGCTGGCGCGCGACCGCGGGGTCTCTGCCGGTCACGAGGCGGAACACCTGGTGCGTTCCAGGTCCAGGCACGCCATCGACCGTGCGCAGGGCTTGATGGCGCGGGCTCGCGCCGGCCTGTCGCATTCACCGGTGGAGGATGGCCAGCTTTACGGGCGTATCCGCACCCGGCTGGGGCGGATGGTGGCGCATCCCGGAGAAGTGAGCGTAGAGGTGGATGGGGGCCACGTGGTGCTGCGTGGCCACGCCACGGGTGCGGAGATCGACGAGCTGATGGCCGCCCTGGTGGCAATGCGCGAGGTTGCCGGTATCGACAACCGCATGTCGGCGGATGTGTCGGGGCCGCCGCATTGACGATCGGCCGGGATGGTCGCTGACGCAGCGGCTGAGACATGTCCGCGCCAGGCTTGCCCAATGTCCTGCATCCAGCAACCCAGCCTTTTCGATCCCGGCCCGCAAATGCTGGTGAAGGACGCGGAGGGCGGGGTGTTCTATCGTCCCGGTGTCATCGAGCCGGCGCGTGCCGCCCGATGGTTCGGGACCCTGCGCGACAACGTCGACTGGAAATCGATGCGGCGGCCGATGTACGACCGCGTGGTCGATGTGCCGCGTCTGGTCGCGTCATATCGGCTGGACGCGCCGTCGTTACCCGATCCGTTGCCAGACATCGTTGCGCGGATGTGTCGCGAGTTCGGCGAGCCATTCAACACCGTCGGCCTGAACTTCTACCGCGATGGCCGCGACAGCGTCGCACCGCATAACGACAAATTGCACACGCTGGTACCCGGCCACCCGATCGCGCTGCTTTCGCTGGGATCCAGTCGGCGCATGGTGATCCGCGCGAAAGCCGCCCCGCGCACCACGATCCGTATCGATCTCGAACCCGGCAGCGTGCTGATGATGAGTCATCTTTCCCAACTGCACTACGACCATGGCATCCCGAAGGTCCGCGGCGACGTGCCGGCGCGCATGAGCCTCGCCTTCCGTGTGCGACCAGAGGAGAAACGAGCATGAAACTCGAAGGTTCCTGCCACTGCGGTCAGGTGCGTTTCAGCTGCGAAGCGTATGCGCCAGTACCGTTCATGCACTGCTACTGCTCTATCTGCCGGAAGACCGCGGGCGGCAGCGGCAGCGCAATCAATCTGGGTGCGCACGCCGACACGCTGGAAGTGGAGGGGCGGGAGTTTCTGGGCGTCTACCACGCGCGCATCGACGACGGCGATGACTGCCGCATCAGTTCAGGCCAACGGCATTTCTGCACCGGCTGTGGCAGTGCGCTGTGGCTGTTCGACCCGCAATGGCCGGAACTGGTGCATCCGCATGCATCCGCCATCGACACGCCGCTGCCATCGCCGCCCGAGCGGGTGCACATGCTGCTGGATTCGAAGGCCAACTGGGTCCAGGTGCCGCAGAGTCCGCATGACCGTCATTTCGACGGGTTCCCGGAAGAATCGCTGGAGGCCTGGCATCGACGGCAGGGGTTGCTGGATGGCGTGGGCGAGAGTGGCTGAGGGCGACTATCATTGCCCGCATTGAAGCCGGGACCGCCATGATCAACAACGACGTACTGCGCAGCATCCGCTACATGCTCGACCTCAGCGACGGCAAGGTGGTGGAGATCACCCAACTGGTCGACCCGGATTTCCCGATCGAGAAAGCGGATGTCGAAGCGTTCCTGAAGAAGGACAACGAGGATGGTTACGTCGAATGCAGTAATGCGGTGCTGGCGCACTTCCTCGACGGGCTGGTGATCCATCGCCGCGGGCGCAACCCGGATGTGCCTCAGCGGCCCGTCGAGAAGCGGGTCAACAACAACGTGGTTTTGAAGAAACTGCGGGTGGCGTTCGAGCTGAAGGACGTCGACATGCACGAAGTCTTCGAGGCCGCAGGATTCCCGATCTCCAAGCCGGAACTGTCCGCGTTGTTCCGCCAGCCGGGACACAAGAACTTCCGGCTGTGCGGTGACCAGTTGCTGCGCAACTTCCTCAAGGGATTGACGTTGCGGGTTCGCGGCGGCTGAGCAGCCCCTCCGCTGGAACGCGGATCAGGAAGACGCCCGTGACAGGTCCGGCCCGGAACCGCGATCGAGCAGCAACGCGAAGGCTTCCGGGCTCATCGGGTGGGCGAGGAAAAAACCCTGCGCGGAATCGCAGCCGGCCCTGGCCAGCCACGCCAGTGTCAGGTCGTCCTCGATTCCTTCGGCGGTGACCTGCACGCCGAGTTCATGGGCGAGACGGATGGTCGATCGCACGATCGTCTGGTCGGAGGTCGATTGCAGCAGCCGGGTCACGAAGGATCGGTCGATCTTCAGTTCGTCCGCTTCCAGCAGGCGCAGGCTGGTGAGCGAGGAATGGCCGGTGCCGAAGTCGTCGATCGAGAAGCGGATGCCGCAGAGGCGCAGTCGTGCGACGGCATCGGCGACCTTGTCGGGCTCACGCATGACATCGGTCTCGGTGAGTTCGAGCAGTAGCTGCTGGCCCAGGTCTCCACTGGCGGCGATGATCGCACCGACCAGTTCGGGGGCCGCGAGGTCGTTGGCCGAGATGTTGACGGCGATGCTGAGCGTGCGCCCCTGGTCGCGCCATTGCCGGCAGAGTTGGATGGCGCGTTCGACCATGTACAGCGTCATCTCGCCGATCATGCCGGCGCGCTCGGCCAGCGGCACGAAGTCGGCCGGTGCCAGCGCACCATGCCGCGGGTGTTGCCAGCGGACCAGCAGTTCGGCGCCGGTCCAGCAACGGCTGCGGAGGTCGAGCTTGGGCTGCAGCGCGTAACCCAGTTGCCCCGTGGCGATCGCTTCGCGGAGATCCGAGAGCAGGGCCAGTTCGGCCGGGTCCGGTTCTGCCCGGCGGCGATGTCCCGGCAGGAACCTGCCAGACGAGATGCGCCACCAGGCCAGCACCGCAAGCAGCAGCACCAGCACGGCGATCAGCACTATCACCGGGATCGTTGTCGAGGCATTGCCGGTGTCGCCGAAACCCTCGCCGACGGTTGCGGCCACGTACAGTCGTTCGCGCTCACCGGTGGCACGGACCCGGTCCAGGCCGGCGTCGATGATCGGCACCAGTTCGGGACGGTCGCGTGGCACGGCGAATACGTACTGGCGCTCGAGCAGTGGCGGACCGAGCGCGATGATGTTGTTCATCCCGGTCTGGGCGGTCGCATACAGTCCGATCCCGGTCGGCACCAGTGCGTACTCGGCATCGCCGCGGTTCACCGCTGCCAGTGCGTCCGCCTCGACATCCACTTCGACGATCTCCACCGTGCCCGGCGGCATGGCGTGCAATGTCTCGGCTGCGAGCCCGGCGTGTTGCACCGCCACGCGATGCCCGGCCAGCGCCTGCAGCGACGGCACAAGCGGTGAATCGCGATGGCCGAACACGACGTGGTAACGCAGCATGTACGGCTTGCTGAAGCGGAACCGTTCGGCGCGTTCGGCCGAGATGAACATCGGCACCACGTCGATTTCGCTGCGGTCGAGCCGGTCGAGTGCGGTCTCCCAGTCGCCCAGTTCGACACGCAGCGATACGCCCTGCGGTTCGAGCACCGCGCGGAGCAGTTCGATGTCGAACCCCCGCGTATTGCCGTCTTCATCGAGGTACTGGAATGGCGGGTAGTCCCGGTCGCCCCCGACGACGAGTGTCTGCGGTGGGCTGGAAGCGGGCGCGATGCCGGGGCTGGCGAACGCGAACGACGCGACGACGACGGTCAGCGCGAACAGCGCAGCGCACGCGAAACGTCGTGGACGTGTTCGATTCCGTGTCGACCGTCGATCCATTCGCTCCCCCCGGGCGTGCCCTTGGTCGTCCTCATCCTACCCCGCAACGCGGTCGGTTTAACCGGGTGGGGAAGTTGTGTGCGGGCCGCACCGGCGGTTCGATCGGCGGCCGTGGGGACCGCCTCGAAACGCTAAGATGCCGGTTGACCCTGTTTCGAGGCTCGGCGATGTCAGTACCGTCATTCCTGCTCGCGGGCCTCGTGCTGCTGTTCGTCGCGGGTGTGGCCGTCTGGGCGATACGCCGTCGCGGGGCTGTGGTCTCGGGGGGCGTGACTGCCCGCTCTGGAACCCTGGCCCGGCCTACGCCCACCGGGCGAGGTGATGCCGGCGCGGCAGGCCGGCGTGAAGTCGGCTCAGCCTCCGCAGCCGGCGACGCGCTGGCCCGCGACCTGCTGGGCCGGTTCCATGCGATTGCCTTCGAGGATGCCTCCTTCAGCCAGCAGGCGGTGGTGGCGGGTACCGCGCATGCGGATGTGGTGACGCGCTCGGTGGCGACGCTGTCGAAGATCGAGACGCAGCCGCGCTACACACCGCGCCGGCCGCAACTGCTGCCGCAACTCATGCGCACGGTCAACGACCCGAATGCCTCGGGGCAGGCGATGGCGGCCATCATCGCCAGGGATCCTGCGTTGGCCGGCAACCTGCTGCGCATTGCCAGCAGCGCGCTTTACTGCGTGCAGTCGAAGCCGGTGGAGAACATCGCACATGCGGTGGCGATGGTCGGCACCGACGGCATTCGCCACCTGATCGCGGCGGCGCTGGTGCAGCCGGTGATGGGCGCCACGGGCGGGGGTGCGTTCGGTCAACTGGCCGGTCTTATCTGGGACCATACATTGATGTCGGCCGCTGCCGCCGCGGATCACGCAGCGCAGGTCGAGCGCGATGACGCGTTTTCAGCCCAGTTGCTGGGGCTGATGCAGGGGCTGGGGGCGGCCACCGTGGCGCGGGTCGCGCGCGATCAGTACGCCCGGCGCCCCGGATTGGTTCCCGACGCCAGCGTGGTCGCGGCGCTGCTGGATGGCTGGGCCGCACCGACCGCCCGGCGGCTCGCGGAGAAATGGTCCTTGCCCGCGCGGATCTGCCAGGCGCTGGACGACCAGCAACGCGGCGTGGCGCCGGATTCGCTGGGTCGCTCGCTGCGCTTCGGGCGCTCGGCCGCCGCGCTGGCCATGCTGTGCCAGCACGGCCGGATGGAGGAGGACGAGGTGTTGCGGCTGTTGGCTACGATCGAGCAGCGTGACCACGCCACCGCGGACATCTGGAAGCGACTGCGCCGCGGCGCCGATCAGCGGTAGCCTTCCGCCTGCAGCGAGAACAGGTGCGCGTAGTGGCCGTCGAGCGCGATCAGCTGCTCGTGGCTGCCGCGTTCGATGATGCGGCCGTCCTGGATGACGATGATCTGGTCGGCCATGCGCACGGTCGAGAAGCGGTGCGAGATCAGGATCGCGATGCGGTTGTCGGTCAGCTTGCGGAAGTGCTCGAAGATGGTCGCCTCGGCGGCCGCGTCCATCGCCGCGGTCGGCTCGTCCAGCACCAGGATGTCGGCGCGCGAACGCATGAAGGCACGGGCCAGCGCGATCTTCTGCCACTGGCCGCCTGACAGCTCGCGACCCTCGCGGAACCACTTGCCGAGCTGGGTATCAAAGCCGGCCGGCAGGGTCTCGATGAACGGCGTGGCCATACCCATGTCGGCCGCTTCCTGCCAGCGTTCGCGGTCCTCGAAGTGCTCGACGTCGCCGGCGCCGACGTTCTCGCCGACCCGCATCTGGTAGCGCGCGAAGTCCTGGAAGATCACGCCGATGCGCTGCAGCAACGTGGCCTCGTCCCACTCCTGCAGGTCGCGGCCGTCGAGCAGGATGCGGCCGGTGTCGGGCGAGTACAGCCGGGTCAGCAGCTTGATCAGGGTGGTCTTGCCGGAACCGTTCTGGCCAACCAGCGCGAGCGACTCGCCGGGGCGGATGTGCAGGTTGATGTCCTGCAGCGCCGGGGTGTCCGAGCCGGGGTAGGTGAAACCGACGTTCTCGAAACGGATGCCGTCGCTGGGGTCGGGGCCTTTTTC
>JBOHYC010000225.1:0-9353 GCA_050737755.1 Lysobacter sp.
GCGCGGCCAGCACGTAGGGATCGTGGTCGGGCCGCAGCGACACCAGCCCGCCGAGGAACAGCCCGCCAACGGCGCCGAAGAACAGCAACACCAGACTTGCCGCCACCGGCGAACTGGTGATGTAGCGGATGCCCATGCCGTACATCACGGCGAACACCACCAGCCCGGCCACGGCGCCAAGGATGCCCAGCTTGATGTGGGCGGTGACGATGGTGCGCCAGATGCCGCCACTCTCCGGTTCCAGCTTGCGGCCGGGATGCGGCTCGGTCGGGGTGATGACCTTGACCTGTGCCGCATCCAGCGACAGCGCCGCCGCCACGTCGCGGGCGGCGTCTCGCGCCAGCCCGGCGTCGGCGAACACGGCTGCGACCTTGCTGTTGCTCAGCTCGTCGGTGATGAGGGTTTCGGACATGACAGTCTCCACGGATGGATGGTGGAGAGCGTCGCAATGCGGCGGTGCTGGTTATGTGAGCGGAGCCAGCCGCGCCCCATCAAGCCTGGAACACAGGCTCCAGCATGCGGAACGTGCCGGCGTCGGCGTCCATCTCGACCTGCCCGCCGTGCGGCACGATGAACTGCTCGCGCAGATGCCCGATCATCGCGCCGCGATACGCAGGAATGCCAAGCGGCCGGATGTGGTCGTCAAAGATCTGGTCCAGCGTCAGCGAGCCATAGCCTTCGCCCGGATCGCAATCGGTGCAGTCACCGAAGATGAAGCCGGCGATGCGGTCCAGCGCGCCCATCAGCTTCAGCGTGGTGAGCATGCGGTCGACGCGGTACGGCGCCTCCTCCACATCCTCCAGGAACAGGATCCTGCCGTCGAAATCCGGCAGATAACGCGACCCGGCCAGCCCCACCAGCACCGACAGGTTGCCGCCGACCAGCTCGCCACGCGCCTTTCCGCCGCTGATGGTGAGCGTGCGGTTTTTGCGCGGTACCAGTTCCTCTCCGGCATCGACAACATTCCTGTAGACCATCAGTTCGCGCTCGAAGAACAGGCGCCGGAACTGGTCGACGTTGAAACGGTTCCAACTGCCCGCACCGATCGGCCCGTGGAAGGTCACCAGTCCCGCCTGCGACAGGATGGCGTTGTGCAGCGCGGTGATGTCGGAGTAACCCAGCAGCACCTTGGGATTGGCGCGGATGGCGTCATAGTCCAGCAGCGGCAACAGGCGTGCTGCCCCGGAACCGCCACGGACGCAGATGATCGCCTTGACCTCCGGGTCAGCGAACATCGTATTGAGATCGCCCGCACGCTCGGCGTCGGTACCCGCCAGGCTGCCGCGTCGCGCCGCGTAGTGCGCGCCGGTCTTGACCTTGAAACCCAGCGCCTGCATCGCCTCGCCCGCAAGTTGCAGGCTGAGTCGTTCGTCCGTCGCCGACGAGGGGCTGACCAGCGCGACGGTGTCGCCCGCGTTCAGCGGCACCGGCAGCAATCGTCCGCGCGGGGCCGCGATCGCGCTGCCGCCGCTGCCCACCAGCGGGAGGAGCGCCGTCAGTGCTGCGCTCTGGATGAAATCTCGCCTGTGCATGCCATCACCTTTCCGATCTGGATGCGGTCGAGACTAACGCACTGAACCGCACGCCCTTGCGGTTTGACAAGCCCCAAGGCGTCTCCGAGCATCGGCCGTGGCTTTCACGGAGCACCGCCATGCGTCGCGTCCTTGCCCTGTCACTGCTGCTGTTGCCGCTGTTGTGGCCGGCCCTCGCCGGTGCCCGTAACAAACCGCCCCAAACACCTGCCGATCCGATGCCGCCGCCCCCTGCGTGGCTCGACGAGTTGGACGCGCTGTATGACAGCCGCATCCGCGTGGCTGGCCTGGAGGATCGCGCGTTCTCGCCGGAACACTGGTGGGACGTCGCCGGGCCGCTGGCTACCGAAGCACACGGCTTCGACACCGAAGAGGTCGGCCGCAGCGTGGAGGACCGTCCCCTGCGCCACGTCTCATGGGGCAACGGCGACACCCGCGTTCTGCTGTGGTCGCAGATGCACGGCGACGAGAGCACCGCATCGATGGCGATCGCCGACCTGTTCCAGTTCCTGGGCGCGCAGCCCGACCATCCAATCGTGCAGCGTTTGCTTGAACACACCACCCTGCACTTCCTGCCGGTCATGAACCCGGACGGCGCCGCACGCTTCCAGCGCCGCAACGCGCAGGGCATCGACATCAACCGCGACGCGCGCGCACTCGTCTCTCCCGAGGCACGCGCCCTGCACGACCTGCGCGAACGCGTGCAGCCCGCCTTCGGCTTCAACCTGCACGACCAGCAGGTCGGGTACCGCGCCGGTGACTCCGACCGCGGCACCGCCATCGCCCTGCTCGCACCGGCCTTCAACGAGGCCCGCGATGTCGACCCCACCCGGGCCCGAGCCATCGAGGTCGCCGTCGCCATCCGCGCCGTGCTCGAACCCGGCATCGCCGGCCACATCGCCAAGTGGGACGACACCTTCAACCCGCGCGCGTTCGGCGACCTCACCGCCGCAGCCGGCGTATCGACGATCCTGATCGAATCAGGCGGCATCGAAGGCGACCTGCAGAAACAGCGGCTGCGCAAACTCAACTTCCTCGCACTGGTCGGCGCGCTCGACGCCATCGCCACCGGTTCGCACGCCGGCCTGCCGCGCGAGCGTTACGAAGAATTGCCCGAGAACGGCGACGTCTGGCCCGACCTGCTGATCACCGGCGGGACGCTGGCGTTGCCGGGCCGACCACAGGCAAAGGTGGACCTGCTGGTCGACTTCGAGCGCGCGCTGCTGGAACGCGGCGGAACCCTTGCCGACATCGGCGATCTGGGCGACGTGCGCGCACGACGGACGATCGATGCATCCGGGCTGTACATCGTGCCGTTCGATCCGCCCGGTACTCCGGCGAGCAACACGCCCCGGGCGTTCGCGACCGACATGCCGGCCTACTTCCACCTCAGCCGCGACCCGCAGGGCCGCGACGTGTTGTGGACACTGGCCGGCGACGTCTATCCGGAGCAGCCGACACCACCGTGACCGGCCCGGAAACACATCGGCGCCGTTGTCGATTCCCCGCTCCATCGTTCGTCAATCAAGACAAGCGGGCAGTCCGCCCGTCCCGGCAACCGGAGGAGACCCCGCATGACCCCCAAGAACACGATCTGCCTGTGGTATGACGGCGATGCCCTGGACGCCGCGACGTTCTACGCCGAAACCTTTCCCGACAGCTCGGTGGACGCCATCCACCACGCGCCCGGCGACTATCCGGACGGCCAACAGGGCGACGTGCTGGTCGTCGATTTCACCGTGATGGGCATCCCCTGCATGGGCCTGAATGGCGGGCCGGCGTTCAAGCACAGCGAAGCGTTCTCGTTCCAGGTCGCCACCGACGACCAGCAGGAAACCGACCGTCTGTGGGACGCGATCGTCGGCAACGGCGGCCAGGAAAGCGAATGCGGCTGGTGCAAGGACAAGTGGGGCCTGTCATGGCAGATCACCCCGCGCGCATTGATCGACGCGTGGACCGACCCCGACCGCGCCGCGGCCAAGCGCGCCTTCGACGCAATGATGACGATGCGCAAAATTGACGTCGCCACGACCGAGGCTGCGCGCCGCGGCTGACAGCGGAGCACCGTCACGGCGGGCGGCCACGGTAACCAGTCCGCCCTGGACTTCGCACAAGGTCGGCGCCCGTCAGTCCGCCAGCAGCCGCGCCACGTCCGCGTCCTTCTCCTGCCACAACCCGTTCATCCATTGCTGGAACCGGACACGGAAGGCGCGGTCGTTCTGGTAGTCGCCGTACAGCAGCTCGCCGGGGATCGGGCGCTGCCGCACGTGCACGAGGATCTCCGGAACGCGGCCCGCCACCAGGTCCATCATCGAAGGCCGCCCGCCCGGATACGCAATGGTCACGTCGAGGATCGCGTGCAGGCCCTCACCCATCGCATCCAGCACGAATGCCACGCCGCCCGACTTGGGTTTGAGCAGATGCCGGTACGGCCCACCCTGCCGGGCGTGCTTGGCCGGTGTGAACCGGGTGCCCTCGACGAAGTTCATGATCGCCACCGGGATCTCGCGGAATTTCTCGCAGGCACGTCGGGTCGCCTCGATATCACGCCCTGCCAGCTCCGGGCGGCGCGCGATCTGTCGCGGCGTGTGACGGCCCATGAAGGGAAAATCCAACGCCCACCACGCCACCCCCAGCAGCGGCACCCAGAACAGCTGCCGTTTCAGGAAAAAACGCATCAGCGGGATACGTCGGTTGAACACTTTCTGCAACACGACGATGTCCACCCAACTCTGGTGGTTGGCCAGCACCAGATAGTGGCCGTCCTGCTGCAGCGCCACGTCCTGCTGCACATCGATGCGCGTGCGCAGGAAGCGGTCGAGCACCCAGTTGTTCACCCCGATCCAGCTTTCCGCCAAGCCGGTGAGCACCGGATTGCTGGCCTTGCGCAGGCGCTTGAACGGCAGCAACGCCTTGATGATGGCCACCGCCAGCAGCGGCACGACGTGCAACAAGGTGCTGGCCGCAACCAGCAGGGAGATAAGCGTGACGCGGAGTGGGAGCATGGGGGAGCGGAAAGGTTCGACGGGACGCCTATTGTGACGTCGTAACAGCCATGGCCCCGTCAAAGCAGCACTTCGAGCCCCTTGCGGTCGATCAGGTCCAGCAACTTCAGTGACGGTCCGCTCGGCCGCTTGGCACCGATCTCCCATCGCCGCACGGTCGAAACGACGGACGGTGATGACGCAGCTACTTGTGGACGGCGAGGTTCCCCTGCTCGCCACCGGAGTCCGGCACCGCATGCACGCGGCCCGGAACCTCACGGTCGAGGTCGTGGACCTCATTCACGGGGTCCACAACCTCGTAAGTAAGGCCGCGGACCTGATTGATGAAGTCCTGGACCTCTTTGATGAGGTCTGCGACCTCGCGAACGAGGTCTGGAACCTCATTGATGAGGCTCGGTACCTCATTTTAGGCGGAGATGACCGCATGATCACTGCAGGATAAGAAAAGCCGCCCAAAGGCGGCTTTTCTCATTGGAGCGGGGTCGAGCGAGATACAGTTCTGGGACTGGAAGATCTTTGTGTCATCCCATGTGTGTATACGGCAAGTTGCCGGAGATGTCCTTGCTCAATGTTGCCGGGTACAAGGCGATCGGAGCGGGGGCATAGCGCGCTCGACCAAAAGGCTAAAGGACCAAAGGACAGGCGGATGATTAGCGAGCAAGAGTTCACGACGCAGTGGCAACCACGCACTGGCGAAGGTGGTGATCTATTGAATTTCGAAGAACTCGCCGGGATTGCCATGGAGCGGATCTGGACGATCACCAGTTCCCCGGAAGACAACAACTGGTACGCCATTCCGGGCGTACACGCCGTTGATCGACTCGGATACGTGATCACGGAACGGGCGTGGGATCAGTCGACGCCACAGGCGATCTATTTCGAGGACGATTTAGAAGACGAACTGGACGAGGAAGCTCTATAGCCAGCAGTTCGGGGAGAGCATTACATCCCACCGTCCGGACGCCGTACGCATTCGATCGATGAGCCCAGCTAGCGAATGGGACGGAAGTTCCGTCAGATCCTCAAGCACAGCCTCGCGCAGGCCGACGAACTCATGGAACGCGCGATCAAGGTCCGACGGTCCATCTCCGGTTGCTTCGAAATGCTGCGCACAAAGCGAAGGCACTCCGACCTATTCGGCGACGAACTGATCGGCCCAATCCAGAAAACTTCGGATGAGTGCCTCCGCGTCGTGCTGAAACCCGCTCAGAAGCAGCGACCCTGGAGTTTTCCAGTTCCCCGCATCTCGGTACACGTACTCGAAGACGGTATGTCTTTCAGTCAAATCGCAAAGCGCCACGGTTAAGCCCAGCCTTAAAGACCCGTAAACGTAGCGCGATGCGATCGCGGGAGTTGAGACAATCGGGCACCTATCGATAGCTCCGATTTCAGTGCGGTACTACCCGCCCGACCTTCTCGCCCCCAACTGCTCGATGACGGCTTCAGGCACACGCTCACGGAGGTTAAAGGTGATTCGCATCGGGCGATCGCCCTCCGCCTTCTCAAAATCCACCATTCCCAAGTACGCCGCCTTACTGTGAGATGTAGGCTGCACAAAAAGATGCACGGACCTGCCATCGCTGCGGTGCTCAACGATCTCGCGGCCTGATCCACTCTCCCGAGTCTGCTGATTCTGACTCGTCAAAACGAACTGGGAATCGCCCTTCAAGAAGTTGGTGTACTGATGTTGACCAACGGCACCACTCGTATCCAGCTTGGTGATGATCACAATGTGGTCACCCGCACACGGGAAGCGAAGTACACCTTTGTTGTGACGCGCTGGGTCGTACTGACTGCCGAAATGATTAACGATCTCTGGTCGCGTGTAGGCGCGATGCAGCCCAAGGTCGCTAGGGCCGCGCAAGACGCCGCCATGCCGCAATCGGTAGTCCTTCTCGAGTGTGTACTGGATGCGCCCTTCTATTTCACCGAGAAGCAGGTCGCCCGGTATCGCGTGCAAAGCCTCCTCGGAGAGAGCGGCGCCGCGGAACAGGTCTCCGAGTTTCCGACTGAGCGTCTCGACAACCTTTGACTCCGAGAACGGCTTGTATTCGGCGTGCCAACGGGGAAATCGATTGTAGAAGGCCTCATAGCCGGCTATCGGGTCTTCTGGCATAGCGCACATGCCCCACAGTGCCGCGTACGGGTACACGCGTTGAGCCTGCCAGTCCTTCTCCGCCGCCAGCAGCAAGTCGTATCCCGCCCCACCGTTAGCGATTGCTTCCTCCCAAGCCTCAGCGTCACCGGCCACGCGCCTTAATCCCAACCAACTGCCGAACGCCGTCCGAACGTCGGCCGGAGTGGGCATTTCCGTATCGGACAAAAGATCGACCGGGCGTGGTCGCACTATGTCGAAATCCTTCTTCAAGCGGCCATACGCTTCCAGGCAGACATCCTTCCTGGAGGGGGCGAAGGTTCGGACCTTCTCAAGGATCTCGACAGTCTTGGAGTCGAGCACCAACTCGCAACCCACCGGCGGTGTGAGGCCCAACTTCGCCAAGGTCCGGGCGTCGCGCGGTGCGCTCGTGTCGTTCAGTGCCTCAATCGCCAGCCAAGCCGCCCTGTGGTGGCCAACGAAATCTAGAACAGTGAGCACTTCCGAAGTGGGAGTCAGCCGAAGTCCGCGACCGAGCTGCTGAATGAAGATCGTTGCGGACTCGGTCGGACGCAGGAACACCACACAGTTGAGAGCCGGAAGGTCGACGCCCTCATTCAGGACATCCGCCACGAACAGCCACTCCAGTGGGCCAGAAGGATCTTGGAGCCGCTCGTATATGGCTTCTCGCTCAGAGACAGCGTCCGCCCCCGTGACCACTTCGGCGATCAACCCTCGCTTGTTCAATGCATCTGCCATGAAGCGGGCGTGGCGAACACCCGCACAGAAGCCGACGGTTACGCGTTTCGGACCATCGAACCCACGGATTTCGCAGTGTCTAAGCATCGCTTCGACACGCTCTTCGATCATCAGAGCGTTCTCTAGCTGCTCAATGTCGAATCCGCCTGACCGCCATGGGATCGCTGCATAGTCGATGCATTCGTCCGCTATGCCGAAGTAGTGGAACGGCATCAGCCATCCACGGTTAATCGCTTCAACTAGCCTTACCTCATAGGCGACGTTGTAGTCGCAGAGCGCTAGAACATCGTGCCCATCTTGACGCTCTGGTGTAGCTGTCAGCCCCAGCAGAAATTCGGGTCTCAGTTGGGCCAACAGAGACCGATACGATGGGGCAGAAGCGTGATGGAACTCATCCACAACGACATAGTCGAAGGTACGCTCCATCAAGCCCGTGCTACCTGCCGCTGACTGCACGGTGGCAAATACGAAGTCGGCCCGTTCGTTGACGTTGCCGCCGAACGCATATCCATAAGTTCGGGCCTGACCAAACACATGTTCGAACGTGCGTGCAGCCTGTGTCAGATGCTCCAACCTATTGGACAGAAAGAGCAACGACTTGGCCCCCATAGCATTCGCATCGAAAGCTGCAAGGAAGGTCTTTCCAATCCCGGGAGCGGCTACGACTGCAGCCCTGCGCTCGCCCGTATCGCGCAGGTCTTTCAGTCGACCCAATGCCTCCGTTTGGGCTTCGTTGGGGCGAATACTGATGCCATAGCTCGCGGATTGATCAGCAAGCGCGACAGCCAAGGCAGGAGGCAAGTGGAAGCCCGACTTGGGGATTGTTTGGCTGTACGCCTCGATCAACTCCTCGGTGAGTGGCAATGCATCGTCTCGGGACCACAGCTGGTCAAACAGACCTTGGACCGTTGAGACCTCGGCGGCGCCAATGTGCCGAAGGTTCGCCTCGACGTTGGTTGACAGGCCACCTTTCGTGAAATTGGAAGACCCGACCCAGCACTCCGCAGGATCGTCCTCAATCACATACATCTTCGCGTGGAAGCCCTGATCGTTGCCGAATCCGTGGCGGGCAACGTGCAACCGGCTAGTCACATTGGGGAACAATAGAGCCGCCCTTAGTGCATCCGGCTGCGTGACAGACATATAGGTCGAGACCAGCAACCGGAGGCTTCCGCCTCGCTGCTGAAAGTCTTTGAGGTCGTCGACAACCAGACCGAACCCACTAAATCGGAAAAAGGAGACCGCAATCGAAACACGGTTTGCGGAGCGCAGCACCCCACGAACGACATCCAGCATTCGGCGCTGGCCGGGCAAGTTGGCGACGACGATATCTGACGCTGAAGTTTGCATGGCTCACTGGTAGCCGGGCCGCTGCGTCCCCTTGCACTGGCCCTGCCGCTAGTTCCGAGATGCCATCTGTTCCCGTGGTTTCCCTATCCGACGACGAACAGTTGGGTTGCGATCCCGCCCAGCACTAGAACTAGCTAGAGTGGGTCGCGTCCCCAGGATAGTCGGAAAGGGTCCGCAGTTGCGGCTCTACTGAAACTCACTAAACCACCATGCCCCCATGAAAAAAATCACCCTACTAGCCGCCCTCCTCCTCGCCTCCACCTCCCTAGCCCAAGCCACCGAGCCGGTCGCCAGCGTCCGCGTCACCTTCGACCACGACGGCATCACGTCCACCCTGGCCGAAGGCGTCGCCGACAAGTCGACCGGGCGCGAGGTCACTGCGGGCGACCCGGTGCGGATCGCTTCGATCTCCAAGCTGGTGACTGCGGTCGGGGTGATGCGGCTGGTCGAGGCCGGCACGCTCGACCTCGATGCCGACGTCAGCGACCTGCTCGGCTGGCCGCTGCGTAACCCGGCGTACCCGGACACGCCGATCACGCTGCGCCTGCTGCTGTCGCACCGCTCCAGCCTCACCGATGCGGCCGGCTACTGGCAGACGCCACTGGGCGGCCA
>JBOHYC010000226.1:0-11068 GCA_050737755.1 Lysobacter sp.
GGTGGTTGATGTTGCTGGGGATGATCGCGCGGCCGCGGGCGACCTCGTCGCGGACGAATTCGGGGGTGATGATTTTCTGGATGTTGGCGCCGAACGATTCGCCCGGGTGCTGGTTCAGCAGGTGCGCCTCGCGGATCGCGTCGATGCGCTGGTTCTCGCGGATCGCGATGAACTCCATTTCCGGGGTGACGATGCCGCGGCGGGCGTAGTGCATCTGGGTGACGTTGGCACCGGCCAGCGCACGTCGCGGCAACGGGCGGCTACCGAAGCGCACCGCGTCGAGCTTCGGGTCGTGTTCGCGCTGGCGGCCGAACTCCGACGACAACCCGGTCAGCACTTCGGTGTCGCCACGCTCGGCGATCCATTGCGCCCGCAGCGGCGACAGGCCGGTGGCCAGGTCGATCGTCGCGGCAGGATCGGTATAGGCGCCGGAGCAGTCGTAGACCGCCAGCGGCGCGTTGTCTTCGCCGCCGAACAGGGTCGAGGTCGGCGCCAGGCGAATCTCGCGCATCGGCACCCGGATGTCCGGGCGCGAGCCCTCGACATGGATCTTGTGCGAACCGGGAATCGGGCGCACGACGTCGGCGGACAGCTGCTCGGCCTGCTGTTGGAGTTCGGAGGGAATGGCATTCATGGCGTTCGTCCTGTGGCGGCGTGGACGAAGCGGCGGCGCACGGACGCACGGCGGGGCCGGGTCCGGCGAAGCTTCCCTACGGCGGTCTCAACCGCATCAGGTTCGAAGGGACTGTCTCAACCGGCCAACGCGCCGGTACCCCCGCTTCAGCGCGCATTTGACCACGGGCGCGGGGCAAGGGCCAGCTTGCCCCTCCGGGCGCCGCCGGCTACGGTCGGGCGATGACCAACTGCCTGCGACTCCCCGCCCTCGCCACCCTCGTTCTTGCGCTTGCCGCCTGCGACCGCGGGCCCTCGGCTGCCGCCGATGTCGCCACCGCGGAACCGGCGACGACTTCGGCGTCCAGCGCCGCAACCGAACCGACGCCCGCCGACGCCTTCATGGCGAGCCTTGCGCCGTTGTGCGGAAAGGCCTTCGCTGGCGCGGTGGTCGCCGACACCCCGGCGCCGACCGGCCCCGATGCGTTCGCCGGCAAGCCGCTGGTGATGCATGTGCGCGAATGCAGCGCGGATGAAATCCGCATCCCGTTCCACGTCGGCGACGACCGTTCGCGCACCTGGGTGCTGACCCGTACCGACATTGGTCTGCGGCTCAAGCACGACCATCGCCACGAAGATGGCAGCGACGACGCGATCACCATGTACGGCGGCGACACGACCAGCGCGGGCACGCCGACGCGACAGGAATTCCCGGTCGACTCAGAATCTGTCGCGATGTTCACCGCGGCCGACATGGCGGTGTCGAACAACAACACCTGGGCGATGGAGATCGAACCGGGCCAGGCCTTCGTCTACGAACTGGCACGGCCGGGCGGACGGCTGTTCCGGGTCGAGTTCGACCTCACGGCGCCGGTCGAACTGCCGCCGGCGCCATGGGGTAGTGAAAGCTGACCGTCAGTCCGCCACCGGCACCTTCACCCGGAACCACGCCGCATACAACGCAGGCAGGAAGAACAGTGTCAGCACGGTCGCGACCAGCAGGCCGCCCATGATCGCCACCGCCATCGGCCCGAAGAACGCGCTGCGCGACAGCGGGATCATCGCCAGGATCGCCGCCAGCGCGGTCAGCACGATCGGCCGGAAGCGGCGCACGGTCGCTTCGACGATGGCTTCCCAGGTCTCGTGGCCATCGCTGCGGTCCTGCTCGATCTGATCGACCAGGATCACCGAGTTGCGCATGATCATGCCGGCCAACGCGATCGTGCCGAGCATCGCCACGAAGCCGAACGGCACCCGGAACACCAGCAGGAACAACGTCACGCCGATCAGCCCGAGCGGCGCGGTCAGCAACACCATGATGCTGCGCGAGAAGCTGCGCAGCTGCAGCATCAGCAGGGTGAACACGACGAACAGGAACAGCGGCACGCCGGCGGCGATCGAATCCTGCCCACGGGTCGAATCCTCGACGCTCCCGCCGATGTCGACCGAGTAGCCGAACGGCAGGTCGGCACGGATGTCATCCAATGTCGGCGATATCTGCGCCATCACCGTCGCCGGCTGGGTGCCGTCGTAGATGTCGGCGCGCACCGTCATCGTCGGCTTGCGGTCGCGATGCCAGATAATGCCTTCCTCGAAACCGTATTCCAGCGTCGCGATCTGGCCCAGTGGCACGCTCTGCCCACTGGCCGTCGGGACCATCAGGCTGCCGAGCTGGTCCAGCCGCACGCGCTCGTCGCCGGTGCCACGCAGCATCATCTCGATCAGCTCGTCGCCTTCGCGGTAGGTGCTGACCTGGTTGCCCGACAGCGAGCCGCCAAGCACCTGCGCCAGTTGCGCCGAACTGATTCCCAGCGCGCGCGCACGGGTCTGGTCGACCTGCAGCCGCACGACCTTGCCCGGCTCATCCCAGTCGAGGTTGACGTTGGCGACGTGGCCGTTCTCGCGGATCTTCTCGCGCACCTGGTAGGCGATCTCGCGGACCTGGTCGATGTGCTCGCCCGACACCCGGAACTGCACCGGGTAGCCGACCGGCGGCCCGTTCTCCAAGCGGGTCACGCGCAATTGCAGCTCGGGGAATTTCGGCACGATCTCCTCGATCATCCAGCTCCGCACGGCTTCGCGCGCGGCGATGTTCTCGGGCATTAGCACGAACTGCGCGAAGTTGGCCGCCGGCAACTGCTGGTCCAGCGGCAGGTAGAACCGAGGCGAGCCAGTGCCAACGTAGGCGGTGTAGTTGACCAGGTCATCGCGTTGCGCGAGCAGCTTCTCCAGCCGCTCGACCTGCGCCTTGGTCGCCTTCAGTGAACTGCCCTCGGCCAGTTCCATATCGACCATGAGTTCGGGCCGCACCGAGTCGGGGAAGAACTGTTGCGGCACGAAACGGAACAGCATCAGCGAGCCGACGAAACCCGCGACCGTCAGGCCGATCACCAGCCAGCGCCGCCGCACGCACCACACCAGCCACGCACGGAAGCGCTGGTAGAAACGCGTGCCATACGGATCGTGGGTGTGGCCGTCGTGCGGTGCGGGCGCAAGCATGTCGGCGAACGCCGGCCAGCGATCGGCCCAACGCTGCCGCTGCGCATCCCAACGCGCCGCCAGCGAGCCGGGCTTCGGCGCCGCGGCGTGGCCACCGTCAGGCAGCAACTTGTCGCCCAGGTAGGGGATGAACATCACCGCCGCGACCCACGACACCAGCAGCGCGATTGTCACCACCTGGAACAGTGAACGCGTGTACTCGCCGGTGCTCGACGCCGCGGTCGCGATCGGCAGGAATCCGGCTGCCGTAATCAAGGTGCCGGTCAGCATCGGGAACGCGGTCGACTCCCACGCGAACGCCGCCGCGCGCAGCCGATCCAGCCCCTGCTCCATCTTGATCGCCATCATCTCCACCGCGATGATCGCGTCGTCGACCATCAGGCCCAGCGCCAGCACCAGCGCGCCGAGCGAGATCTTGTGCAGGCCGACCCCGAACAGGCTCATCACGGTGAAGGTCATCGCCAGCACCAGCGGGATCGACAGGGCCACCACCAACCCGGTGCGCAAGCCCAGTGACAGAAAGCTGACCAGCAGCACGATCACCACCGCCTCGGTCAGCACCTTGACGAACTCGTTGACCGATTCCTCCACCGCGGCCGGCTGGTCGGACACCTTGTGCAGCTCCATCCCGGCCGGCAGCGTCTGCTGCAGTTCGGCGAAGGTCGCTTCCAGTGTCTCGCCCAGTTCGAGGATGTCGCCGCCGTCGCGCATCGACACACCGATGCCGATTGCGTCCTCGCTCATGAAACGCATGCCCGGCCCCGGCGGATCGGAGAAGCCGCGATGCACCTCGGCGACGTCGCCGAGCCGGAACGTGCGATCGCCAACCCGGATCGGGAAGTCGCGGATCTCCTCGACACTCCGGAACTGCCCGCTGATCCGCAACGGCACCCGGCTGCTCGGCGTCTCGAAGAAGCCGGCCGGCACCATCGCGTTCTGCTGGTCCAGTGCATCCTTCACCGCGGATGCCGGCACCCCGAGGGTCGCCAGCTTGGTGTTGGACAACTCGATCCAGATCTTCTCGTCCTGCACGCCGAACAGCTGGATCTTGCCGACGTCCGGCACCCCCTGCAGCGCCAGTTGCACCCGCTCTGCATAGTCCTTCAGTACCGCGTAGTCGAAACCGTCGCCGGTCAGTGCGTAGATGTTGCCGAACGTGTCGCCGAACTCGTCATTGAAGAACGGCCCGACAATGTCGCCCGGCAGCTCCGGCCGCAGGTCGCCGATCTTCTTGCGTACTTGGTAAAACAAGTCGGGGACCTCGCCCGAGCGCATCGAGTCGCGTGCGGCGAAGATCACCTGCGACTCGCCCGGCCGCGAGTACGAACGGATGAACTCGTACTCGCCGGTCTCCATCAGTTTCTGTTCGATCCGGTCGGTGACCTGGCGGGCAACCTGCTCGGCGGTCGCGCCCGGCCACAGCGTGTGGATTACCATCACCTTGAAGGTGAACTCCGGGTCCTCGCTGCGACCAAGCTTGAAGTACGACATCGCTCCGGCGATCGCCAGCACCAGCATCGCGTAGAGCACCAGGCTGCGGTGGCGCAGCGCCCACTCGGAAAGGTTGAAGCGCATGGCTCAGCCTTCGCCGGCCGTCGGCGTTTGCGCGGCGTCGCGCGGTGGTGTGCCGATCACCGGTCGGCTATTCACCGGCTTGTTGTCGCGATCGACCGGTGCGACCTTCAGGCCTTCGCGCAGCAGGTGCCCACCGGCCGCGACCACCCATGCGTCGGGCGCAAGACCCGCAGTCACCGGCGCGCGTTCGCTGCCGTACGGCCCGATCTCGATCGGCTGCAATTTCAGCGTCGAGGTCTGCGGGTCAACCACGAACACCGCGACGCCGTCCTCGCCGGTACGCTGCAACGCCGACAACGGCACGCTGAGTGCGGTGTCGTCGTTGGCGGCGAAGTAGACGCGCGCACTCTGGCCGAGGTCGAGCGTCCCGTCCGGAGCATCGATCGTGGCGCGTGCAGCGAACGTGCGCGATGCCGGATCGGCGACCGGTGCGACCTCCCGCACACTACCCGGCCAGCGCTTGCCAGGGCCGGACCAGAGTTCGACCTGCACCGCCTGGCCCGGCTTGATCGTGTCGATCGCGCCTTCCGGCACCGCGAAAACGACTTCGCGACGGCCATCCGCGGCCAGGGTGAAAACCGGCTGGCCGGCGCCGACCACTTCACCGGCTTCGGCTTGGCGCGCTGCGACCACGCCATCGGCGGGTGCACGCAACTGGCTGTAGGCGGCCTGGTTGCCGGCCACTTCGAGTTCGGCGCGGGCCGCGTCCACTTGGCCCTTGGCCGCGACGGCGGCGGCGTCCTGCGCATCCATGGTCGAGCGGCTGACCAGTTGCTGGTCGGCCAGCGTCGCGAAGCGGGCGCGGTCGGCGCGGGCGCGCCCGAGTTCGGCCTCGGCCGCGGCCAGTTGTGCACGGGCGGCACGGGCGCGCGCCTGCAGGTCGCCGGCATCCAGCGTCGCCAGCACGTCGCCCTGCTTCACGTGGTCGCCGACATCGACCCGGCGCTCGACCAGCTTGCCGCCGACGCGGAACGACAGCGGACTTTCCTCGCGGGCGCGGATCTCGCCGGCCAGCGAGCTGAAACTCTCGCTTGCCGCGGACGGATGGGTCACGAGTACCGGACGCGCCGCATCGGTCGGCGCCGGCTCGCCACCGCAGGCCGCCAGCAAAGCGCCGATGGCGAGCGACAGCAGGGCGCCGCGCCGCCCGGCTCGACCTGTGCGGCACCACGACAAACGACCGGATCGACTGCGCATGGTCTGACGCCTTTATTGGGGGGTATTTAGTGCACCAGGCGGTACTGTATAAATATCGAACCCGGTAGTCTAGTATTGATTCATGGTCGCTCGAATTTCCCCCGACAGTCCCCACTACGACCCCACTCCCGCGCGGCCCGCCAAGGCTGTCGGGCCGGGCCGCCCGAAAGACCTGGCCAAGCGCGCGGCGATTCTTGAAGCGGCCAAACAGATGTTCACGCGGCACGGCTTCGATGGCACCAGCATGGACCTGATCGCGTCCACGGCCGGCGTCTCCAAGCTCACCGTCTACAGCCACTTCGGCGACAAGGAGGCGCTGTTCGGCGAGGCAGTGAAGTCCCACTGCGAGACCGGCTTACCGGCGTCGCTGTTCGAAGCCCGCCCCGATATCCCGCTGCGTGAGCGCCTGCTGGCCGTCGCCCGGGCGTTCTACGAAATGATCACCAGCCCCGAGGCGATCGCCGGCCACCGCATGCTGTGCACGCCGCAACTGGCCGGCTCGCCGTTGTCCCGGCTGTTCTGGGAGGCCGGCCCGGAACGGGTGCAGAACTCGTTCGCAACGCTGCTGGAGCGGCGCATGACGTCGGGCGAGCTGGATATCGAGCCCAATCCCGAAGCCGTCCACCGCGCCGCCACCCAGTTCTGCGTGCTGCTCAAGGGCGAACCGCACGCGATGCTGGTGTTCGGCTGCGGCGACGTCAGCCCGGCCGACATCGAAACGCACCTGGCCGCGTCGGTCGACATGTTCATGCGCGCCTACGCCACCGACCGCGGCGACGCACGGAAAAGCCCTCGCAATGACCCCTGACCGCGGTCGCGGTTACTTCTGGCACTCAGGCCCGCGCGCCCCGAACGGCGATCCTGTCGCGGTCGCATCAAGCGGCCAGCGGCGCCCGGCGCCGGTACAATTGGCGGTCCACCGCGAGACTGAGACCCTGCAATGAGCACGATCGATTACGCCAATGCCCGTGAACTGATGGTCGAACAACAGGTTCGGCCCTGGGACGTGCTCGACCCCCGGGTACTCGATGTGATCGCGACGCTGCCGCGCGAGGAGTTCGTGCCCGCCGCCCACCGCGCGCTGGCCTACACCGACATGTCGCTGCCGCTGCCGCATGGCGAACGCATGATGAAGCCGGTGGTCGAAGGCCGCACCCTGCAGGCGCTGGCGCTGCAAGCCGGCGACGACGTGCTCGAGATCGGCACCGGCAGCGGCTACCTGACCGCTTGCCTGGCGCGGCTTGCGCGCGACGTGGTCAGTCTTGAGCAGCACGCCGGCCTGGCCGACACCGCCCGCAGCCAGCTCAACGCCCAGCACTTGGCCAACGTCAACGTGATCCACGCCGACGCGTTTGCCTACCAGACCGAACGCCGCTTCAGCGCGATCTGCGTGACCGCCGCGGTCGACAGCATTCCGGCGAAGTTCGTCGAATGGCTGCAACCGGGCGGTCGCATGTTCGTCATCCGTGGCCGTTCACCGGCGATGGAAGCGGTATTGCTGCACAACGATGCCGGCCAGCCGCGCATCGAATCACTGTTCGAGACCGACCTCCCCTATCTCGTCGGCGCGGCCCCCCAGCCCGTCTTCGAGTTCTAGAAGAAAACCCAAGGACACAGCATGATTCGCCGCCGCCTCGTTCTCGCCCTCGCCTTCGTCCTGCTGCCGGCCACCGCCGCCGCGGAAGACCTGTTGCAGACCTACGAGCTGGCCCGCGCCGGCGACCCGCAGTTCGCCGCCGCCGAATCCGGCCGGTTGTTCACCCGCGAAGGCGCGGTGCAGGCGCGTGCGCAGATGCTGCCGCAAATCGATGGCAGCGCCAGCATCAGTCGTTCGCGCAGCGAAGGTCCGGCGACCCAGAACCAGTTCAACGAGGACGGCCAGCCGATCCAGTTCACCGGCGACATCGAAAGCGAGACCACCACGCGCAGCGTCGGCATCAATGGTCGCCAGATGCTGTTCGACATGTCGCGTTTCACCACGCTGCGCAGCCAGAAGGCATTGAGCCGCGCCAGCGACTTCCAGCTCGAAGCCGCCGGCGACAACCTCATCACCCGCACCTCCGCCGCGTACTTCAACGTGCTGGTCGAGCTGGAAACCCTGGCCGCTGCGGAAGCCGCAGAGACTGCGTTGCAGAAGCAGTTCGATTTCGCCTCCAAGCGGCTGGAAGTCGGCCTGGCGCCGATCACCGACGTCCACGAGGCCCGCGCCCAGTACGACAGCGCGCGCGCCAACACCATCCTCGCTCGCACCCGCGTTGCCGATGCCTACCAGGCGCTGGCCGAGATCACCGGCACGCCGGTCAACAACGTCCGCGGCCTGCCGGCGGACTTCCAGCCGCAGTTGCCGGTCAGCGAAGGCGTCGACTCGTGGGTGCAGACTGCATTCGAGACCAACCCGGCATTGCAGGCCAAGCAGTTGCAGGTCCAATCGGCCCAGGCCGACGTCCGCACCGCGCAGGCCGCGCACCTGCCGACGCTTTACCTCAGTGGCGGCTACAGCAAGGGCAAGACCACGGGCGACCGCACCTTCAGCAGCAGCGACCTTCCCGACTCGGTCACCAGCCCGATCGAGAGCGAGAGTCGCGGCCCTGAAGTCGGCATCACCCTCAGCGTGCCGATCTTCTCGGGCGGGACCACCCAGTCGCGTGTGCGTCAGGCGATCGCGCAGCGCGACATCGCCACCGACGAACTGGAGCAGCAGAAACGCGCGCTCGAGCGCAACACCCGCAACGCCTACGAGACCCTTGTCGCCGGCATCAGCGAGGTCGAGGCACGTCGCCTTGCGCTGGTGTCCGCGCAGGCCGCGTACGACGCCTCGCAGGTTGGGCTGGAGGTCGGCACCCGCACCGTGCTCGACGTGCTGAACAACCAGAACAACCTGTTCACCGCGCAGCAGGCCTATGCATTGGCCCGCTACAACTACCTGCAGCAGCGACTGACGCTGGAGCAGGCCGCCGGCACCCTCGACATCGACGACGTGCAGGACATCAACCGCCTGCTGACCGTCGATGCGGATGCACAGGTGCAGTCGGAAATCCGGCAGCAATAACGCGAATCCATTCGGGCTCTTCTGCAGGAGCGACGTAAGTCGCGATCGGGCAACCGGTTTCGCGAGTCGATTTCCGATCGCGACTTACGTCGCTCCTACAGAGGTTTCGCCGGGGGAGTTCGCGCCGCCCACCGGCGGCAGGACCGGCTGCAACAACACCAGGGTCTGTGCCAGCGCACCGCGGCCGGTTTCGACCAGCACCCGGCCGGCCTCGGCCATCGTTTCGCGTACCTGCGGCTCATCCAGCAGGCGCGCGATTTCCGCTTCGACCGCACCGGCGTCGGCACAGATCCGCAACGCACCCGCGTCGTCGAGCCGTCGCGATATCTCGGCAAAATTGTGCAGGTGAGGGCCGGTCACGATCGCGGTCCCGGCGGCCGCCGGCTCCAGCAGGTTGTGTCCGCCGACCGGTTGCAGGCTGCCACCGACGAACGCGACGTCGGCGCAGGCATAGAAGTTCATCAACTCGCCCAAGGTATCGATCACGAACACCGCGTCCTCGGCACGCGGCCAGCGGCCGCGCGAACGCATCGCCACCGGCCAGCCCGCCGATCGCGCGTGATCGGCGACCAGCCGGAAGCGCTCCGGGTGGCGGGGCGCCCACAGCAGCAACAGGTCGGGGAACCGCGCACGCAGGTGCCGGTGGATGCCGATGATCGCCGCCTCCTCGTCCTCGTGGGTACTCGCGGCGATCCATACCGGCCGCGCGCCACAATCGGCGCGGAACTGACTGGCGAAGGTTTCCAGTGTCTCCGGCACGGCCACGTCGAACTTCAGGTTGCCGGTCTCGACCACCTGTTCCGGACGTGCGCCGAGACGCACGAAACGTACCCCGTCCGCGAGCGACTGCGCCGCGACCGTGCGCACCGTGCGCAGCGCCCGGCCAACCAGCGGGGCCAGCACGCGATAGCCGCGCAGCGAGCGTTCCGACAGCCGCGCGTTGAGGATCAGCGTCGGGATCCGGCGGTCGCGACAGCCGAACAGCAGGTTCGGCCACAGCTCGGTTTCCATGATCAATCCCGCATGCGGCCGGTAATGGTCGAGGAAACGGCCGACCGCGCCGGGAAGGTCGTACGGCAAATAGACGTGTTCGACCTCGTCCTGGCCCCACAGCGCGCGCACGCGCTCCGAACCGGTCGGGGTGATCGTAGTGACCAGCACGCGCAGGTCCGGACGGCCGCGCTTGAGCGCGTTGACCAGCGGCACCGCGGCATTGACCTCGCCGACCGACACCGCGTGCAGCCACAGGGTCCGTCCGTAGGATGCTGTGCGGTAGCGCGCGTAGCGTTCGTTCCAGCGCTGGAAGTAGGCCGGCTGGCGGAAGCCGCGCCAGATCAGGTGGTAGACCGTGATCGGCACCAACAGGTATAGCGCGGCCGAGTACAGGCCGCGCAACAGGCGCTCGATCATGTCCGTCCGCATCCTGCCAAGGATAGCGAACGGCGCGCACCACCGGGCGCAGACGCGGCGGCGATAGAATCACCGGAATGTCGAATCCCCCCGCTTCCGCCCTGCCCGCCCCGCCACGGGGCCCGCGCCACTGGCCGACCTGGGCTGCGCTTGGCCTGATGTGGTTCGCCGCGCGGTTGCCGTGGTCGCTGCAACGCGCGCTGGGTGCCGGCATCGGCGCGCTGGCGATGCGCCTGGCCGGGACGCGACGGCGCGCGGCACGGACCAACCTCGCGCTGTGCTTCCCGGAGATGGACGAAGCCGCCCGCGATGCATTGCTGCGCGCGAGCTTCCGCGACTTTGGCATCGGCCTGTTCGAATTCGCCCGGGCGTGGTGGGGATCGGTCGCACCGATGCGTCGTACCGTGCGAATCGAAGGCGTCGAACGGATCCGTACGATCCTCGACGGCGGTCGCGGCGTGCTGTTGGTTTCGGGCCATTTCATGACCCTGGAGATGTGCGGGCGGTTGATGTGCGACGAATTGCCGCTGGCCGGCATGTATCGCCGCCACCGCAGTCCGGTAATGGAGTGGGCGGTGATGCACGGGCGACTGCGCTATGCCACCGCGATGTTCGGCAACGACGAGTTGCGCGGTGCGATGCGCCATCTCAAGCGCGGCGGCATCCTCTGGTACGCGCCGGACCAGGACATGCGCGGCAAGGACACCGTGTTCGCGCCATTCTTCG
>JBOHYC010000227.1:0-8157 GCA_050737755.1 Lysobacter sp.
GCGGCGGTTGCTTGCGCCAGACCCCACCCGCCTCTAGCCTTCAAAAATCGGCGCGACCCACGCGCTTCATGCAAAGGGAGCTTCCCCAGATGAAACTCGTACGCGCATTGCTTGCGCTCAGCATTTCCGCGGCCGTGGTCGGCCTCGCCGGCTGCGACCGCTCACCGACCCCGGGCGAGCAGGCTCCGGAGGCCACCAGCACCGCGCCGGCCGACGAGACCGCCGACCAGTTCATTGCCCGCGTAAACAGCGAGCTCCGGGCGATGTACCCGCAGATGACCGCCGCCCAGTGGTTGTCGTCGACCTACATCAACGATGACAGCCAGTTGCTAGCGGCCAAGGCCAACGAGCGCTACCTGACCCAACTCAACGACTGGATCGCGCAGGCCAAGCGTTTCGAAGGCCAGGAGATGACCGCCGATACCGCGCGCTCGATCCAGTTGCTCAAGCTCGGGACCTCGATGCCGGCGCCCAGCGACCCGGCCAAGCTGGCCGAGCTGGCCAAGATCGCCGCCGACATGGAGGGCATGTACGGCGCCGGCACCTACTGCACCAATCCGGCCGATGAATCCACCTGCCGCCAACTTGGCGCGCTCGAGGATGTGCTGCGCAACAGCCGCGACTACGACGCCCAGCTGGAAGCCTGGCGCGGCTGGCACACCATTTCCAAGCCGATGCGCGAGGACTACACCCGCTTCGTCGAACTGGTGAACCTCGGCGCCGACGAGATGGGCTTCGCAGACGCCGGCGAAATGTGGCGCTCGGGCTACGACATGAGCCCGGTCGAGCTCGCCGCCGAGAGCGACCGGCTGTGGAGCCAGGTCAAGCCGCTGTACGAGCAGTTGCACTGCTACACCCGCACCCGCCTGGGCGCCGAGTACGGCGAGGACAAGGCGCAGGTCGCGGGCGGCATGCTACCGGCACACCTCATGGGCAACATGTGGCAGCAGGACTGGAGCAACCTGTGGGACGTCGTGGTCCCGTACCAGAACGCCGGCAAGCTCGACATCACCACCGCGCTGCAGTCGCGCTACCAGCAGATCCACGCGCAGAAGCTCGCCAACCACACCGGCGACCGCAGCCCGGCGAGCCTGGCCGATATCGAGCATGAGGCGCAGGAAGCCTCCGCCCGCCAGATGACCAAGCGCGCCGAGGACTTCTACACCTCGCTCGGCCTGCAGAAGCTGCCCGACAGTTACTGGAAGAACACCCAGTTCATCAAGCCGCGCGACCGCGACGTGGTCTGCCACGCCAGCGCGTGGGACATGAACATGGAAGGCGACGTGCGCACCAAGATGTGCATCAAGCCGAACGAGGAAGACTTCACCACCATCTACCACGAGCTCGGCCACCTGTATTACGACCTGGCCTACAACAAGCAGTCGCCGCTGTTCCAGGCCGGCGCGCATGACGGCTTCCACGAGGCAATCGGCGACACCATCGTGCTGGCGATGACGCCGAAGTACCTGGAGTCGATCGGCCTGGTCGACGCCCAGCAGCAGTCCGACGAGGCGCTGATCAACGCGCAGATGCGGATGGCGCTGGCCAAGGTCTCGTTCCTGCCGTTCGGCCTGATGATCGACCGCTGGCGCTGGGGCGTGTTCGACGGCTCGATCACCCCGGACAAGTACAACACCGCGTGGTGGGACCTGAAGGCCAAGTACCAGGGCGTCGCCCCGGTCGAGGCGCGCGGCGAGGAGTTCTTCGATCCGGGCGCGAAGTACCACGTGCCGGGCAATACCCCGTACACGCGCTACTTCCTGGCCCACGTCCTGCAATTCCAGTTCTACAAATCCCTGTGCGACGCCGCCGGCTACACCGGCCCGCTGCATGAGTGCAGCTTCTACGGCAACAAGGCCGCCGGCGCGAAGCTGCAGGCGATGCTCGACAAGGGTGCCAGCCAGCCGTGGCAGGCCACGCTGAAGGAACTGACCGGCGGCGAAAAGATGGACGCCGGCCCGGTGCTGGAATACTTCGCCCCGCTGCAGGACTGGCTGAAAGTGCAGAACGAAGGCCAGGCTTGCGGTTGGCAGGCAAGCGCGACCGCCACCCCGGCCGCGCCAGCTGGGAACCCGGCCGAAAAGCCGGCAGCCGAGCCAGCCCCCAAGCAGGCCTGACCGCCTACCGCAACACCACGAAGGCCGGCGCATTGCCGGCCTTCGTTTTTCCTGCCCGTCACCGGCGGCATACTGCGGCCATGGACACCGCCACCGATCTCGCACCGCAGCCACTCGACCACGCCACCGCCCTGCCCGCGCGGTTCTACACCGATTCCTCGATGCCGGCGCTCGACCGTCGACTGATCTTCGACCGCGGCTGGCAACTGATCGCCCACGTCTGCCAGCTGCAGGCCGCCGGCGACCACGTCATCGCCGATTTCGCCGGCCTCCCCGTTATCGCGGTACGCGGTGCCGCCGACGACAATGGCCCCGGCGCCATCCGCGTGTTCCACAACGTCTGCCGTCATCGTGCGGGCCCGATCGCGAGTTGCGACGGACTCGCCGCCAAGTCGCTGCGCTGCCGCTATCACGGCTGGACGTACGGCCTCGACGGCGTGCTGAAATCAGCGCCGGAAATGGGTACCGCACCCGACTTCAACGTCGCCGACATCCACCTGCCGCAACTGGCCGTGCGGGTCTGGCAAGGGCTGGTGTTCGCCTGCGTCGACCAGGCCAAAGCCCCGGACTTCAGTGCCTTCGTCGAAGCCATCGACGCGCGCCTCGGCCCCGACCGCCACCTTGAGCGCTACGCCCATCACCACCGCGTCGGCTACGACGTCGCGTGCAACTGGAAGGTCTACGTCGACAACTACCTGGAGGGCTACCACATCCCCCACATCCACCCCGGCCTCAACAAACTGCTCGACTACCGCAGCTACATCACCGAGACCGCGCGCTGGTACTCGTACCAGTTCAGCCCGCTCGAGAGCGGCGACGCCCTCTACGGTGACGGCGACGCGCTGTACTACTGGCTGTGGCCGAACACGATGCTCAACATCCTGCCCGGCCGCCTGCAGACCAACCGCGTGGTGCCGCTCGGCGTCGACCGCTGCCGGGTCGAATTCGATTTTTATTACACGTCCGACGACAGCGGCGAAGCCCGCGCCCGCCGCGACGCCGACCTGCAGTTCAGCGATGAAGTTCAGCTTGAAGACCTGACCATCTGCGAAGACGTGCAGCGCGGCCTGGCGTCAGGCTCCTACCAGCCCGGGCGCCTGAACCCCCTGCGCGAGAACGCCGTCCACCACTTCCACGAACTCCTCCGCCACACCTACCGCGAGAACCCTACAACGCCTCCCCCGGCATCTTCGGCCCCGCGCTCCCACCGCGCCGCCCCTCGGCCGAAGACACCACCGACTCCCAGCGCCAGAACGCCCAGCCCACGGCGGTGAACAACCCCGCCGCAATTGCCAGCCACAGCCCGTTACCGCTCAGCCACGGCGAAACCACGCCCGCGATCAACGCATTGCTCACCAGCGCCGTAAACGCCTGCAACGACGACGCCGAGCCACGCTGCCGCGGATACATGTCGAGCACCGCCAGCGTCAGGATCGGGAACACCAGCGCGATGCCGAACGCGTTGAGGCTCATCGGCAGCACCGCCCACGGCAGCTGCAGCAGGTCGGTCGACAGGTTGTAGGCGACGTTGAACAGCGCTGCCACCGCCGACACCACGAAACCGATCGTCACCAGCCGCCCACCGCTGATCCGCCCGGCCGCGCGCCCCGACAGCCACGCGCCGATGATCATGCCGCCGATGGTCGGCACGAAGAACCAGCCGAACTGGCGCTCGTCCAGCCGTAGCAGGTCCAGCACGTAGGCCGGCGCCGAGGCGATGTACAAAAACAGCGCGCCGAAGTTGAACGCCGCCGCCGCGGCCAGCCGCTGGAACCGCGGATTGAGCAGGATCGACAGGTAGTCGCGCACCAATTGCCGCGGCCGCAGCTCCAGCCGCGCGTCCTGCGGATGCGTCTCCGGCAACCACCACCAGGTCGCCATCAGCAGCACCAGCGAGAACAGCACCAGGAACCAGAAGATCATCGGCCAGCGGCTCCAGCCGAGGATCCAGCCACCGATCATCGGCGCGATCGCCGGCGCGATGCCGAAGATCATCGACACCTGGCTCATCAACCGTTGCGCATCGTCGCCGTGCAGCACGTCGCGGATCACCGCGCGGCCGACGATCAGGCCCACGCCGGCCGACAGGCCCTGCACCAGCCGGAACGCCAGCAACGTGGTCAGGTCCGTCGCCAGCGCGCAGCCCACCGACGCCAGCGTGAACACCGCCAGCCCACCAAGGATCACCTTGCGCCGCCCGATCGCATCCGACAACGGCCCGTGCACCACGCTCATCAACGCGTAGCCGATCAGGTACACGCTGATCGTCTGTTGCATCGCCAGCTTGTCGGCCCCCAACTGCGCAGCCATCGCCGGGAATGCCGGGAAGATGGTGTCGATCGAGAACGGCCCGAACATCGCCAACCCGCCCAGCAACAGGGCCAGGCGGCGCAGCGACACCAAAGGCTCGACCGGCCGGGAAGTCGTCATGAAGGGCACTCCGTGGGGACGCGCAGGATAGCAATGCCGCCGCACCGCGACTTTTCCGCGGCCGGCCTAATGGCCCCGTTGCGGGAACTCAGCCTGGAATTCGGTACCGTGGCCCACGGTCGAGATGACCGTGACCGTACCGCCGTGCGCACGCATGATCTCGGCGACGATATACAACCCCAGGCCCACGCTGCGCGAGCCGATGTCGGCTTCGGTGCCGCGCACCATCGGCTGGAACAACCCGGCGAGCAGCGGTTCGGTGATGGCTTCGCCGGCGTTGTGCACCGACACCGTGAAACCATCCCCGTGCGTCATCGATGCGACCACGATCGGTTCATCGGGCGCACCGTAGGCTGCGGCGTTCGACACCAGGTTGCCGACCAGTTGCGCCAGCCGGTCCGGATCGGCCACGCAGGCATGGTCGCCACTGGGCCGGTGCAGCAGGGTCGCCCGCGGGTAGGCCAGGGCCAGCTCCTCCACCTGCGTGGCCACGGCGGCATGCAGGTCGAATGACACGACATTCACCGCGAGCCCCTGCCCCAGCCGTGCCCGGGTGAAATCCAGCAGGTCGTTGATCAGCCGCAGCGCGCGGGTGGTCGCGCGGGTGATGTTGCCGAGTACCCGCTGCTGGTTACCGGCCAGACCCGCCATTTCAAGCACCTGACCACCCAGCCGGATGGTCGACAGCGGATTGCGCAGGTCGTGGCTGACGATGCCGACCATCTGCTCGGCGAACAACGCGCGGTCCTCGGCCGCGGCACGCTGTGCGCTCAGTTGGGTGATGTCCTGCAGCAGGCCGAACACACGCCCGGGCGCACCGGTGGCGTCCAGCACCGCGCGCGCCGTCGCCAGCACCGTGCGTTGCACCCCGTCGTCGCCATCGATGCGATAGGAGTGCCGGTAGATGCTGTCCGGCACCTCCAGCATACGCGCGAACGCTTTCAGCGCTTGTTCGCGATCTTCCGCGTGCACGGCGGCACCGTAATCCGCGAAGGAGACAGGGCCCGGCTGGTCGCGGCCCAGCAACAGCGCCACCCCGGGGTCGAAATGCCGCTCCCCGGTCGCCGGGTCCATCTCCCACACGTGCAGTGCACCCGCCTCCAGGGCCATGCGCAAGCGGGTCTCGGCGACCGCCAGCGCTTCGCGCGCCTGCTTCTGCTCGACCAGCAGTTCCTCGGCCCGCTTGCGTGCAGCCAGCAGCTCGCGCTCGTAGCTGTGGCGGTCCTCGGCGACGAACAGGGCCATCTCATGCATGACCACGCCTTCGCGCTCGCGCCGGATGGCATTCATCACCATCGGCAGCGGCGCGGCGCCCTGGCGCACCAGGTCCAGCTTCACCTCGGCGATGGAGCCCTGCATCTGCAGCAGCGGCGCCCACTGGGTCTGGTGGAAGATGCGCCCGCCCATCGTGAGCAGGTCCTGGAAACGTCGTTTGCCGAGCAGCTGTCCACGCTCGATCCCGACCCAGCGGCAGAAGGTCGCGTTGGCGTGGCGGATCGTGCCGTCGTCATCGGTCAGCAGCAGCCCGCACGGAGCGTGCTCGTACAAGAGACCGATATCGGAGGGGAAGCCGTCAGGCGCGGTCACGGTTGCGTATCTGCAATGACTCCAGGAACGCGTCCATCGCGGCCATGCTCTCGCACGGCGCGCTCAGGTGCGGGCAATGGCCGACGTTGTCGATGACCCGCAAGGTGGCGTCGGGCAGCGTCCGCTGGAGGTAATCGCCGACCGGACGCGGCGCGATGATGTCGTCGCTGCATTGCAGGATCAGCGTGGGTGCCTGCAGTTGGCCGACGTCGGCACGGTTGTCGGACAGGAACGTCACCCGGGCGAAATGCGCGGCGATCTCCGGGTCGGTGCGGCAGAAGCTGTTGGTCAGCTCCTCCGCGAGCTCGGGCTGGTCTGGCGCACCCATGATCGCCGGCGCCATGGTGCTGGACCATCCCAGGTAGTTGCCTTCCATCGTTTCCAGCAGTGAATCGATGTCCTCGCGGGTGAACCCGCCCACGTAGTCGCCGTCATTGATGTAGCAGGGCGAAGGACCCAGCATCACGTGGGCGTCGATCAGTTCGGGCGCCTTGATGCCGGCCAACAGCCCGATCATTGCGCTGACCGAATGGCCGACGAACACCACCGGACCTTCGGCATGTTCGCGGATGAGCTCGATCAGGTCGTCCGCGTGCCCGTGCAGGCTGCCGTACTTCCCGCGATCGTATGCGGCCAGGTCGGACTTGCCGCTGCCGACCAGGTCGTAACGGAGGGTCCGGTAACGGTCCTCGTAGGACGGCGCCATCAACCGCCACATGTTCTGGTCACACCCGAACCCGTGCGCGAACACCAGGGTCGCCGGCCCGTTGCCAGCGATGTGGACGTGGTGGCGACTGGTTGCGTTCATGCGGCGCAGACTTCCCGGCGGACTACCGGAAGGATCGCATATCGCCAGCCTCGATCAGATATTGCTCTCATCCGGCGGCACATCCTCCGACAGCGGCGCGGAGCCCGCGAGGCTGTTGTCGGCGTCCGGGCAGATGCAGTCGAGGCCGTAGCTGGTCATCGACAGCGAGCCGTACGCATACCCGTCGACCAGTGTCTCGGCCGGGGTGCCGGCAGCCGCGGCGGCACCGGCGATGTAGAGCAGCGGCAGGAAGTGTTCGGGAGTCGGCGCGGCCATCGCGAAGTCGCGGTGGGCGACCAGCGAGGCGGCGTCGCCGGGGCGCTCGGTCATCACCTCGCGGGCGTGTTCGTCGAAGCGGCGGGCCCAGTCGAAACCGGCGTCCGGCTGCTTCCAGCCGATCGCGCGCAGGTTGTGGACGACGTTGCCACTGCCCATCAGCAGCACCCCGCTCTCGCGCAACCGGGCCAGCCGCGCACCGAGTGCGACGTGCCACTCCGGCGGCTTGAGCGCATTGATCGACAACTGCACCACCGGGATATCGGCCTTGGGGAAGGCGTGCACCAGCACCGACCAGGTGCCGTGGTCCAGACCCCAGCCGTCATGGTCGGGGCCGACGTGGTCGGGTTGGGCGAAGTCCGCCACCTCCTCCGCCAGCTCCGGCAGTCCCGGCGCCGGGTAGTCGACGTCGAACAGCGGCTGCGGGAAGCCGAAGAAGTCGTGGATGGTCCTGGGCCGCGCCATCGCCGTGACCGCAGTGGCGTTGACGTACCAGTGCGCCGATACCATCAGGATCGCCCGCGGCCGCGGCACCGAGGCGCCGAACGCGCGCCAGGTATCGGTGAAGCGGTTGCGCTCCAGCGCGTTCATCGGGCTGCCGTGGCCGAGGAAGGCGGCGGGCATCTTCAGTGGTGCGTCCATGAGGCCTCCGTTTGCGGGGAGCGGTGCCAGCGGAGCCTAGCGCGCACAGGGTGATGGCGCCTCAACCCTCTTCCGGCGGCGGCTTGAGCTCCTCGGCCAGCTCGTCGAGCTCGGTGATCGCCGCCTCCAGCGCATCGTGGAACTCGCCTTGGCGCGTCATCAGCTCCTCTATGGTCTTGGACTCGCCGAGCTTCTTCAGCTTGCCCTCGTCGAACTTAAGCCACTGCGCCGTGAGTAGCTCGACGTTGTTCTTGGAGTAGTGCCGCATTTCCTTGAGCTGCGTGGCCAGGTCGTTGA
>JBOHYC010000228.1:0-3058 GCA_050737755.1 Lysobacter sp.
ATGCTGGGCAACCACGGACCGAGCTATTTCCAGCGTTACCCGGCGTCGTTCAGGCACTTCCTGCCGGCCTGCGAGACACCCGAGCTGGGCCACTGCTCGCGCGAGCAGATCGTCAACGCCTACGACAACGCCGTGCGCTACACCGACCACGTGCTGGCACAGGCGATTGCGCGGCTGCGCGAGGTCGACGACTACGACACCGCGCTGATGTACCTGTCCGACCACGGCGAGTCGCTGGGCGAGAACGGCCTGTACCTGCACGGCATGCCTTACCTGATCGCGCCACAGCAGCAGATGCAGGTGCCGATGCTGATGTGGTTCTCGCCACGGTTCACCGCGGATACCGGTCTTGACCTGTCCTGCCTGCGCGACCGGGCAGGGCAGCCGGCCAGCCACGACAACCTGTTCTCCACCGTGCTGGGCATGTTCGACGTGCGGACATCCGTGCATGTGCCGGAACGCGACCTGCTGGCGGCCTGCCGGGCTTGAGGTGACAGGCCTGGCGTGACGCGGTTCCGACGCTTCTCCGACACCACGCCCACCGGCTTCCGACCCCTCGCCGACCACCATGCCCCGCTGCATTGATGCAGCGTGGGTGTGCCGATGTTTTCCAAAGTGTTCGCACCGGTCAGGCCGGTGCTGTGGTTCTTAACCATCGGCCTGCTGCTGCTGAGTCTCGCGCGGCTGGGCCTGTCGGCGTGGAAGTCCGATGCGGTGAGCCAGGCGCACGGTTGGACGCCGGTGCTGCTGCAGGGCGTGCGCGTGGACGTGGCCACGATGTGCCTGTTGTTTGGGCCGCCGGCGGTCGCGCTGCTGCTGTTGCCGGCGCATCGCCTCGTGCACATCGTCGCCTCGGCATGGCTGGCTGGCTGCATCGCACTGCTGCTGTTCCTGGAACTCGCCACGCCCGGCTTCATGGGCGAATACGGGCTGCGTCCGAACCGCTTGTTCATCGAGTACCTGATCTATCCGCGCGAGGTGCTGTCGACCCTGTGGCATGGCCGTCCACTGCAACTGGTTCTCGGGCCGGTCGTGGTCGGCGTGGTGCTGTGGCTGGCGTGGAAGCTTGCAAGGCGCCTGTTTGCACGACAGCCCGAGCCCGCGCCGTGGTGGCAGCGCGCGGTGCTCGCGGTGCTGGTGTTGAGCCTGTCGGCGCTGGGCGCGCGCTCCACCCTTGGCCACCGGCCGCTGAATCCGGCCATGGTCGCCTTCAGCGGCAACCCCGTGGTCAACCAACTGCCACTCAATTCCTTCTATGCGCTGTCCAACGCGGCACGCCGCTGGATGAAGCAGGAAGACAGCGCGATGGACCTGTATGGCGCGATGCCGGAGGCGGAGGTGATCGCCGCCGTTCGCGCGGCCAGTGGCCTGCCCGACAGCGCCTTCACCGAGGCAGGGATTCCCACGCTTGCAACGCGCACGCCGAGCTACACCGGCAAACCGAAGAACCTGGTCATCGTGCTGGAAGAAAGCCTGGGCGCGCAGTTCATCGGTCATCTGGGCGGCCTGCCGCTGTCACCGAACATTGACCGCCTGAGCGACAACGCCTGGACCTTCACCCGCATGTACGCCACCGGCACCCGCAGCGTGCGCGGCATCGAGGCGGTGGTGGCCGGGTTCTCGCCCACGCCGGCGCAGGCGGTGGTCAAGCAGCCCGGTGCGCAGCAGGGCTTCTACACCCTCGCGCAAACGCTGGAGGCGCGCGGCTACGACACCACGTTCTACTACGGCGGCGAAAGCCACTTCGACAACATGCGCGGCTTCTTCTACGGCAACGGCTTCGACCGCGTGATCGAACAGAAGGACTACCGCACGCCGGCGTTCACCGGCTCATGGGGCGTCAGCGACGAAGACGTTTTCGCTCGCGCCGACGAGGAGTTCAGTCGGATGCACGCGGCCGGCAAGCCGTTCTTCGGGCTGATGTTCTCGTCCAGCAACCACGACCCGTTCGAGTTCCCCGACGGCCGCATCGATCTGTACGAACAGCCCAGGCAGACCCGCAACAACGCGGCCAAGTACGCCGACCATGCAGTGGGCGCGTTCTTCCGGCGCGCGATGGCATCCGAGTACTGGGACGACACCGTGTTCCTGGTGGTGGCTGACCACGACTCGCGCGTGTTCGGCCAGGACCTGGTGCCGATCAGCAACTTCCACATCCCGGCGATGATCCTCGGCGCGGACATACAGCCGCGACGCGATGACCGGATCGCCAGCCAGATCGACCTCGGACCGACCCTGCTGTCGCTCATCGGCGTCGGCGATGCCACCCCGATGAACGGTCGCGACCTCGGCAATCCCTCACTGCAGGGACCGGGCCGCGCGCTGATGCAGTACGACGGCAACTTCGCGTGGATGCAGGGCGAGGACGTGGTGGTGCTGCAGCCGCAGAAGCCGCCGCGACAGTACCGCTATGACCTGGCGTCGAAGCGGCTGCAGCCCGCGCCGCTGCAACCGGAGCTGGCGAAAACCGCGCACGCGCAGGCCCTGTGGGGTTCACTGGCCTACGAGAAGGGCTGGTACCACCTCGATCAGCGATCGCGCCCGCGGGCCATCGCCGGGAACACTCCGTCACGGAACACCCACGCATGCAGCAGTGCGGCCGACACGTGCATCAACACGGTGGCGAACAACAGATAGGCCAGCCAGCCGTGGAGCGCACGCAACGCGGCATACAGGGTCACGTCCTGCGGCAGGATCGGTGGCAGCACGAAGGACGCGGTCATCTGCACCGGGAAGCCGCCGGCCGACAACATCGCCCAGCCTATCAGCGGCATCGACAGCATCAAGCCGTAGAGCAGCCAGTGCGAGGCGTGGGCGGCGGTCTTCTGCCACCGTGGCAGCGTCGACGGCAGCGCGGGTGTGGGGCTGCGCAGGCGGTTGCGCAACCGGAGCACGGCCAGCACGAGGATCGCGATGCCGAGTGGGCGGTGCAGGTCGATCAGCCACGGCCGCGCCGACACCGACGCCATCATGCCGACGCCGATGAACAGCATCGACACGATCATCAGCGCCATCGACCAGTGCAGCCAGCGCGCGGCGGCGTTGAAGTGGGTGGGCG
>JBOHYC010000229.1:0-4218 GCA_050737755.1 Lysobacter sp.
CCGGTTCGCTGCGCGGCGGCAGCCTGCTGATGGCGCCGCTGAAGGGCGCCGACGGCCAGGTCTACGCGGTCGCCCAGGGCAGCCTGATGGTCAGCGGCTTCGGTGCGTCCGGCCGTGACGGCTCGCGGATCTCCGTCAATGCGCCCAACAGCGGCACCATTCCCAATGGCGCCACCGTCGAGCGCGCCGTCGCAGGCGCTGCCCCGACCGGCAACGTCACCCTCAACCTGCACGAGTTCGACTTCACCACCGCGTCGCGCATCGTCGCCGCGATCGACGCCGCGTTCGGCGCCGGCCACGCGCATGCCATCGACGGCGTCACCATTGAAGTCGTGCCGCCGGCCGGCGACCGCATCGCCTTCCTGTCGCGGCTGGAGACGCTGAATGTCAGCCCCGGCACCGCGGCATCCAAGGTGATCGTCAACGCGCGCACCGGCACCGTCGTCATGGGCGGCGAAGTCACCGTGCTGCCAGCCGCGGTCGCGCACGGTTCGCTGACGGTGTCGATCATCGAAAGCGCGCAGATCAGCCAGCCGGGGCCGTTCGGCAATGGTGTCACTGCGGTCGTGCCGGAGTCCTCGATCGAGATCACCGAGGACGGCAACCGCATGTTCGTGCTCGAAGGCGCATCGCTGCAGGCGATCGTGCAGGCGGTCAACGCGGTCGGCGCCGCGCCGGGCGACATCGTCGCGATCCTGGAAGCGCTCAAGCGCGCCGGTGCGCTGCGTGCCGAGCTCGAGGTGATCTGAGCCACGGCCATGCACATCCCCGCCACCAACGCCATGCCACTGGACGCAGCCGGCCCATCTCGGGACCGGCTGCGCACGGCTGCGCGCGAACTGGAAACGCAGTTCGCGCAGATGATGTTGAAGACGATGCGCAATACCAGCCTTGGCGATCCGATGCTGGGCGACAACACCATGTACCGCGAGATGTACGACCAGCAGCTCGCGAAGGAAATGGCCAAGGGCGACGGGCTCGGCCTGGCGCCGATGATCGTGCGCCAGCTTGAACGCAGCCAGGGCAGTGCCGAGCTGGGCACCGACAGCGCGATGGGCTTCGGTGCCAATGCCGGACTGCCGTTGATGCGCAACCTGCCGATGGCGATGCCGCTGTCGGCATCCCCCGCGACCACGATGGCCCTGCCGGGTGTCGCGGGTGGCGGTCTCACCCTGGCGCCCAGCAGCAGCGGCGTATCGATGAATGCCGCCGCGCCGCTGCTCGCACCGATCGATGTTCCCGCTCCCGCCGAAACCTTCGCCGGCGACCCCGATGCAAAGATCGACGCCAGCAGCCCGGAAGCCTTCGTGCGTTCAATCTGGCCACACGCCCAGCGCACCGCCGCCGAACTCGGCGTGCCCGCCAAGGCGCTGGTCGCGCAGGCCGCGCTGGAAACCGGCTGGGGGCGGCGGCTGGTCGGTGGCGACGGCTCGCACAACCTGTTCGGCATCAAGGCCACCGGCTGGAAGGGCGCCACGGTCAATTCCGCCACGCATGAATTCGTCGGTGGCGTACGCCGGAACCAGCGCGACAACTTCCGCGCCTACGACTCGATCCACCAGAGCTTCGACGACTACGCCAAGCTGATGCGCAACGACCGCTACGCCGGCGCACTGGCAGCCGGTGACAACCCGGCCGGTTTCGCCCGCGCGCTGCAGCGGGCCGGTTACGCCACCGACCCGTCGTACGCCGCCAAGATCACCGCGATTGCCAACGGCCCCACGCTCGACCGGGCGCTCGCCGGGCTGAGCGATACCGCCCCGGCGACGCGCGCCTACGCGTCCGTCGCGCCCACCGTTCCGAGAGGCTGAACATGAGTGGCCTGCTTTCCACCGGTAGTTCCGCCCTGCTCGCGTTCCAGCGCGCGCTCAACACGGTTGGCCACAACGTCGCCAACGCCAGCACGCCCGGCTACAGCCGCCAGCGCGTGCACATGGAGGCCCGCGTCGGACAGGACAACGGCGCCGGCGCGATCGGCACCGGTGTCGACGCGGTCGCCCTGCAGCGGCTCGCCGACGGACTGGTGTTCGGCCGCCAGATCGACAGCAGCAGCGAGATGGGCCGGCTGCAACAACTGTCCTCGCTGTCTACCCGGCTCGACACCCTGGTTTCCGACAGCACCAGCGGCCTGGCCGGCCCGTGGTCGAACTTCTTCGCCGCCGCCGAGGGCGTGACCGCCGAACCGACCTCGACCGCCGCACGTAATCAATTGCTCGCCAGCGGCACCGAACTGGCCACGCGCTGGGCCGCCATCGACAGCCGGATGGGCCAGCTCGACAGCGAAGTCAACGACCGCATCCAGGCCCAGGTCGCCACCGCCAACCGGCTCGCCAGCGAGATCGCCACGCTCAACGGCAACATCGCCGCCGCCGGCAGCAACGCCTCGCCGGACATGCTCGACCAGCGCGCCCTTCGCGTCGATGCGCTGGCCGCGCTGGTCGGCGCCGAGACCGTGACGCAGGACGACGGCTCGCTCAACGTGTTCACCACCGGCGGCCAAGCGCTGGTGCTCGGCAACCGCGCGATGGCGCTGGGTACCACGCCCGACCCGTACCGCGCCGACCGCCTGCAGATCTCGCTGCAAGGCGCCGACGGCAAGCAGACGCCGCTGCCCTCCTCGACCGTTTCGGGTGAGGTCGGCGGCCTTATCGAATTCCGCGAGCGCGTGCTCGACCCGGCCCGTGCCGAGCTCGGCCGACTCGCCACTGCGTTCGCCGAAGGCTTCAACGCCACCCAGCGCGCCGGCGTCGACTACAACGGAAAGCCGGGCGCCGACATGTTCGCGCTGCCCGCACCGCGGGTCGACCGCCACGCCGGCAACACCGGCGGCGCCAACCTCACCGCGAGCGTCGGTGACCTCGGCGCCCTGACCGGCCACGATCTGGTGCTGCGCTTCGATGGCGGCAACTGGAGCGCGACCCGTCCCGGCAGCGGCGAATCCGTCGCCATTGCCGGCACCGGCACCGCCGCCGATCCGTTGCGGGTCGATGGCGTGGAACTGGTGATCGACGGCACACCAGCCAGCGGCGACCGCTTCTCGCTGCGCCCGACTGCCGGTGTCGCCGGTGGCCTGAAGATGGTGCTCGACGACCCGTACTCCGTCGCCGCCGCGGCGCCGCTTGAAGGCGCACCCGCTGCCGGCAACGTGGGCAGCGGCACCCTCGGCGGCAGCCGCATCACCGACCCGGCGGCGTTTGCCGGATTCGGCGGCGGGAACATCGAATTCATCGACGACGGCCAGTACTCCATCGACGGCGGCCCTCCGGTCGCATGGCAGGCCGGCGAGCCGATCCGTGGCAATGGCTGGGAACTCGACCTGACGGGCACACCCGCGGCTGGCGACAGCTTCAGCGTCAACGCCACCCCGCCGCGCTCGTCCGACAATGGCAATGCGCGCCAGCTGGCCGGGCTCGACGAGCTCGATGTGCTGGCCGGCGGCACGCTCGACCTGACCGCGGCGATGGGCCAGTTCACCGGCAAGGTCGGTGGCGAAGCGCGTCATGCCGACCTCGCACTGGAGGCACAGGGCGCGATCAACAACCAGGTCATCGCCGAGCGCGAATCGCTGTCCGGCGTGAACCTCGACGAAGAAGCGACCAACCTGCTGCGCTACCAGCAGGCCTACATGGCGGCCGCGCAGGTCATCGCCACCGCCGACACGATGTTCCAGTCCCTGCTCGGCGCCGTCCGGCGCTGATGGCATGACAGCGAGGCAGCGATGAGAATCTCCACCGCCGGGATGTACGCACAGGGCCTGCAGGCGATGCTGCAGCGGCAAGGCGAACTGGCCCGTACCAGCGAGCAGATGAGCAGCGGCGTGCGATTCACCCGCGCCGGGCAGGACCCGGCCGCGGCCTCGACCGCGCAGGGACTCGACCACGCGCTTGCATCGCTGGAGCAGTACGAGCGTAGCGCCGGCCATGTCGAGCGCCGGCTGGAAATGCAGGAAGGCGCCCTCGAGGGCGCCGGCGACCAGCTGACCCGCGCGCGTGAACTGGTGATCCGGGCCAACAGCGCCACGTTGTCCGACGATGACCGCAAGGTGATCGCGGTCGAAATCCGCCACCTGCGCGAGGAAATGATCTCGATCGCCAATCGCGGCGACGGCGCCGGCCGCTCGCTGTTCGCCGGCACCCGCGACGGCGTGGTGCCGTTCACCGATAACGGCGGCAACGTCACCTATGCCGGCAATGAAGGCCGCAACGACGTCGACGTCGC